>CAIVEH010000167.1 GCA_903904855.1 uncultured Bacteroidota bacterium | reverse complement strand
GATTTTCAAAACGAAGCCTCCGTGAGTCGCACAGAATAAAATAATGCCGGAAAAACTCAACCATTTTTTCTCGATTTTGCTAAAAAACGCTCAAAAACCAGAGGGGCTGAATAGTAACCAAAACTGGTACACAAAAGAAAAACTAATAAGCTTTACCAATGCAATGAACAATGGTGCCACTTTTGAAAGTGCTTATAAATGAAAAGGCCTTGTATGCTAATTAACCTTCCGGTGCCAGGTTTCATCTACCTTTTTGCCGGTAATTCCATCTAATGTTTCCGACAATTCTCTTAATACTGCCGGACCGAAATTGGCATTATTTATTATCTTGGTAGAGTCGGCATACTTTATTGTAAATATTAATCCGGGCAAGTCGGTTACACGCATTATATATTCATTCCTGCAGGTATCTATTTTGGTAGTAACCGCCTGATTGAAAATTTCATCGGCTCTTTTTTCTCCGATATTTTTTTCAAATACACCAGAATCTGCGGTATTGCGATAAGCCGTGTAAATAACTGATCCGTTTTTATTAAGTTCTATGATATAGGTAGGGCAACGTCCATAACAGGCTGTCCGTTGCATAGTGATGGTTTCAATTTTGTTACCTGATTTTACTTTCTTTTTATGTTTACGTTGTCTTGCTTCAACTGAAAAAACTATCAGGACAGATAAAATCAGCAACACTGCATTTTTCATTTTTAATGATTTGATACAAAGATACTTTTAAAAATCTGGCACAATTGATAAAGGATTCCAAAAAAAGGGACTGATAATGATACTTTTTTACTTTCTTTGATTTTTGATTCTCCCATTTATCGAATGATCCGTTTTTATGCTGCCCCCAGATGAAAATAAAGAAGTTTATTACCAGTTGGCACTTGGTTTTGTACCTGGCATAGGTGCAAAGACAGGCAGGGTGCTGCTGGAAAAATTCGGGAGCGCCACCAGCATTTTTCACACTCCATTAAAAGAACTAAAAAATACAGAAGGCGTCAGTGAAATAAAAGCGAAAGGTTTTAAGGATGATGAGGTGTTCAGAAAGGCAGAAAAGGAAATGGATTTTATACTGAAAAATGAGATTAAGGTACTCTACACCAATCATAATTATCCAAAAAGGTTAAGCAATTGCAGCGATGCACCCTTGCTGCTCTACTATAAAGGAAATGCCGACCTTGATGCTGCAAAAATAGTTGCAGTAGTTGGCACAAGAAAGAATACAGATTATGGGCATCAGTTGTGCGAAGAACTGGTAGATGGCTTGCGGACACTGGACGATATACTGATAGTTAGTGGCCTGGCATTGGGTATTGATGCTATTGCCCACAAAAAATGCGTGCATCAAGGCACGGCTACTGTTGGTGTATTGGGCCATGGGCTGGGACGAATCTATCCTTTTACACATACCTCTCTTGCCGGGCAGATGACAGAACATGGCGGCTTATTGACTGAGTTTATATCAGAAACGCTGCCAGACCGGAATAATTTTCCGATGAGAAATAGAATTGTTGCTGGCATGAGCGATGTAACTGTAGTGATTGAAAGTCATGTTACAGGCGGAGCCCTGATTACAGCCAATCTGGCCAGTGGTTATAACCGCGAAGTAGCCGCTTATCCCGGCAGGGTGAATGATACCCGCAGTGCAGGATGCAATGAACTGATAAGAAAGAACGTGGCAGCTATGATTACAAAACCGGAAGACCTGATAGACCTTATGAACTGGAACAAAGAAGCAAGACCAAAAGCAGTGCAGCGGCAACTATTCATCAATCTGCTGCCTGAAGAACAAAAGATAATAGACCTGCTGCAAACTAAAGACAGCGTTCATGCCGATGAGCTATACCACCATACAGGGCTTTCAAGTTCGCAATTGGCTGCTACTTTGCTGCAACTGGAGATGCAGGGAATAATCAAAACCTTGCCAGGGAAGTATTACAGGATGTATTGAAGCAATGAGCAAATTAGGCAATGTTAAAAATGCATTAATAACCAGAACACTATAATAGCCTGTAATAAGGAAGTTTAATCGGTTTATCATCATTAGATTCTACCACCTCCCCTTCCAGATCATAATCAAAAGCCTTGGTAATTTTTACATTCACAAAATCACCTATTGGCAGTGGTTTTTTGCTGTGAATGACAACTTCGTTGTCTACTTCCACACTGTCGAATTCGGTGCGGGCAAGGTAGCGGCCTGATTCCTTTTTGTCTACTATAACCTTGTAAGTATTGCCTATCTTCTCCTGGTTTTTTTCGTAGGATATTTCCTGCTGCACTTCCATTATCTCCTGTGCGCGGGCCTCTTTTTCTTCGGCAGGAATATTGTCAACAAGATCGTGGGCAGTGGTGTTTTCTTCGTGGGAATAAGTAAATATCCCTACCCTGTCGAGCCGGGTATCAACGAGGAATTGTTTCAGGTCTTCCACATCATCTCTTGTTTCGCCGGGGAAACCGGTAATGAGGGTAGTACGTATGCAGATGCCTGGTACCCGGTCGCGAACATTGGCTATAAGGTCGGTTATTTCTTCCCTGGTTATCTGCCGTTTCATGGCAGTAAGCATATTGTTGGAGATATGCTGCAGCGGCATATCCAGGTAGTTGCAGATATTGTCCCGCTCCTTCATTACATCCAGTATCTCCAGCGGAAATTTTGACGGATAGGCATAGTGCAACCTTATCCATTGCAGACCTTCTATATCAGATAAATGTTTAAGCAGTTCCGGGAGCGCCCTTTTTTTATAAATGTCAAGGCCGTAATAGGTCAGTTCTTGCGCTATGAGCATTATTTCCTTTACACCCATTCTCACCAGCCTCTTAGCCTCAGTAACCAGGTCTTCAATTGTTCGCGAAACATGGCCGCCCCGCATCAGCGGAATTGCACAGAATGAGCAGGTGCGGTTGCAGCCCTCAGAGATTTTAAGGTAAGCATAATGCTTCGGTGTACTTAAAAGGCGTTCACCAATCAATTCTGCTTTATAGTCGGCATTCAATTGTTTCAGTATCAGCGGCAGTTCCATAGTACCAAACCACGCATCCACTTCAGGTATTTCCTTAAGCAGGTCTTGCCGGTAGCGCTCACTAAGGCAGCCCGTCACATATACTTTATCCAGTTTGCCTTTCTTCTTCAATGCTACCTGGTCAAGTATGGTATTCACACTTTCTTCCTTGGCTTTATCAATAAATCCACAGGTATTTACTACAACAATATTATGGTCCAGTTTACGGTTTTCATGAATCACATCAATGCCATTGGCGTTCAGCTGACCGCTAAGCACCTCACTATCTACCATATTCTTGGAGCAACCAAGTGTAATGATGTTTACCCTGTCCTGTTTTAGTGTTCTTGTTTTCAATTAAGTAGTCTGAAGAAGTAAGTATTTAGTATTCAGTCAATCAACATTGAGCCATTAAGCCATTGAGCCATTCAAAATTACTTCTTCCTCATAAATATCCTTATCGGCACACCACTGAAATTAAAGTGGCTCCTCAATTTATTCTCCAGGAAGTTTTTATAAGGTTCTTTGATTCCATCTGGGTGATTGCAGAAGAATGCAAAAGACGGCACAGCGGTAGGTACCTGCTGTACAAACTTGATCTTTACTGAATAACCACGGGTCATTGGCGCCGGATAGCGTTCTATTTCACGTAGCATGATCTCATTCAGCACTGATGTAGTTACGCGGCGAAGGCGGTTTTCATAAACCTCAATTGCCTTTTCCATGCCCTGGAAAATGCGCGATTTTTCGGTAGCTGATATAAATATTACCGGCACATCAGTAAATGGTTCCAGTTTTTCTTTCAGTTCTTTTTCAAAGTCACGGGCGGTATTGGTTTCTTTCTTTACAAGATCCCATTTATTCACAAGTATCACTACCCCTTTTCCTTTCCTTGTAGCCAGACTGAAAATGCTCACATCCTGTGCAGTAAGCCCGTTTGTGGCATCTACCAGCAACATGCACACATCCGCCTCATCCATCGCACGGATCGCCCGGATTACTGAATAAAATTCCAGGTCTTCATGCACATTCTTCTTCTTACGTATACCTGCTGTATCTATTAAAATAAACTCCTTACCGAAAAGCTTGTAATGGGTATGTATGGTATCGCGTGTAGTACCTGCAATATCTGATACTATGGTGCGTTCCTGGTTCACCAGTGCATTCAGCAATGTCGACTTACCCGCATTAGGCTGGCCAATAATGGCAAATTTCGGAAGCGGGTTTCCGTCTTTATCTGTCTCAATCGCATCCACATCATCTTTGATATGCATTACCAGTTCATCCAGCAGTTCACCCGTTCCGCTGCCCGAAATGGAGGATAGCATAAAGGTCTTGTCGAAACCCAGTGAATAGAATTCAGTAGCATATAAAGCCCTCTCCTGGTTGTCCACTTTATTAACAGCCAGTAAAACAGGTTTTGTCGACCGCCTCAGCACATCGGCCATATCTTCATCCTGGCCAGTAATGCCGGTTGTGGTATCGCATACAAAAAGTATCAGATCGGCCTCATCAATGGCAATCTCTACCTGCTTACGTATCTCCCGCTCAAAAATATCTTCCGATTTGGCAACAAAACCACCTGTATCAATGACATTGAAAATTTTGCCATTCCAATCCGCAATACCATATTGCCTGTCGCGGGTTACACCGCTCTGATCATCAACAATAGCCTTCCGTTCTTCCAATAAACGGTTGAATAGGGTTGATTTCCCTACATTCGGCCTTCCTACTATGGCAACTGTAAAACCCGGCATACTATATATTTAAATGTGCCCCCTGATATTCAATTTTTGGTAAGGGCGTGCAAAGGTACTTCTAAAAAAGCAGCGTATAACTTTTTTTAATAATCAGGTTTGTTAAAACGATAATCTATATCTTTGAAGATTAATCTAAACATAACAATATGAAGCAATGTTTTTACTTTTTATCCATGCTTTTTTGCCTGGCTACAACCGCTGCAATGGCGGCTCCCGGCGATACTACCTGGGTACAGGCAAATATTAAAAATCTGGGTTGGTATGGCAATTACGACAGTACTGTTGTCTTTCCAAACGGAAAAACTTACAGAAGCATATATATGATTTTTACTTTGGGAAAATATATGTGCCCCGGCTATAATCCGGCAACTGCTGGTAGCGGAACAGGGCATTCAGGATGGTGCGGCGACTGGGATTATACCGTATTAAATTATGTGATGACTCCCGATGGACAGGCTTACGAAATGGGTAGGCTCATTACTCCTTATGCCAATGCGCTTACACCAAGGATGGGGTGGGACGCAACCCAGACTTATGTATATGATGTTACAGATTTTGCACCACTGCTGCACGATACTGTTACTATACGCACCCTGTATTCAGGCTATTCAGGCGGATTTACTGAGAACATTAAATTTGCCATGATTGAAGGAACACCAGACAGGGATGTAACCAGAATTCACCGTTTATGGAGTGGCAGTTTTGGTTATGGAGGCACTCCGGACATCAATTCACATTTCACACCGGTTGTAGATACTGCTCCCGAATTCACAAGGTCGGCAACTCTAAAATTTCTTGTTACCGGCCATGGCTCTGATGCCAACGGTTGCTGCGAATTTATGTCGCACAATTACAAGGTTATTCTGAATAGCAATCCTATTGCCAATGAAACAATTTGGCGCAGCGATTGCGGTTCTAACGAATTGTACCCTCAGTCCGGCACATGGGTTTTTGAAAGAGCTAACTGGTGCCCCGGCGCATTGGTTCATCCTCATTATACCGAACTTCCAGGTATAGTAACCGGTTCCAGGTTCAGGTTGGGCATACAGTTCGATCCTTATTCAGGAGGCGGTCTGTATACTACCGAAGCAACCCTGTTTTATTACGGAGCACTTAAGAAAACTTTGGATGCCTCAATCGACCAGATAATTTCACCTACCAACGATGCCAATCATCTGCGGGAGAATCCTATTTGCGGAACTCCGGTAATACATGTTAAAAACAGGGGAGCATCCACCATCAATACAATAAATTTCCAATATGGTATGAAAGGCGGCACCATGGTAAATTACACCTGGCATTGCGCCCTGAGTACTTTTGCCGAATCTGATGTAACGCTTCCTGCACTGAAAGATTTAAACACCATCTCAGGCGATACACTTTTACATTCGTTTGTAGTGAAAATACTTACTGTAAACGGATCAATGGATGCAGACAGTACTAATAACATAATGACTTCGCAGTTTTATGCGGCTCCTCACTGGCCTTCTAAGTTCAGGGTTATTTTATACACAACCAATAACGCAATTACGTCCGACTCAACCATATCTGAGGATAGCTGGGCTATTTATGACAGGAACAATAATGTAGTTGCTTCGCGTGCCAATGCGAAACTTCAGAAGCTCTATACCGATACTGTGAAATTACCTACCGGTTATTATAAACTGGTTGTCTACGACAGCAGTTGCTTTGGTTTGAACTGGTGGTTGTTTCCTAATTTAGGTCTTACTCCAGGTTTTTTTAACGTTAAAAAACTAAATACCAACGCCTTAATACCAATGACCAATTATGCTTATTCCGGACAATACGCCCATGACATTGGATGTGGGTTTACCCAGTATTTCTATACTATTGATACTGCTGAAAGCATAACAAACATATCGAATAATGAAATGGCTCTTGAAGCTTATCCTAACCCGGCCCAAAATATCGTAAACGTTGAAATATCAGGCATTAACGGCGTTAAGGGCAAAATCAGGATAGTAGATGCATTGGGCAGGGTGGTATCTGAAACCGGTTGCTATGATGTACGCCAGCAGATTAATACTAGCTCCCTCATTAATGGGGTTTATACAATTCTGTTCATAAACGATAATGGTGGCAATATGCTTTCTACAAGATTACTAATTATGAAATAGGTATTATAGTTTAATCCGCATAAAATTATGCATTTCAATGTTTGATGGCTTTGCGGTCTTGCTTTTATATAATACCTATTATCAATTGATTGGTTTGCGGCTTTGCGCCTTTGCGTGAAACTACCATTGCACAATTTTACACAGCGAGCAGTATAATAACAGACTTTATCTGCTAACAGGCTGCTTCAGGCAGCCTGTTTTGCTTTGAGTTGGTGGATGTTTTATATTTTTGATGAATTATGAACGGACGTATTGAAAAACTGAAAACCTATTTACAGCAAACTCCTGCCGACTGTTTCTTAAATCATGCACTGGCGCTCGAGTATATTAAGGAAGGTGATGAAGCAACCGCCAGAACCCATTTTGAAATAAACCTTGCCAATGACCCTGCTTATGTGGCTACCTATTATCACCTGGGCAAACTGCTGGAACGAGCAGGTGAAAATGAAAAAGCACTAAAGATTTATGAGCAGGGAATGGCACAGGCTAAAGCTGCAAAAGACAATCATTCCTATAGCGAACTGCAAGGGGCTTATGAGGAACTGGCGTATTAGGTGATAGGCTGAAATATTATATGGATGATGAGATTACAGAAACAATTTAAAGAGGAATGGGAGGCAAGTGGTTTTAGCAAACCCGGGGAAACTGTATTGCTCGCTGTGAGCGGGGGATCGGATAGTATGGTGATGGCCGATTTGTTTCTGAAATGCAATATTAAGTTTGCCGTTGCCCATTGCAATTTCGGGCTCAGGGGTGAGGCCTCCAATCTGGATGAGAGACTGGTGCTTGACTGGTGCCTGCTGAATAATATTACCTGCCATTCTGTGCTTTTTGACACCAAAAAGCAGGCCCAGGCATGGAAAAAAGGCACACAGGAAACCGCAAGAGACCTGCGGTATCAATGGTTTGAAGAGATAAGAAAAGAGCACGACTATGCTAAAATTGTCACAGCCCATCATGCCAATGACAATGTAGAAACAATGCTCATCAATCTGCTGAAGGGTACCGGTATCGCCGGCCTGCATGGCATACGGCCTGTGAACGGTCATATTATCCGTCCACTGCTGTTTGCCACTAAGGACAGGATAGCAGAATATGCTGCTGAGAACAAAGTATCATACAGAGATGACGCATCGAATGAGACAGACGACTACCTGCGCAATGCAGTGAGACATCATGTAATACCGGCTATGCAGCCATGGTTTCCGGGGGTGGTAGATAATGTGAATCAAAGTATTGGCAGATTTGGTGAAGCCGAAATGCTTTACAGAAAGGCTATAGAACAGGAGCGCAAACAGCTGCTGGAACAGAGAGGCCAGGACTGGTATATACCTATCAGGAAGCTTAAACTCCGGCAGCCACTGGCTACAATATGTTATGAGTTGTTGCTGCCATTTGGGTTTTCATCAAGTCAGGTAACTGATGTGCTGAGCCTGCTTTCATCTATAAGCGGGCATTATGTTGCATCATCCACTCACCGGGTAATACGGAACCGGGATTTCCTGGTCATCACTACCCTGCCCGAGCCTACCGCCGACCTGATTGTTATTGAATCGGCACCTTGCACTATAGAGACCGGCAAATATATTTTCTCTTTCATCATAAAGGATAAACCGGTACAGATACCCACCGATAATAGTGAAGCCTGGCTGGATATGAAGGACATCACCTTCCCGCTGCTGCTGCGCAAATGGCGCAATGGCGACTACCTCTACCCGCTGGGTATGAAGATGAAAATGAAGAAGGTGAGCAGGCTGCTCATAGATAGCAAAATTGCCCTGCAGGAAAAGGAAGAGATCCGACTGCTGGAGTGCAATAAACGCATAGCATGGGTAAGTGGTATAAGGATAGATGAACGGTTTAAGGTTACCGATTGCACTGAAAAGGTGCTGGTGTTAAAAATGTCGCTGAAATAGTTTCATTAACCTGATTACAGATCATATATATCGCCCCCTACACGACTTGAACTATGGTCTTATTATATGGCTTCACCGCAATGCCATTAGCATATGCAAATTCATATCTTAACATAGCCCACGGTTTCAACCGTGGGTATGAAAATGCGGTATATACACAACGGTTTTAACCGTTTACCTGCGAACAATAGGCAAATTCATCTCTTAACATAGCCCACGGTTTCAACCGTGGGTATGAAAATACAGTATTTACACAACGGTTTTAACCGTTTACCTGCAAACAATATGCAAATTCATCTCTTACAATAGCCCATGGTTTCAACCATGGGTATGAAAATGCAGTATTTACACAACGGTTTTAACCGTTTACCTGCGAACAATATGCAAATTCATCTCTTAACATAGCCCAAGGTTTCAATCGTGGGTATGAAAATGCAGTATTTACACAACGGTTTTAACCGTTTACCGGCGAACAATATGCAAATTCATATCTTAACATAGCCCACGGTTTCAACCGTGGGTATGAAAATACAGTATTTACACAACGGTTTTAACCGTTTACCTGCGAACAATAAACCATTGAATATGCTTCCCCCTGGCTATAATTTTTAGCCCTTTCATATCTAGGGTTAATACCTGAGTTAATGCAATTAGTCTTTGAAAACAAATTAATACCGGTTCATGATGGCATCCATAAACAAACGGCCATGTGTGGGATCGGAGAAGAAGGCAAATACAAATCCATATACGCCGCCCCATAAATGCGCATCATGGCCAATATTGTCGGCGGCCCTTTTCGATGACCAGGCCGAGTAAGCAAGATATAAAACAGCAAACAGAATTGCAGGTATACCTACCGGTATAAACATGATACCAATCTTATCCCAGGGGTGATAGTAAATGAAAGCGAAAAGCACCGCCGATACCCCACCCGATGCCCCCAAAGCCATATAATTGCTATGGTTGCGGTGCTTGAACATAGAGGGTAGCGAGGCAACTATAATACCCGTAAGATACAGCACCACAAATACCCAACTGGCGCTCAGGGTGGCAAAATCGCGCTCCATATATTGGCCGAAAAGATACAGGGCATACATATTAAAAGCCAGGTGAGGAATATCAGCATGAATGAAACCCGAACTGAGCAATCGGTGATATTCATTCACATCGTTCATACCATACGGGTATAGTATTAACCGGTTCCTTAACTCATTGTTGCTAAACGCAAGCAGCGAAATAAGTACCGTTATTAGTATAATGATGATGGTATAATTTGTAGCCATGAGATTTTGTTTTGCGAAAGTAAGGAAAGGAAACGGGTTTATATACTGTTTTGCGCTCCTGTATAAAATCAGGAGTGATGATAAGGTGAATTATTGAGGATACTGAAGGCCCGGTATACCTGCTCTGATACCATAAGCCTCACCAGCTGATGCGGGAATACGAGGTGCGACAACGACCAGCACTGATTGGCTCTTTTCTTTACCGCCTCCGTAACGCCGAACGCGCCCCCTATCAGTATCACCAGTGTTTTTACACCCTGGTTCATGCACTGCTGAAACTGCTGCGACCACTGAATGGAGTTGAGCATTTTGCCCCGTTCATCCAGCAAAACAAGGTAATGGGCAGGAGTAAGTTTCTTCAGTATCATTTCTTCCTCCTGTAGTTTGGTGCGCTCAATATCAGTTGTGGCATTTTTCTTGGCGGTTTGCAGCAGCACCAGTGAAACCGGATTGTAGGGCTTTGTCTTCTGGAAATAATAACTGATACCCTCATCTATGAAGGATTCATTTTCTTTGCCCACAGACCAGATTTCGATATTCATTTATTGTGCGGTAGATTGGGTCAAATATAGGGATTAAACAAGCCTGAGCAGCATTTGTAATTGGCAAATAAAAATGGGCGGGAAAAAACAGCTGAAAGAATCGGGGTTTCAACTCAGTACAGGCACTTGCCATGGGCAAATCATCAGTTAGCCTATTATATTATTCATAGTTGTTTCTGGCTTTTGTAAACTGCCCAATACAGCATGATTTGTTAGGAAATTTACGGTTCTAATTTTTTTGTCCAGGCTATAAATAATCTATTTGGCTTCAGTGGCCATAGCACGCTTCAACATTATCTCGCTATTGGCCTGCCCTGAGGTATCGACGGGGCAAAGTTTAAGTAAGGATATCTATTGAGCCAGCCAAAAATTGAAACACAAAAAATCTAAAAAAATGATGGTCATTGCGACGAAGGAAGCAACCTCAGGAAATAATTGTCATAATGAGCTTGCCGAATTACGCGCCCATCAGGAATTTTGCAACAGACTCCCCTCCTTTCTTCAAGGAGGGGTGGCGAAGCCGGGGTGGTCATTTCCTTTTTTCAAGGAGGAGTACTCCCGGTGTCCCCGGGAGGGAGGTGGTCATTTCCTGTTTCGAAGAGGGGACCGGTTGAACGAGGCGAATGCCGAGTGCAACCAGGGGTGATCGAATCGCGACAATCCGGAAACACAAACAGAAGAATCATAAGCGTTCAATTTAAAAAACAAAGCTGAAATCTTAATATTTTGTACTCCCCTTTAGGGGCAGGGGGTTATCAATTATTTTCCTTATTTTTATCCACACCACACCAAACAAATCAAATGCCCCTCAGCCTCAACGAAAAACGCGCAAGCACCTTAATCAAAGAATGCTTTCCAGCAATCAGTAAAGAGAGCCACCGCCAGGGCAAATCTTTTTCACCTTTCTTCCCTAAATTTGAAAAATGAGCCTTTACGAAAAATTACAGCATGCACGGAGCGAAGAAGATGTAAAGGACATTTATATCAAAGCGCTGGGGCTAAAAGGTTATAATAAAAACCTGATTGATATCCAGACTAAAGAAATCTGGTTTGAGGCAAAAGATAATCATAAGGTAAGCACATATGCCATGTTTACCCAACTTCTGCATTATGTACAGCAGGCTCTTGATAAAGGAGAATATGTCCCTCCCTTTCTCGTGGTTATAGATACGCAGAAGGCGGCTATTATGAAAAGCTCAGATGTTATTCCTTTTCTTAAAAAGAAAACAATAAAGTGGGGATTTACTTTTAAAAGTGATCTCCTTATTTATTTCATGCCCAAGAGAATACCATCAGCCGTGGCAGTAACTGACACAACAGTCAAAAGAATTCAACAGAACGTTTATGATACAATCTTTAGACAGACTGTATTGATTCAAGATACGGTTTATCTACGAAAAGGAGGGGGTGACAGCATTGGAGTAGTTCCAATTCAATCAGCACCCTCACCCAAACTAAAAGGTATAATCGCTAAATATTTTGATGATAGTTCGGAAAGAGATGGCTCGCGGAACCGTAGGCGTCAGGAAATAAACAACACTGAAAAAGTCGATAAATACTCAGCAAACGATTACCTTACTAACCTTAAAGAGATTTATAAATCAGTTGATGCGAGATAGTCAAAAAAATGGAGTAAGCGTGGTTATTCAGTTTCTTGCGTCCGCGTGTCTTGAATTTTTTGAAATTGATTAATCTACATGAAAACTCTGCAGATGAGCTTTACCTCAACTAAAACGGAAGATCCTCCCAATTTACTTCAGTTTTTTGCTGTTCTTTTTTGGTGTCTTCAATTTTCTTTTCAATTGAATCAATGAAGCGGATGGTATTCGAGATATTATTAAAAATTAGAACGCTCTCACTATAGTTGAGTATGTTGTTATCATGGGCAAAGCTTTGATTATTTCTTACATCATTGAAGGCTTCAAGTATCGAAATCGAGGACTTCAAAATTCTTTCCGTCATTCCTGAGTCAATATATTGATTGGTCTGCAAAAATTTCACATAGCTTCCCATTAAGCTGTGTAAAGCTGTGTCTTTATTAAATGCAATTGAATGCCGACTACAAAGTTCTCGTAGATATTTTGTTACAAAAGTATGAAGCCGATCAAGCGCTTGGTCTGGCTCGTTCTTCTTTATGCTTTCCTGAATGGATATAGCGAGTATCGAAAAACTCTTATCAGTAGAATTTGGTTGTAATGCTGTGATGTCTGTTATTGGTGTGTTGCTCTCAAGTGCGCTAATTATTTTCAGGCAATCTTCATAGAGGGATGGATCAAAGGCAGTAAATGCGGAGGGAAGGGCTTCCTTTTCACTTTTCCAAAATTTAGCCATTTCCAAAAGCACTTTGGCAGTTAGATAATTAGATTCTTTCTTCCAAAATGTTCTAAACCTGTTTGCTTTGGAAGTGCCTCCTTCATCATATCCTTGACCATAAACGTCAACGCCAGTACACTCAAGAATGAAATCTCTGAATGTTCTATCGGAAAAATTACACACGAACCCGCCACTCATGCTTAAGTATCGTTCAAGTTTTATTCGATCTACGCTCTTTATATCAGCCATTTTGATGGTCAAATCACTCCTTCTTTTTCAGAATAATCCTTCAATTTTCACGACTATAGGCTTTGGGTACTTGGCAGTCACGATCGCTCGGAAGTCGTCTTCTTTACCCCAAAAGTCCTTGATAAGAAACTTGAAATTTCCAAGTTCGGCGTTACCATAAATGAGATACTCAATGCCCTCCGTCTGTATCTTGTTATTACATTTGGCAAATACCGAAACCGATAGTAAGGCAAAAATAATTAAGATTGGCATTTGCAACGTATCACTCCCGATTATCCAAATTGGGTTGCCATCCTCCAAAGGCAACAAACTGTAATTTAGTGGTATTTCTTCCGCATGAGCGTGGTTACACCTGAAAATATGGTAGATGACATCCGCTAGATCAGGTTTGGGTAGCACCTTTCTCGATCCAACTTTAATGACAACATTATTGAATGTTGTTTTTAAATCAATTACCCCGCCAATCATTATTTCAATCAGCCAATAGTACTGGCGAAGGCAATCTTTGTATGCCTGTCTTCCTCCTTTGTGAAACAAGTTTTTCGCAGTTCCCTCAATAGCAAAACTTGCATGGAGCAATGCAGAATCATAATCCTGTCTGTCGCAATCATGGAGGGAATGTAAAACATGTTGATCTATTCTCACGGCGGTACAATTTATTATATGCGAAGTTACTTTAGTTTGCTCAATTAAGTAAGCCGTCAACACAAAGGCACAATAAAACTTAAGATGTTGACTTTACGGATTCTCTTAAACCCAAATTTTGCAGTTGAATAGATTCTGACAAAATGGCTATATTTAGGCATGGCTCTTCGTCACGAATATGTTGATGATCCTGTGACCCCTTGGGGCGGTATGCAGGAGATGAAAAAGATAATTGATCGTACTGGCATCAGCAGCAAGCTGCAGGAATTAGGTCTGCCTTCGGGTAAGAGTAACAATTCAATCGATGCTATTGCCATCGTAGAGAGTTTTTGGGTAAGCATTTGGATAGGTTGTTTCCGATTTAGCCAGACTGCGGTGGTAAAAGTTGATGAGGTGCTGAGGAACATATTTGGCTGGAAGAGAGTTCCCTCCGGCACAACATTCGGTCGTTTTTTTAAGAAATTCACACCATCAATGAATCATCAATTGTTCATTGATCTGTATAGCTGGTTTTTTGAACAATTGACTTTTGACAATTATACTCTTGACGTAGATAGCAGTGTAATAACCCGTTATGGAGAACAGGAGGGTAGCAAAAAAGGATACAATCCTAAAAAGCCCGGCAGGAACAGCCATCATCCGTTATTTGCTTTTGTCAATGATATACGTATGGTTGCCAACTGCTGGAACCGCAGTGGCAATACAGGCAGCAGTAGTAATTGTATTAATTTCCTGGAAGAAACATTTACAATACTAAAGAATAAAAAGGTGGGCCTGTTCAGAGCTGACAGCGGTTTTTGTACAAGTTCTATCCTGGACTATATAGAAGGTAAGGGAGTAGCCTATGTGATGTCCTGTAAATTATATGCCCGCCTGCAAAGTGAGATTTATGATATCAGCAACTGGGTTGCCATTGGCGAAGGGTTGTGGATAAGTGAGATCACACATAAGCAAGGCGACTGGAAACAAGCCAGGCGTATAGTTGTTATTAAACAAAGTGAGGAAATACGTCCCAAAGCAACCGGGAAAAAGTTGAAAACCTTATTTAGCACCTTGGGTATTGCAGATGATAAAGTATATAATACCCGCTATCACGCATTTGTTACAAACCAATCACTACCTGCTACCGAAATATGGAACCAGTATAAGCGAAGAGGAGATGCAGAAAACAGGATAAAAGAACTAAAGGAGGATTTTGGCGCAGAGGGCTTTTGTATGGATAGCTTTTGCGCCACGGAAACAGCCATGAGATTTACCATGGTGGCTTATAATCTGATGAGTTTATTCAGGCATCTAACGCTTCAAACGCAACCTACGCCTAGACTTTCGACCTTAAAGTTCAACTGCTTTGCAGTTGGAAGTTGGATCGGCAAAACCACTGATCGAACAGTGCTGAAAATGTCGGTACCGCTCAAACGACGACAATGGTATGATAGCCTCTTTAGCTTTATTGAAAACGCACAACTGCCATTAAGTCTTATGACAAGTTCCTAATGCAAAATCTGGGTTAAACAGGGGAATAAAGCAGTTTAATTTTCGTTTAACTCATCCTGATATAAAGGATTTGCAAGTTGGTTCTTGCAATCGTTCCATGTTCCCTTTACCGAACATAAGGCATCTTATGCCTGTTCTCTGTAATTGCAATTATAAGAAGCATGAAGCGTGGAAGCCGATTAACACCAAACCGACTACGGAAATACCGTCTGCTTGCGGGTTTAGAGCAAAAGGAAGTTGCCTTCCTGCTCTGTCTTAAAAGCCATGCCCGGGTTTCGGAATGGGAAGCAGGCATATCGAAACCAAGCAAAGACAACCTGCTACAGCTATCCCTGATATATCGGACATTTCCGGATGAACTGTATTACGATCCCCACTGGTCCAAGGTTATAAAAAAATAAAATAATGCATACTGGTCGAAGCATCACGCTACCCTGCAATGCCGAATGGTCCCGCTTCCACAACATAATTAAGTCTGCGACCAGTTTCCCTACTCGCAGCCGATGTCTCCACGAAGCAAAGCTTGCCTGCCGATAGGAATGGCATTTTGTGTGTGGGGTGGGACTCTGCGCATCATGGTTCTGAAGCAGATTCCATTCCAACTATCAACACAAAAACGACCAATTATTACCATAAAAAATAAATATGCCTTATAATTAGGAATTAACGACTACCTATCTTACCTTTGTTCCAAATTTTATGTCTAATTATAATTTATTAAACTATGAAACAATCTAAATTATAAAAAATGTTAATACCAATTTCCGCTGTTGTTAGTGTTCCTCACCCACAACCCCGCGCAACGCTTCAGGTTACCAAAGCTGAAGGGTCTGGAGAGGGCCGGGGTGAGGCGGGAGCCGGTACTAAGTGCCACAGTGGGTCAAAATGGGATAAGAAGAGATAATCGTGAAATGATTTATATCAGCCACCAGCATGAGTTTCAGCCAACACCATTATCCCATTGCGATTTTTTGAGACAATGGGATAACCAAACAAAAAGCATTTTCAATCGGCCTGTTCCGCCGTTGTTTGTGTTCCTCACCCACAACCTCGCGCAACGCATCAGGGTACCAAAGCGGAAGGGTCTGGAGAAAGCGGGGTTTAGACTGCAGCTTGCACTGAATCTCCCAATCCACCAAAAATGGGATATGATGAGATAATCGAAAATTAACTTATATCAGCCACCAGAAAGGCTTTCAGCGTTTACCCTTATCCCATCGCATTTTTTTGAGACAATGGGATAACCAAACAAAAAACCTATTCGGAAGGCTGCTTTTTTCAAAGTTGATAGGAAATAAGTACATTTTAAAATAGATCATCTAAATCATAAAAATCCTTAAAATCGTGTTCAGACAAAAAATCCACTGGTCGAAGGTTAAGTCTTCGCCTAGTTTCCTTACTCGCAGCCGATGTCTCCACGAAGCAAAGCCATTTCCGCCGATGTTGGTGTTCCTCACCCACACCCCCGCGCAACGCATCAGTATACCAAAGCTGAAGTGGATGGAGAGGGCCGGGTTGAGGATGGAGCCTGCACTGAGTTTCGAATTGGGATAATAACCTGCCGGCCGATAGGTAGGTGCGATAAGATGAGATAATCGGAAATTAATTTATATCAGCCACCAGAAAGACTTTCAGCGTTTACCCTTATCCCATCGCATTTTTTGAGACAATGGGATAACCAAACAAAAAAACTATTCGGAAGGCTGCTTTTTTCAAAGTTGACAGGAAACAAGTACATTTTAAAATAGATCATGTAAATCATAAAAATCCTTAAAATCGTGTTCAGACAAAAAATCCACTGGTCAAAGCATTGCTCACTTTTTGTACAGTTTTTTAGGCATAATTTGTTGAAATTCAATAAAGAAGTGTACAGTTTTATCTTTCAGCAAACTGTACATTTATTCAATTCCGTCATAAATAATTTATTACATAAAAATTCTCCACTATGTAAAAACTTCCACTATAATATTTGAATTCCCCGAATCACATCACCTCCTCAATATAATCCTGAAAGTAGTGCCCTTACCTATCTCGCTCTGCTTTACGAAGATGGAGCCATGATGGTATTTCTCAATGATGCGGCGGGAGAGGGAGAGGCCGAGGCCCCAGCCGCGTTTCTTGGTGGTGAAGCCGGGTGTGAATACTTTTTTCACCTGGTGGCCGGGTATGCCTTTGCCGTCGTCCTGCACATCTACCCAAACCTGCTGGGGAGTATTGATTACGGTAATATCTATTTTTCCTAGTCCTGCCATGGCGTCGAGGGCATTGCGGATGAGGTTTTCCATAACCCAGTCGAAGAGGGGGCCGCTGATGTATACGGGTATGT
This sequence comes from uncultured Bacteroidota bacterium, assembly GCA_903904855.1. GTDB lineage: Bacteria > Bacteroidota > Bacteroidia > Chitinophagales > Chitinophagaceae > Nemorincola. The sequence continues at coordinate 126,241 of CAIVEH010000167.1, read as the reverse complement.
CGGCCTCTTTATTGTGAAAGGTAATACTCACCCGCTGTGGCGACCGGCGCTGCATATACTCTACTATGCCTTCGAGGCGGGTTACGAGGTTTTCTTCCACCAGCTGCGGGGCGCTGCCTACTTTGCTGAAACGGTCGGCCACGAGCTTGAGGCGGTCGAGGTCTTTCTGCATTTCGAGGGCGGCCTCGCTTTCGGGGTTTTCTTCGCGCAGCAGCTCCAGCCATGCTTCAATAGAACTGAGCGGCGTGCCGAGCTGGTGGGCCGTTTCTTTGGATAGTCCGACCCACACCTGGTTTTGCAGGCTGCGGTGGGCGGAGGTTAAGGCAAAAAGTACTACAGCCAGAAAGATAAGGATAATAGCGAGCTGAACATATGGAAAATACCGCAACTGCGTGAGCAGGTACGACTCGCCATAATAAACATAGTTTTTGCCGGTGCCAAAGTCGACAACAATTTCGGGGTGTATTTTTTTGAACTCATCCAGCTTTTCCTGAACAATTTTATCCTTGGGGGTAAGTGAGTGAATGGTATCAATATTGATGGAGCCCTGTATTATGCCTGAATCGTTGGTATATATAAGGGGAATGGTGGTATTCTGAGAGAGAATATTTGAAGCGCATCCATAGTCCTGGGGATTGGATTTACTGCTGCTGAGTGTTTTGATGGCATTGGCAACTTCGAGCACTTTTTTCTTTTCCTCTTCGGCCAGCTTGCCTGCCAACTGATTGGTATAATAGAGTGAAGCGCCAACAATAAAAAGCGCAATTAAAGAGAAATAAGTTTTCCAATTCAGGTACTGTCGCATAATTCTAACCCGATTAACGAAGGAACGGTAAAAATATTATGATTTTGAGGGAATTACTATTATTTTTGCCCCGGAAATCAAAATACTTCATGGATAGCCATACTAACGATCACGAAATTGAAATTGACAATCCGCATGATATAGAGCTGAATAAGCCTACTAAATCGCGTTTTTTATTTGTACTGAGTTTCTTCGGCATTTTTATTTTTGCCTGGGCCGGATGCTACAATCTGTATGAGCACCACTACCAGCCCAACGATAAAATAACTGCGCCGGATAATACTCTTTACGAACCCAAGTATAAATAATCAATAGCACAACCCCGCTATGATAGAATGCCATAAGGATACAGCCGTTGTAATACTCAGCTACAACGGAACTAAGTGGCATGAACTTTTTTTGCCAAAAATTGTAGCCGAAGCCCATACCGGCTATGAGGTGATTGTGGTAGATAATGCGTCGACCGACGATACACTGAGCTATGTGCAAACCAACTTTCCGAGCATACATACGCTACAGATAGCCGTAAACCATGGCTTTGCAAATGGCTATTACGAAGGGCTGAAACAGATAAAGGCCAAATACTTTGTGCTGCTCAGCGCCGACTTTGAGGTAACGGAGGGATGGTTTCCGCCGCTGCACGTTGCTATGGAGCGCGACGAAATGCTGGCGGCCTGCCAGCCCAAAATACGCTACTGGAGAGACAGGGAGTGCTTTGAATATGCAGGCGCAGGTGGCGGGTTTATGGACAACTGGGGTTACCTCTTTTGCCGCGGGCGTATCTTCTTTGATATAGAAAAAGACAAGGGCCAGTATGACGATAATATAGAGGTGTTCTGGGCCTCAGGCGGGTGCTTTATGGTGCGCGCCGACCTGTATGAAAAAGTAGGCGGACTGGACAAAGACCTCTATGCCCATATGGAGGAGGTGGATGTATGCTGGCGGCTGAAGAATGCAGGCTATAAGATTGGGTACATAGGCAAATCGCTGGTGTATCATGTAGGTGGCAGTGTGATAAGCTATGGCAGCCCTGCCAAGCTGTATTACAACTTCCGGAATAACCTGATACTGCTGATAAAGAATGAAAAGACCAGCAAGCTGCTGTGGCTTTTCCCGTTCAGGCTGATACTGGATGGTGTGGCAGGGCTGAGGCTGCTGCTGACCGGTGAATACAAGCAAACCGGAACCATACTCAAGGCTCATTTCCATTTTTACCGTGACCTGGGCAAATGGCTGCAGCGCCGGCGTGAGAACAAGCAACTGATCGCCCTGAGTTTATCGAAGGGGCGCAACGAAGAAGGAATTTACCGGCGCAGCATAGTGTGGGATTATTTCCTGCTTAGGCGGAAGAAGTTCTCGGACCTTGGGTGGAAACCGAAGAAGCTGGGGTAGTTTTGTAGTTGGCAATTCACAGTTTACAGTTTCAACCTGCCTGGCGAGTTTGTTCCAAATTCCATCATTTCAATTATCTTTACCCTCAATAAAAATCTGCCATGGCTTTATTTTCACAATTGGGTAATTACCGCAACTTCGGGCTGCTGGTTTTGCGGGCAGGACTGGGGGTAATGATGTTTCTGCATGGATTGCCAAAGCTGACCGGTGGAATAGCCAAGTGGGAGATGCTGGGGCAGAATATGGGACATCTGCATATCCACTTTATACCTGTGATGTGGGGGTTTATGTGTGCCATTACGGAGACTATCGGGGGGATATTTTGTGTGCTAGGATTGTGGTTCCGGCTGGTGTGTGTGCTGATGGTGATTAATTTTATTGTGGCGGTGGCTACTTTGTTTGCCAGCGGCAATGGTATAAAAGAGTCATCGGAAGCAATAGAATTGATGTTTGTGTTTTTCGGATTGATATTCCTGGGTGCCGGATCATTATCTATTGATAAGAGTTGATAAGGAGATAAGTGATAAGTTGATAGGTGAGGGCAAAGCGTTAAAAAAATTATAAGCTGATTAGTGAGTTTAATTTCATTGTATCTTTAGCAAAATTTCAAGATGAAGAAGATCATATTTATATTATTATTACTGCCCTTATTCAGTAATGCCCAGACCGATAAAAAAGAAGATGAAAACAAAGAGAGTGATGGTATTCTGAACCTCGTTCATGCCGACAAGACGGTAGCTGTGCCTGCCGAACAAAAAGAAGGTAAAAAGAAACAAAAAGACAATACAAAGTACCTGGGTACAGTACAGTTCAAGATTGGCAACAACCAGATTACTTGCGACAGCGCCATAATATTTGAAAATGACGGCCTTGTAGAGGCCTATAATGTTACCATTTCCAATCCAATCTATTTTACCACTGTGGGCGAACAGCTCAACTACAACAAGGAAACCAAAAGGGGCAATGTTACCAAGAACGTAAATATTACTGCGCTCAACGGCAATGTAATAGGAAGCTCTGAAAATGTAGAGGTGGATATGAGCCGCGAAGCTTACCGCATAGGTATGGGCAACATTACGCCGCCAGGGAGGAAGTAATTAACAGTTGACAGTTGGCAATTTGCCGTTTAGAGTTTTGCCTGATTAGCTTCGCCAATAAATTTTCCGGAGTATTGCTTTTCCTGAATGGTTTATCTGACCTGGGCAGTATGCATGGGAACAGGAAATGGGTTACTTTTGAGTTCAATCCATATATAATTTGAATCTGCCATTTTTTATAGCTCGGCGATACCTTGCAAAGCAGAAGGGAACATTCTCTTCGTTTATGATAAGGCTTGCTATTGTGGCTACTGCGCTAAGCGTGGCAGTTATGATTGTTTCGATAGCCGTGGTTACGGGATTCAGATACGCCGTTACCGAGAAGTTATTCAGTTTTATGGGACATGTGCATGTTGTGCGGTTTGATGAAACAAAATCGTCGGCACTAAACTATTCTGAGCCGGTTTATCACAGCCGGGGATTGGCCGACTCTATCAGAAAGATACCGCATGTTACTGATGTATACCCATTTACTGAAAAACCTGTACTGGTGCAGGCCAATGGCAATATGGAAGTATTGGCGCTGAAAGGCGTAAATAAGGATTACCACTTTATGAAGGGGATCTCAACCACAGGCAACTGGATTGATTTCAGCGATACCTCCTACTCCAAACAAGTAATTCTCTCTACAACAACAGCCAATTTACTGAATGTAAATGCCGGTGATTCGGTATTGCTTGATTTTTACGAAAACAGCTCGTTGCGGATAAGAAAGGTAAGGGTATGCGGCATCTTTCATAGCGGCATGGAGGAGGTAGACAAAAATTTCGGGATATGCGATATGAGGCTGCTGCAGCGTATCAACAACTGGCCTGCCGACAGTATAAATGGCTACCAGGTGGACCTGACAGACAATCAATATGCCGATACTGTTGGTGCATACATACATTACAACCTGATTTATCCGCCACTGGAAGCCTATACTACCGTTGAAAATTATTCATCCATTTTCGACTGGCTGCAATTAATAAGCCTGGATGGCGTTATTCTGCTGGTAATAATGGCTGTGGTGTCCATAATCAATATGGGAGCTGTATTGCTGATACTGATGGTGGACAGGGCCAATATGATAGGCCTGCTAAAAGCACTTGGTATGCCGTTTAATCAGACCCGGAACATTTTCCTGGGTATTGCAGCACTGATAGGGTTGGCGGGGATATTGCTGGGCAATGCCTTGGCTCTGGGTCTTTGCTGGCTGCAGGTGCATTATGGGATAATAAAATTGCCGGAGGATATATACTATATGCATTATGCACCTATAAGGATTGTCTGGTGGCAGGTAGGATTAATTGATGCCGCAACCCTGGTGCTTTGTGTATTTTGTATGTGGTTACCGACGTTATATATTCGACGGATTCAACCGGCAAGAGTTTTGCAGTTTAAGTAAATGATTATTAGTCGGCGATAGCAAAAATGTCAGATAAAGAACTTTATAGAAAGATATGCACAGAAAAGCCCGGTATTCCGGTCTTCATGCAGCCATGGTGGCTGGATGTGGTTTGTGATGAGTGGGATGTAGCTATTTCGATGAAGGGAGAGGACGTAAGGGGTGTATGGGCCTACCCTATTGAAAATAAAATGGGTGTGAGCCTGATGCGCAATCCGGTACTGACGCCTTACCTTGGGCCGCATGTTTTTTATCCTTCTGATCTGAGGCAAAGCCGGATTGATGCTTATGAATATGAGACTGTTGCCGAACTGATGAAACAATTGCCCGATTGCAAGGTATGGCATATGGCAATTACCCCCGGAATAAAACAGGCAGGCATCTTCAGGCAATATAAATTACATACTGAGGTGCAGCAGACCTTCCTGATAAATCTTGCACAATCAGAAACTGAACTGCTTGCAAACATTAAGGATTCGGCCCGCCGGAATATAAAGCAGGCAGAACAAGTGAAAACAATATTAACAGACAATGGTGCGTTGGAACACCTGTATCAGTTTCAGCTCAATACTCTCACCGGAAAGGGAAAGGAAATTAACTATAAAGTGGCTGATCTTAAAAAAATACTTGATGCCTGTATTGCGCATAATGCCGGCGAACTCCTGGTTGCCAAAAATGGTGAAAATACCCTTTCAATAGTGTGGAATGTGTGGGATGATACCCGAAGCTACTACTTTATGGGTGGGCAAAACCCTGAGTCTAATGGATATAAAGCAATGTCGCTGCTTTTATGGACCTGCATAAAACAAGCGAAGAAGCGGAGACAACAGTATTTTGACCTTGAGGGCAGCATGGATGAGGGCGTGGAGCGGTTTTTCCGAACCTTCGGAGGAGAACGGGAACTGTATATGGTGCTACAGAAAAATGATGCTTTGATGTGGAAGATCAAGAAAAGCCTGCTGGGGTAAACCCTGTCCCTAAAGGGAACCATCCATTTGGCTTTCAGTCAGGATTTCAAATTTGGAAAATGGTAGGACAAAGGGTTTCTGGCCAATTTTGAGAATATCTATAGGTAGCAACCTTTTCCATGGATGTAACCCTTTTCGCTATAGGGGACCATACATTGTGCTGAAGTACTTTATCTCAACTTATTGCTATTTTAAGACATAAAGTTAGCAGATAGTTTCAGAGGTACATTTTACTCTTTTTGTTGTGATGGAGGAGGTAGTGAATGGCAAGATAAAAAGATGGGGCAATAACATCGCCTGAGAAACCTGCATTATAAGGCGCGTAATTAAAGGCTGATTGCTTTACGGTAAGGTAATAATTATTCCGCTCGGCGAGCAGCATTATGTACTGAAAGTTGATACCCATAGTGATATACAGATCTTTGCCGGCCGATTCGCCATAGTTGTACTCAAATCCGATATTCATTGCCGGAAACAGATTGGTTACATCTTTAACCGAATCAACTGTGGCTTCCAGCTGCGAATAGCCGGGGCCGGTAAAAACGATGTTTTTGCGCTTCAGGTTGGTAAAGCCTATGCCGCCGTATATAAATACTTCGCTTTTAGGAAAATGAACAATAAAATTTTCATTGAGCATTACATTGATGTAATCGAAATTGATTGCGGCAACATTCTTATTAATCTGTAACAAGGGCAACCTGCATCGGCCAATACTCAGATTAAGGATGGGGAAAAACTGGGTTTCAGGCGGCTTGTAGGCGATACCAGCCCTGAGGCCAAAACTGAGCTGGCCGTAATTAAGTATTTTGTTGTACTTATTGGTCAATAAGGGGTAACTAAGGTCTATGCCAGAAGATACTTCGAATTGGCCCCGGGAAATGCCAGGGGTAAATAAGAAACAAACAATAAACAGGTAAGTCAGGTATTTTGCTTTTGCTTCCATCATATAATATACCCAAAACTAAGAATTTTACTATTGCGGAGAACTACTCTTTATACATAAACCATTTTGCCAACTCCCGATAACTGGCTTTTTTGCCATACATAAGAATGCCTACTCTATACACACGAGCTGCTACCCATGTAGTAAACAAGAAGCCTAAAATCATTAGCATCATGGATATTGCCAGTTGCCATGCAGGCACACCAAACGGTATGCGTATCATCATGGCAATGGGCGATGTAAATGGAATCATAGACAGCCATATGGATAATGAGCTATCGGGATTGTTGATGATGAAGTTCATAGAAATAATAAAGGTAAAGACTAGCGGCAAAGTAATGGGCAACATGAATTGCTGTGTTTCGGTTTCGTTGTCTACAGCAGAGCCTACCATTGCAAATATGGCGCTGTAGAGCATATAGCCTGTAAGGAAATAAAAAAGGAAGCAAAAAATAGTATAGGCAACAGGGATGCTCTCAATTGACTTCATGATTTTAGCCGTACCATTTTCCTGAACCTGAGTGGCCGATGCCTGCGATAACTGTGCAGAGGAAACGCCTTGTGATTTTGCGACCTGCTCAGTAATGTTACCGGTCGACTTGCTCATCATCACAGTTCCGGCAACAGTTGATAATGCGAGGGAAAGCGCTATCCAGAGTACAAATTGTGTAAGGCCAACCAATCCTATCCCGATGATCTTACCCAGCATCAACTGGAATGGTTTTACAGAAGAAATGATTACTTCAACAATGCGACTTACCTTTTCTTCAATCACACCACGCATAACCTGGGCACCGTAAATGAAGAGTGACATATAAATGAGGAATGCTGAAATAAACCCGATAGCGTAGGCAACATATGTCTGGGCATCTTTTTCGCCTGATTCTGTGATTTGCTTTGCATCGAGTGTTATAGGTCTCTGTGCTTTTGCAAGAACCGCCGTATCGATACCGGCAGAAACCAGGCGCTGCGATTGTGCAATATCACTTAGGGCACTCTGAATATTCTGTATAGTCAGGGCGCTGGCTTTCTTTTCACTGAACAACTGAACGCCGGTGATGGAGCCAGGTACATAAAGCAGATAGTCGTAGCCTGATTTGAGAAGGCCAGCCTTTGCGGTGGCATAATTATCGGCAGAATAGCTGTATTCAATAGACCCACTGCTCTTTAGCTTGTTGCGAAACATACCGCTTTCATCCACCACCTCAACCTTTTTCTTATCGCACAGGTCATCCTGTTTTGCGACCAGATAAATAATAAGCGCCATCATGCCCATTGACAGTACAGGCACCAGGAAGGTCATGACGAGGAAAGACTTTTTCTTTACCCTGGAAATGTATTCACGTTGTATAATGAGCCATATCTTGTTCATTGCCTATTTGGATTTACTTACTGTTTGGATAAATATTTCGTTCATGGTCGGCACTATTTCTTCTACCCTGTTTATGGTAACCAGTGGCAATAAATAATGTAACACATCATTTACTTTTTTACCATCCTGGATTTTCACTTTTACCTGGTAGCTGCCTTCGTGATTGGTTTCGGATAACAAGGTGAAAGGAGCACTTCCATTAAATGCCAGATGGTCACCTTCATACTCCAGCAGATAAGTGCCATTACGGTAGGTGTTCCTGATATCCTTCACCTTCCCATTCAGTATTTTGTGAGAGAGGTTCAGCAGTGCAATGGAGTCGCAGAGTTCTTCAACCGACTCCATGCGGTGAGTAGAGAATATAATAGTGGCGCCCTTCTTGTTCAGTTCCAGAATTTCATTCTTTATGATTTCGGCATTTACCGGATCAAAACCAGTGAAGGGTTCATCGAGTATGAGCAATTCGGGTTCGTGCAAAACAGTAGCTACAAACTGTACCTTTTGCTGCATTCCTTTCGAGAGATCTTCCACTTTTTTATCCCACCAGCTTTCTATCTCCAGCTTCACGAACCAGTATTTTATGCGGCGCATAGCTTCCTGCTTATCCAAACCTTTTAGCCGAGCAAGGTATAAAATCTGCTCACCGATCTTCATCTTTTTATAAAGCCCTCTTTCTTCAGGCAGATAGCCTATGCGTTCTATGTGTTTCTGGTTCAGTTTTTCACGATTAAACAGGATTTCACCCGAATCAGGTGCGGTAATTTGGTTGATGATGCGGATAAGAGATGTTTTGCCGGCGCCATTGGGCCCAAGAAGACCAAAAACTGTACCTCTCTCAATTTCCATACTCACATTATCCAATGCCCTCTGACTGGCATATTGCTTAACGATGTGGCGGATACTGATCATGTTTGTGCCCATAATGACGTAAAATAGTTAAAGTTTTGGAATGAACAGGGGAAGACATTTTGTTGATTTTTATTTTTGCCCCGTATTGGTAATTTCTGATAAACAGATTCCGCTCCTTCTGGATTCAGGATTAGATCGTATATTTGCACTATAAAACACATGTGTTATGACAACGCAACTTACGCTTACGTTACAAGAAGATGTGATAACCGCAGCTAAAGAATATGCTGACGTTAGTGGCAAAAGTTTGTCAGATCTCGTTGAAGGTTATTTTAAAAGTTTACCGGTAAAAAAAGTTGGAAAGAAAAAACGGTATTCTTCTTTGATTGAAGAGCTTAAAGGTTCAGTACCTCTTCCAAAAGATTTTGATTATAAAAAAGAGCTTGAAAATGAATTAACTAACAGGTATCTTGGTATATGAACAGATTTTTTGTTGATGCTAATGTAATTATAGACTTCTTAATGGATCGTGAACCATTTTCAGACGATGCAGCAGACTTGTTTGAATTTGCAATAGAGGGTAAGATTATTTTATTCATTGCAGCGGTATCTTTTAATAATATTTACTACATCATACGCAAAAAAATTGGTCATGCAGAAGCGATTAATAGGCTGGTTAAGCTTTCCTCATTTACAAATGTAATGGATCTCACACATGCAATCATTAAAAAAGCATTGGTATCAGATAATCCTGATTTTGAAGATTCAGTTCAGTAGTATGTAGCATTAACTAATCCTGATGTAAACGCAATTATCACCCGCGATCCTAAAGGCTTCAGAAAAAGTGAAATACCAGTTTTAACGCCAGGCGAAGCATTGAAGAAGTTATTATAACTGAACTATTGCCTGACTGTTTCTATAATGAACCCTGAAATAAAACACAAAGACTACTCAGAAATAGTGCATTTCTATGTTGAACCAATACTGAATTAAAGAGGTAAATACAACATTGTTTAAATTTAGTAATTTAGCTGGTGTTCCAAACCGTGAATCTATGTCTTCAAACAATAAATTTGAAAAGGTACGGACCTTTTATCAGCAATTGCTCCCCTCTATGAATGAAGAAAGCTGGGCAATTACGGAAAGTGTATTAAGTGTTCGATCTTTCCGTAAAGGTGACTTTATAGTGCGGGAAGGTAGTGTATGCAATTACGTATCTTACCTTAATCACGGGCTTGTACGTATGTACTACCATGTAGATGGCAAGGACAAGATTATCAGTTTTTGCAATGAAGGAAACTACATAAGCGATTACCAGAGTTTTCTGACCCGCAGACCAGCACTTACTTTCATACAGGCATTGGAGGATACAGAGGTTGTTGATACTTCTTTTGATGACCTGCAGATGCTGTACAAAAGAGTACCGGAATCAAATATAATAGGCAGGCTCATAGCAGAGCAGATATTCCTGGAAATGTGTAATGGAAGCAATTCGGAAGCCAAAGAAACTATCTTACAACGCTATACCAACCTAATAATAAGTCAGCCATGGCTGCTGCAGCGGGTACCTCAATATATGATTGCATCTTACCTTGGCATAACACCAGAAGCTCTCAGCCGCATAAAATCAAGATTCAGCAAGCAAAGGCAACCGAAGGAACTGGTTATGTGAAGTTTTCAAAAAATTGATCAGGGTTAAGAAATAAATGCCACCAGCAACATCTTAACCCAGGTCAATGAACAACTGTGATTATGCACGCAATTTTGTAATCAAATTGCTTTTGTATGAAAAGAACCATTCTCACACTTTTATTAGTCATATTAGCTGACACATTGTTTGCCCAGACACAGACCATTACTGGTAATGTTTATGATGAAGCTTCCAAAGCTCCATTACCCGGCGTAAGCGTAACCGTGATAAACAGTAATCCGCTAAGGGGTACTGTAACTGACGAAAACGGTCATTTTAAGATGGACAGTGTATTGCTGGGCCGCTGTACCATTAAGTTCTCCTATATTACCTACGAGGAGCAGATACTCCATGATATCCTGGTATCGGCAGGAAAGGAAGTGAACCTGAATGTGAGTCTGCAGGAGGCGATTCACAAAATTGAAGAAGTAACAATCTCGTATAACAGGAGCAAGGATAAGAACCAGACCATTAATGATATGGCACTGGTAAGCGCAAGATCATTTAATGTAGACGAGACAAAACTATATGCAGGCGCACTGGGCGACCCATCGCGTATGGCAGCCAATTTTGGTGGTGTGATAGCTGGCAACGACAGCAGAAATGATATTGTGGTAAGAGGCAACTCGCCTACCGGTATGCTGTGGCAGATAGAAGGCATGAATGTGCCTAATCCGAATCATTTTGGTACACTGAACAGCACCGGCGGGCCTGTGAGTATGCTGAACAATAACAATATTGATAAGTCTGATTTTCTGACAGGCGCTTTTTCTCCACAATATGGCGATGCCCTGGCAGGGGTTTTCGATATCCGGCTCAGGAACGGGAATATGGACAAGCCCGAATACGTGGCTCAGGTGGGTTTTAATGGCTTTGAGGGCGGAGCTGAAGGGCCAATAGGAGCCAAAAAACAAACATCTTATCTTATCAATTACAGGTACAGTACATTGGGTGTATTCAAAGATCTGGGCATCAATCTTGGAACAGGTACAGCAGTGCCGATATACCAGGATGCCAATTACAAACTGGTTTCAAACCTCAGCAAAAAAAGTAAGTTGTCACTGTTTGGGATTATTGGAAGTAGCAAGGTGGACTTCATGGGCAAGGACTATGATTCTACCAAACCAGATCTTTATGGAGGAGATCCATTTCAAAATCAAAAAAGCCGGTTTACCACTACCATAACCGGCCTTACCTACGATTACCAGATATCAGAAAAGTCATCTACAAAGCTGATAGCGGGTTACTGTACTACCGACCAGCATTTTACCAGCGATTCTATCAGTTATACAAGTGGATCAACATACCCAGGCAACCTTGCTTATTTTAAAACTCAAAAAATGTCATTGCAATGGCTTTATATGCATAAGTTCAATGCCAAAAATAACTTACAGGCTGGGGTAACTTATGAAAACACAGCTTACAACACCAACTTTACAGAAAGGCATCCTAACCAACCTGATATAGTATATGAAAACCAGACCGGTAACCTGGGCCTTGAGCAGGCATATATACAATGGAAGCACAGGTTTAACCGGAATCTTTCGTTTGTTGCAGGACTGCATTCGCAATACCTGGACATTAACAGCAGCATTGCCATAGAGCCAAGGGCTGCAATAAGATACAGCATCAACAGCCGGAACTCTCTGAGCCTGGGTTATGGCCTTCATAGCCAGATGCAGAATATCTATACCTATTTTATACAGACCCCTGTAGCCGGTGGTGAGGCCAATACCAATAAAAACCTCAATTTCACACGTAGTCAGCATATAGTAGCAGCATACGACCTGAATATATCTGCCACCATGCGCATAAAGCTGGAGGCCTATTATCAGGCGTTGGATAAAGTGCCGGTGGAACAATACCCATCATCGTATACTACTCTGAACAGTGGTGCAGCGTTCACATTGGATAATAATGACAGCCTGGTAAATAAAGGCACAGGTACTAACTATGGCGCTGAACTGACCCTGGAGCATTTTCTGAAAAAGGGATTTTATTTCCTGGTTACCGGCTCATTGGTCAATTCGAAATACAAAGGCAGCGATGGTATAGAAAGGAATACGGCCTTCAATACAGGGCATGTACTGAACATGCTGGCCGGCAAAGAATGGAAAGTGGGTAAGAAAGGTGCATCACTTGGCTTCAATCTTAAGATTTCTGAAATTGGCGGAAGGTATCTGACACCTATTGACATTGCCGCATCGCAGGCCGCTGGTAAGGAAGTGGATATTAACAGCCAGGCATTTTCACTGAAACAATCTGATTATTTCCGCACAGATGTAAAGTTTTCTTACCGCAGGGAATTCCGGAAGAGTACCATGGAATTCTCGTTCGACCTGGAAAATGTAACCAACAACAAAAATATTTTCAACCAGACCTATGATGTGCATACCGGCAAAATAATAAAGAACTACCAGCAGGGCTTCTTCCCTGTGCCTTTGTTCCGGCTTACGTTTTAAGTGTGTAACTCCCATATAGTGACTGTCTAAATCTGCTAACAATCCTTTATTCCCATGGAATCTCCAAATGCCCGGAGATTCCATGGGAATGTATTATTTACTCCACCTCTGCCAATTGCTCTACAAAATCATAGTATTCATCATCGTGATCATTCTGTGCTTGGTAGTTATCTATTATGCCACCAGGGTACAGAATTACTGATACGCCGGGTTGTTTCCACCAGTAACCTTCTGCAAGGTTGGAAAACCGGATAATGCCTGTAACATGACAATGATGGCTGTTGCTGCTCCACCCCAGGATGATATCAAACTTCTTATGTGGCACCTGGTGTATACTTTTGAACCGTATGCACACTTTCAGATAAAAATCACCAGAAAGGCTTGCAGGTTGCTGATAGTTCAGCTTCTTGTACTCATAGCGGTAGTTATAGTGCAGTGCCGACAAATCACTTAGCACAGCCGATGCCGTTGGGAAACCGCCTGCACCCTTGCCATAAAAGAACTGCTGGTCTGCCAGACTGCTTTCAATCACTACCCCATTGTACTCATTTCTAACTGTAGCAAGCTGACTAGTTTTACCAACAAACTGCGGCAAAACAAAAGCTGCAATAGTTCCATCCTGCAATTTGCAGGCCGTAGCTACAAGCTTGATACTATAACCCTTTTCAGCTGCGAAACGGGCATCATTTTCATCCAGGTTTTGTATGCCTGTGTGTAATAGATCGGAGGGGCTGGCAATTATACCATATGCGTGTGTGAGCAGTATGGATAGTTTATTTACGGCATCAATACCGTTCACATCAAGCGAGGGATCGCTTTCGGCAAAGCCTTCGGTCTGCGCTTGCTGCAATGCAGTAATGAAAGAGGTCCTTTCTTCGGTTACCTTCGTGAGAATATAGTTTGTTGAGCCATTTACAATACCACTGATTCCCTGCAGCAATTCATTGTCATAGTATTCCTCCAGGTTGCGGATAACAGGGATACTTGCACAACATGCAGCTTCGTAAAGGAAAGGCACATTATATTGCTGTTGCAGGGCAATGAGTTCCTGCATATTTTCGGCAATCAGTTTTTTATTGGCGCTTACCACGGCTTTCCCACCGCTCAGGGCGGTAGTTACAATATAGTATGCAGCAACAGGGTCATCAATCAATTCAATGATCACATTGATCTCCGGATCTGTGAGCAGCAATGCAACATCGGTGGTGAACAGATCTGCCGGGGCATTCCTTTTCTTGTGCGGATGCCTTATGCATACTTTCTTTATTTGCGCATTAAGTGTGGGAGTACATGCTAGTACTTTATAGAGACTCTCGCCTACTACGCCAAAGCCAAACAGGCCAATGGTGAGTTTAGTTTGTTGATTATATATGGACATGTGAACTAATTTAATGCAAGCAAACCCCCGGCCCCTGAAGGGGAGTGCTTTATGTTAAGTATTGAAGCGGGGGCTCTCGCTTGTGCTTTTAGCGTACTATTTGCCCAGTTGTGCCACACTTTGGAAGTGTAGCACAACTACGTACTTAAAGCTGAACCACAGCTTCAGTCTCCACCTGTCGCGATAATACTCCTGCTAATTGGTCCAACGCCTGAGCAATGTCGCTGATAAGGTCACCGGCATCTTCGAGGCCTACGCTGAGGCGGATGAGGCTATCTGATACACCGGCTGCCCGGCGCGTGTCGGATGGTATGCTTTTGTGGGTCATTGTGGCCGGATGGCAGAGCAGGCTTTTCACACCACCAAGGCTTTCCGCCAGTTTGAAAAAAGCTGTTCTACAGACCACTTCCTTTGCTGCCTCCAATGTATCTTCTTTCAGATTGAACGAAATAATACCCGCGAAGCCCGATTGCTGCTTTGCGGCTATATCATGGTTTGGGTGCGTTTTCAGCCCGGGATAATATACCATATCTACAGCAGGATGGGTAAGCAGGTATTCGGCCACCAATTGCGCATTGCGGCTATGCTCCTTTACACGCAGATACAGTGTTTCCACACCCCTTATCACCAGCCAGCTATCATGTGGCGAAAGTATAGCCCCGCTTGCATTCTGAATGAATTTTATGCGCGCTCCCAGCTCTTCCGTTTTTGCCACTACTATACCTGCTATGAGGTCGCTGTGGCCGCCCAGGTACTTGGTGGCGCTGTGCACTACAAGATCAGCGCCCAGCTTTATGGGTTGCTGGAGTGCTGGTGATGCAAACGTATTATCCACACAAAGCAATGCGCCATGCTGCTTTGCAATCCTTGCAATGGCTTCAATATCGCTAATCTTGAGTGTGGGGTTGGTGGGTGTTTCCAGCCAAATCAGCTTTGTGCAGGGGGTAATGGCATCAATTACATTAACTACCTGGGTTGTATCGACATAGTTGACAGTGATACCAAACTTTGCATAGATGTGCGTGAACAGCCGGAAGGCGCCGCCGTAGATATCATCTACAGCAAGTATCTCATCGCCGCTCTGGAGCAGCTTTACCACTGCATCAATAGCTGCAAGGCCGCTGGCAAAAGCCGATGCTGCCTGGCCACCCTCCAATTGTGCAATAATGTCTTCCAGAGCAGCCCTGGTAGGGTTATTGCTGCGGGCATAATCGTAGCCTTTGTTCTCGCCTGGGGCTTCCTGCACAAAAGTGGATGTCTGGTATATGGGTACGGAAATTGAACCTGTAAGCGGATCGACCGGAATGCTGTGAATCAGTTTTGTAGCGTTACTCATCTTTCTGGTTTTAAAAAGTGAAGAATAAAAAACTAAAATTTAGTGAGCATGTCAAAATAACTTCCACAATTTGAATGTTCTTTTCCATTTTTTCTTCGTTGCAAAAGTCCTTAAATAGGTAGCTATTCTCGGATTTTGCGCCTCGCAAAAAAGAAAAATAACCATCCAACTTCGTGGAACTTATTTTGACATACTCACTTACACGTACTTACCTTGAAAGAGATTACCGGCGATGCTTTTTTCATTCCCCGTCTCGAGCAGGGGCATAAAAAAAGCTCCACCGATAAATCAGAGGAGCTGGAGTTATATGAAAATCGCCGGAACGGTGTTATCAGAAAACTATTGCGTCTGACTTATCTATCCCGATTGCTCAGGATGGAATTAGCACCAGCTTTCCCGATGCCTCGGGAAGAGGTTGCTAAGGCTTCACAGGGCCATGACCCTCTGCCTTTCTTGATAAGTAATTGTAAAGAACTGGTGCAAAGGTAAATGCAGTTGTTTCAATTTTCCAAAAAAAGTTTGTGGCGTTCCTTATCAGAAGGCTCATTTATAAAAATAGGTTAATGAAATTGTTTTAAATAAATTCGTTAATTTGATCCTTAAAAAGGCACCAAAATAAACCTACAGGTTGATTTAATGAAAATTGTTAGTATATTTGAAGAAAGATTGTATGCCTTTAAATTTCAGGGCGAAAAATATCATGAATTCAGAAGGTTGCTGAATTTATGGTCTGATCCAATGTATTTGGTGCAATTTTTAAAGAACAACAAAAATGATTTGCCTGAAAACAAAACTATACCTGAACTGGCTCAGACCATTGCAAATAATGCTAAACAAATTGATGAGACTTTGAAGAGACTGGGTACTAATAAAAAAGAAAAAATGGAAGCATTTTTTTCTCCGCTCAACAACTTTCAATATCAATTCCGGATACTTGCGGAGCAGAAAGGAAGAGAGAATTATTTGCGTGTTTATGCACTGAAAATTGATGAAAACTGTTTTGTAATTACTGGTGGCACTATAAAGTTCACTCACCTGATGGAAGACAGAATACATACCAGGGAAGAATTAATGAAAAATACTCAATGCCGGGATTATTTGCTAAGTGAACAAATATTTGACCTGGTTTCATTTAAGGACCTTTTAAATAATCAATAATGATGGCTAATAAAGATAAATTTCTTGCGCTGGTAACAGATTCTGACGAGGGTTTTATGAAAGAAGTTGACTACCGGATAAATAACTGGGCCTGGTTGACAGAATCATTCGGAATAGCAGTTAAAATTCTGATGAGGCTTGATGAACTGAAATGGTCTCAGAAAGATCTGGCAAATGCTTTGGGCGTATCACCACAACAGATAAACAAAATAGTACGTGGCAAACAAAATCTGAAACTGGAGACAGTTGTAAAACTTCAACAGGTACTGGACATACCACTACTGGCTTCTTATATCGAAAATAAAGCGGCTCAAAAAGAAGCAATTAACCTGCCTGCTGGTAGCTTGAATTTAAGAGCTACTGGATGATTAATTATCTAATAAACATAATTAAGATAAATATACAAACTCAGCACTGCTATTATTTGAAGAAGCAGCGAAAAATCAGGCTTTGGCAACAGAGACCGGAGACTACTAAACAGCCAATAAAAATTACTGCAGAATCATAAAAGCAATTGAATATATTAAGGTTGCAAATGCGATTGATAAATTGCTAAACTTATTGAATCATAAATCAATTGGTGTTAGATTGTGGGCTGCTACCTATCTTTTGCTCACCTATGAGAAAGAGGCAATAAATGTATTAGATGAGATTACTAAAACTACCTGTATACACAGCTTGGATGCGGAAATGACATTACAGGAATGGCGGAAAGGCAATTTATTGCTTTGAACAAAGCAATTGAAATTTGAAGAAACATCGAATTTAAATTTCATTTACTGGAATCTACGCAACACCATAATCAACAATTAATGTTCTTCCAGAAAAAATCAAATATAACCGATCTGACAAAACGGGTTGCGGTTTATGCTTCTTATAAACATAAACATCTGATACTTGCTGCCAGGTGCCAGAATGATGCCGGAATTATTTATGAACAGGGTATTTGCTACGATCATCCATTGCCAATAGATATGGAAGAACTAGGAATAAAAATCATTGAATTCCTGAACCTCTATAGGGTAATTGATAAGAACCTCAGAGACAGTAAATCGAACGAATGGCCTGCATTTAAGAGCAGCAAATCCAAGTCAGTAAGGTCGTTTGAATCTGAGTACATTCATATTTCGATAGATGGCTCAAACAATAAAAATCTTGGTTTAATTATCAGCGGGTTGCCGTATAAGCAAAGCAGAATTTCGGTAGTTTCGTCTGTTTCTTTCTTTGAGGATAAAGAAGTAATCGGAGAAAGAGTGATGGAGTTGTATGAGGCATGTTTGAGTGGTAAATTATTTTAGGGGTATCGTTTACGACCGGAAGGGTGTTTCTGGCAATGCGGCATCCAAACCCTACTGCTTCTTTATCGCCCCACTAATAGACCTGCTCACCAGCATCACCAATATACCCGTACTTACAGCCAATGCAGCCCATACCGGCCAGCCAGGAACCAGAGGCAAAATAAGGCTCTGCTTCTGCACCAAAACAGACGCTGCCGCCTGGCCAAGGATAGTAACAATCATGGCTGCAATAACTGTACCCAACACCATGGGCAGGAAGCGGCCTATCATAAACCGACTGAGGTATCGGGGCCCATAGCCTATCTGCAGCAAAAGTGTAAGTGAATGCTGCGCACGGGCAATGGTAAGCTCTATGAACAGAATGAATACAAGGGTGCCTATACCCATAAGCAGCAGCGCCAGTATACCTGTTGCGCTCGTTACCACCTCTACTATGGCTCGGATCTTGCTCCAGCGCATATTCTGAGAGTTGGTGGTATAGTCATGCTTGTCGAGGTATTTGCCAAACTGCACATCCGATGGGTCCTTGGCCTTGAGCATAATTTGCGAAGTGGATTGCTTGTCACCGGGCTTGCTGAATTTTTTGTTGCCATAATCAATAAATGATTGCGGAGCAAGAACTGAGCCTATCCGATCAGAGAAGCCCACCACACGGGCTATAAAGACTTCGGTATTTTCGCCGCTGCCCACCTTCATGGTCAGCGCTATATTCTTCACCGATGCCTGCGACAACTGGGGCAATCCCTGGCTGGGTGCAAAAACATAATTGTAAATATCCAGAAACTGCGAAGAGACTATAATAGGCAGGTTGCGGCTACCGGGTTCCCAGGCCCATTCGGCAGGCATTTTGTCGAGGAATTTATCGGGTACAGCTTCAAGCACCATATCGGTGGCAAATGCCAGCCTGCCGCCTAGGGTAGCATATATAGGGAAGTGGTTGGAACTGATCAGGCCCACATCCTGCACCTGCGGGGCCAGCTTCAGTGAGTCGATCTCATTTTGCGAAAAGACGGTGGCATTGGCTACGCCCATATTTTGCTCCGTCACCTTCTTGCCAATGATCATAAAAGTGCTGCCCAGTGTGTCGTTCTGGCTTTTGCCATAGAGCAGTTCGCTGAAGTTCCACCATATCATTACAGATAGCAGCAGTAAGGTTGTGCCTATAAATAATGCCGCAAGGGCCGCCCATAACCTTGATTTGTGGCTGGTGCGCAACAGCAGTTTCTTCAGCATATTTTTTTGCAGGTCGTTGCTCACAGCATTAAAGTTTTGGTGTAAGGAAAAAAGTTGTTTTCATCGAGGTCGGCAAGTATCATACCTGCATTGCGCTCCTGCACTACCTCACTAATCAATGCTATGGCTTTGGCTGTGTTGGCATGATCGAGATGGCTGAAAGGTTCATCCATCAGCAACCACTCAAAAGGTTGCAGCAATGCCCTGACAATAGCCACACGCTGCTGCTCGCCATAAGAAAGGGTTGCAGCCATTGAGTTCTTTTTATCCCTGAGGCCCAGACGGTCGAGCCATTCCTGGGCCTGTTCTGTCGTAACTGTATTGGTGAGCCTGCGCTTTATTTCTATGTTCTCGAGGGCAGTGAGTTCGGGGAACAGGCGCATATCCTGGAAGATAACGCTTATGCCATTGGTACGCAGCCCGGCTACTGTTTCAGTATCTGAACCGGTGAAATTGGTATCGGCCCAGTTTACCTGGCCTTCATAATCCTTACGCAGTCCGTAGAGAATATGTATGAGCGTGGTTTTACCGGTACCCGATGGCGCCTGAACAAAAAGATATTCGCCCTGATTGATGGTCAGATTTGTTTTCCAGAGGCCGCTCTGATAGGCATTTACCTTTTCGCGCAATGGCACCGGTATTATTCCTTTTAAGGATAACTGCATATTCGTAAATAAATTACAGGCCCAAATTAATGCCCATTAGCTTAATACAAACTTAATGCCGATATGAGGTAAGTTTCACGGTTACTGCCAAAAAAGGTGATAACAGGCAATAAATTCGCTGATTTTTAACAATTGGCAGATCGGGATACTGCCAATAACCTAATCGTGCCGCCGGGAAATCAATTTACCGGAAACTATTTTACCCAATTTCATAAAGGGTAGCTCAAAAAAACGATATAGAAAAAAAGACAGCAATATGGCAAAGGCAAAGCCACCACATAAACCGGCCAGCGAAGCATGGGGAAAGCTGCCCCTGAACAGACGTGGAAAAATGTAGGCAGATAAAGGGTGCAACAGATAGACCGAATAACTGATCTCGCCCAGTGTACCAAAAACTGCGTGCAGTGGCCCTGGCAGGCGAACACCTGATTTATATACAGCAAAGCATAGCAGCAGGCAGATCAGGGTAAACACTACCCTGTTGAAACCAGATACCAAGAGCATGGCATCTCCGGCAACGGGGTAATACAGAAAGGCAAGGATGCTGAGTACGATTAAAGGCAGAGTAACATTGAGCGGGATAACCAGTTTTTTGGTAAAATAACCGATAAGATACCCACCGAGGAATAAAGGTACCTGGTTGAGTGGATTGATAAAAGGTACCCAATACTCAACCGTGAGCGGTTTGGAACTGTCCATAACTCTGAACGTATACCAGAGGAAAATAAGTACCAACACACACGAAAGAGCTGCAAACATTGGTTTTGACCATTTGGAAATAAATACAAATAGCGGAAAAAACAGGTAAAACACCAGTTCATTACCTATCGACCATGCGCCATAACAAATAGTATCGCCCCAATGATACAGGCTGAAGAGGCCGGTGAAATTCAGGATTTTTGTTTCCAGCGAGAAATCTTCTCTCTTGATAAGAAGTGTGACTAAAGTGAGCAACCACAGCAACGGGTAAATTCGGAAAAACCGGGCTGTAAAGAACTTTATAAGACCTGTTTTTGCGGGGCTGCCTATCTGCTCATTATACACATGATATAAGGTAATGCCGCTAAGTATATAAAAAATAACAACTCCGTAAATGCCCACCCGGCCCAGGAAGTCAGCTGAATCAGGCTGCCTGGTGGTCCACATTACATAATGAAACACCATAATACCAAATGCCGAAAGCCCCCTTAGGTAGTCGAGGGAGGCAAGCCGGTTATTTGGTTGAGGTAATGCAGGGGTCAACTAATACTCGTTTGATTCATACGGCTAAACTATAAAGTTTCTCTGCAATGAGCGAAAAAATAAAATCTTCAGCCGGATTATAGGAACACAAAATTGTCCATATTACAACATATCAACGGCAATCACTACTTTAGCAGTCCAAATTAATAAGAATGAAATTGCTTGAAAATAAAGTGGCGCTGGTAACCGGTGCAAGCAGGGGAATAGGTGAAGCCATAGCGCTGAAATTTGCCGAACAGGGTGCATCCGTTGCATTTACTTATCTTTCTTCGGTCGAGAAAGCCAATGCTCTCGAAGAGCAACTGGTCGCTTTGGGCGTAAAAGCTAAGGGCTACAAAAGTGATGCCGGCGACTTTAAGGCTGCCGAACAACTGACTGCCGATGTGCTGAAGGATTTTGGCACAATAGATATCTGCGTTAATAATGCGGGTATCAGTAAAGATAATCTGCTGCTGCGCCTTACGCCCGACCAATGGGATGATGTGATACAAGCCAACCTGAAAAGTGTATATAACCTTACCAAGCAGGTGATGCGGCCTATGATGAAGGCACGCGCCGGCAGCATCATTAATATGAGCTCGATAGTAGGTATGAAGGGCAATGGTGGACAAAGCGCTTATGCCGCCAGTAAGGCAGGCATAATAGGGTTTACTAAAAGTATAGCCCAGGAAATAGGCAGCCGCAACATCCGCTGCAATGCTATTGCACCGGGTTTTGTAGAAACCGATATGACCCACTACCTGAAAGATGGTGGCGCTGAAAAATGGTTTCAGAAAATTCCACTTGGTCGCTTCGGCAAGCCGGAAGATATAGCAAATGCTGCTTTATATCTGGCAAGCGATATGAGTTTGTATGTTACAGGGCAAGTATTGAGTGTGTGTGGGGGAATGAATATGTAGTTGGCAGAAGGCAGTTTACAGTTAACATAGGCGCAAAATAGAATAGCCGAATTAACTAATGCAATAACAATCAAATACAATAATGTATTAATTGGAGTAAGAAGGAATTTGCTAAATTAGAACCTCCTGAACACCTTTCCTCTGTTTTAAACGATTATTGAATTAATTTTACACTCTAAATAAGATTTTGAATGCAGAAAATACATGCAGCTATTACTGCTGTTGGGGGGTATGTTCCGGAGTACAGATTGACCAATGCGGAGCTGATAACAATGATGGATACTACCGATGAATGGATCCAGTCGAGAACAGGAATTAAGGAACGCAGAATACTGAAAGGTGAAGGCAAAGGCAGCAGCGATATGGCAGTAGAAGCTGTGAAAAATCTGCTGGAAAGAAGAGGCATAGACCCTAAGGAAATAGAACTGGTGATTTGTGCCACAACTACGCCCGATATGCAGTTCCCGGCTACAGCCAATGTGATATGTGATAAGGCTGGTATGACCAATGCCTGGGGCTATGATGTGAGCGCTGCCTGCAGCGGTTTCATTTTCGCCTTAACAATTGGCTCCCAGTTTATTGAAACCGGCAGGCATAAGAAAGTGGTAGTGATAGGTGTAGATAAAATGAGTTCCATTATGGATTACAGCGACCGTAAAACGGCCATTATTTTCGGCGACGGGGCCGGAGCTGTGCTGCTGGAACCCAATACAGAGGGATATGGATTAATTGATTCAATACTGCGCACAGATGGCAGCGGCCGGGTATATCTGCACCAAAAAGCAGGCGGATCGGTAAAACCTGCAACTATGGAAACTGTAATGAACAAAGAGCATTATGTGTACCAGGAAGGACAGGCGGTGTTTAAGTTTGCAGTAAAGAATATGGCCGATGTTTCGGCTGAAATAATGGAGCGCAATAACCTTACTGCCGATACCGTAAACTGGCTTGTGCCACACCAGGCCAATCTGCGCATTATAAATGCAACAGCTGACCGTATGAAATTGCCTGCCGAAAAAGTAATGATCAATATTGAAAAATATGGCAATACTACAAATGGCACTTTACCCCTCTGCCTTTGGGAGTGGCAGGATAAACTGCACAAAGGGGATAACGTGATACTTGCAGCGTTTGGCGGTGGTTTCACATGGGGATCCACCTATCTGAAGTGGGCTTATGATGGTGTGAATAAGTAGTGTAAACTGTTTCATGGATTCTTAAATTTTGTAACTATTTTTGTAATTGCAATTACGTTTAAAATGAAAAATAATAATACAAATATTCTTATCGCAATATTCCTGGTAATCTTGGCTGCATCAGCACGGGTGTTCAATGCGTCTTTACATATACCCAATATGGTACCGATTGCAGCTATTGGTCTGTTCAGCGGGGCAATTATTAAAGATAAACGCAGTTTGGCATTCCTGATTCCCTTGCTGGGCCAGTTCCTGGGCGATGTTTATTTCCAGTTGTTTACCAAAATACCCGGTTTTTACAGCCTTTCAGGAATGTTGTTCAACTATGGCGCCCTTGTTGGCGCTACGGCTCTGGGTATGACTTTGAAGCAGCCTAAGCCTTTAGCTACAATCGGTTATCTGCTTGGGGCTTCCAGCCTGTTTTATCTGGTATCTAATTTCGGTTATTTCGTTCAAGGATGGAATGGGTATTCTTCTGCCGGATTGGTAAAGACTTATGTTGATGCTATTCCATTCTACAAGTTTACGCTATTGGGTGATATGGCAGGTGGCATTGTGCTGTTTGGTAGCTATTTTATGGCACAGATGATGCTGGAAAAGAAAGCAGTGAAAGCGAATGCTTAAGTGTTTTAACTATATTAGAACGCCGCTAAAACAATGTTTTTAGCGGCGTTCTAATTTATATTCCCCTGGTAAAGTATTAATCCCTACCCATAATTGCTCTTACAGCTCCTTCCAGTTCAGGATATTGAAAAGTAAACCCTGCATCCATAATTTTATGTGCACTTACAGTGCAGCTTTTGAGAATTTCGATACTCAATTCGCCCAGCAATATTTTCAGTAAAGCTGAGGGTACATGAAAAGGAATTTTAAAGCCGCCCTTTACTTTTGCAAGCGTATGCATCAGCTGCCAATGAGAATTGGCATGGGGAGAAACAGCATTATAAATGCCATGTACCTTTTCAGTTTCAATAGCATAAACGATCATCCTGGCCAGATCATCTACTTCTATCCAGCTCATCATTTGTCCCCCTGAACCCAGTACAGGCATAACGCCCATAGATAATGGCTGCAAAAATTTGGGGAATGCCCCGCTCTCTTTACCTAATACAATTCCTAACCTTAAGATTACGGTTCTTACAAAAGAGGCTGCCTCTTGAGATGCTTCTTCCCATAAGCGGCAGGTATTTCCCAGGAAGTCATTACAGGGTGGCGCATCTTCAGTAAAAGGCTTTACGCCATTGTCGGGGCCATAAAATCCGGTGGCCGAAGACGCAATAAATGTCTTGCAATTGGTAGCATGAAGTTTTAACTGCTCCACTATAAATTCAGTGCCATTTACCCTGCTGTTGGTTATCTCAAGTTTACGTTTTGGTTTCCACCTTTTATCGGCGATGCCAGCCCCTGCCAGGTGCACCATAGCATCCAGTTGGCCGAGCGCCTCCTGATCGATTGTACCTTTGGAGGGGTTCCAGCCAGAATAGCTTACTTGCAATTCATTAGCGCTCCTTGGAGTACCGGTGGTAAAAATGACAACTTTGTAACCTTTCTCTGTTAGCAACCTTACCAAATGCCCGCCTACAAAACCTGTTCCACCCGTAATGCCTATTGTTTTCATACTAATTATTTACACGAAATTATTAATATAAATGGTCAATAAATGATGAAACTCCGGGTTTAACATTAATTTTTATATTCCATACAATATAAAAGCCACATGGTACGTTTTTTTGAAAAACCAATTCTCTAAATGAACAAAACTTTACACAACAAACTTATTGCAACACACACTTATGGGCACACAAAAATAGTAACCTACCCAAGTGGAGAAGACATGCTGGCAGGCCTGGCACACGAAATGTACATGCTGCGCGAAGCTGCAAAAGACCTACTTCAGCCACGCTCTGAAGCCGTAGCCGGGATACTGAAACTGGCACGTACAATTTAAAGTGCAACGATTAGTGGATGGATAAATGAGGATGGAATAGTGAGCAGGTTTCTGTTCGCTATTCGTTGTTTTGGGTATTTTGCTGCATTTTCCATTCACTCCGATGCTTCCTCAGCGGGTGCTCTTTCGATTTATTGAAGATCATCATGCCATTTTCCCGGCCTCCACGTTTTGCACGCTGCTCATCGGGTGGCAGTTTTTTTTCGTCTTTGCATTCTTCACTGCAGCAGCCCTCATACTTAGCAGCACATTCTTCGCACTGAATAAAAAGCAGGTGGCAGCCATCATTCAGGCAGTTGGTATGGGTATCGCAAGGCTTGCCGCAAATATGGCACTCAGCAAGTACATCCTCAGTAATCCTTTCTCCCAGGCGCTCATCAAACACAAAATTTTTTCCTATGAATTTCAGGGGCAGGTTTTCTTCTTTTGCTTTTCGGGCATATTCTATTATACCGCCTTCCACATGAAACACATTCTTAAAGCCATTGTGAAGCATATAGGCGCTGGCTTTCTCGCAGCGTATGCCCCCGGTGCAGTACATGATAATGTTCTTATCCTTCTTGTCCTTCAGCATATCCACTGCCATGGGCAACTGATCGCGGAAGGTATCTGAAGGCACTTCAATTGCATTTTCGAAATGGCCTACCTCATACTCATAGTGGTTGCGCATATCAACAATTATCGTATCCGGCTCTGCCGATAGATCATTATACTCCCTTGCTTTCAGGTACTTTCCGGTTTTGCCCGGGTCAAAATTGGGGTCATCAATTCCATCGGCAACAATTTTTGCCCGTACCTTCAGTCTCAAAGCCCAGAACGATTTACCATCATCCTCAAGCGCAATATTCATACGTATACCATTCAGCTCTGGCGCCGACAGGTATAGGGCATCTCTGAAAGCCTCATAATTACCGGCAGGCACACTCACCTGCCCATTAATACCCTCATGCGCTACATAGATACGCCCGAAGACTTTTAGCGCCGTAAATGTAATGTATAACTGGTTCCGGAATGCTGTAGGATCAGCAATAGCAAAGTATTTGTAAAAGGAAACTGTAGTCCGTGGCTCAGACTCGGCCAGCATAAGCTGCTTCAGTTCCTCATTATTCACGCGGTTGTGTAGCACTGGCATGGTGTACCTCCTTTGTTTTTTGAGAGATGGCAAAGATAATGAATAGGATTGATAGCGATAAAGGCAATTGGATTGCACCTGTTTTTTGATAATTATATTATAAATTTAGCTACTCATCACCTTACATCTACTATAAAGACATCCCGCCCTGTTATATTTGCACATTATGCCCGATACTCAGAAACAAATATTCTTAACCAATTCTCCAACACGGTGGCAGCGGTTCAAATGGTCATTCCGGATACTCCTGCTGATAATTCTGCTTATACTTACTATTCTCCTTTTTGCGGTATTGCGATTTGTTTTTTCGCCTGCCATGCCGGTACTTAAATCAGATAGCAACCAGTACCAGGCTATCATGAAAAACGGCAAGGATGTAGCTATTAAGGCTATCAATAAAAAATACGAAGGCTTCGGGAAATATATCATGGGCAAAACATCCCAGCTAAAGCACATCAGGTATGTAAGCAAGTCCGACAGCCTCCATGCCATGAGTGCGCCTGTCAGGGCTGCATTTTATGATGCCAGCGATGAGCAGGCCTATTTCTCTTTAAAAAACAACATCGGCAATATCAATATGCTTCTCCCCTTATGGATGAATATTGATTCGGTAGGCGATACAATGTTCGTTAATTCAGAGATGCGGGGCAAGGAGATCATTAAAGCATCCGGCATTCCGGTTGTGGCTGTGGTGTCCAATTTTATTGGTGAGGATTTTAACGGCGCTATTCTGCACCGGATACTGAATGATAAGGCTAAAGAAAAACGCCTGCTCGATGATATTGTGAATGTGGTTGTGCAAAATCATTTTGCAGGTGTAAATGTGGATTTCGAAGAACTTGAAGAGACCAATGACGAAATTCTGGTTGAATTCATGAAGCAGCTCTACAATCGATTGCACCCGATGCACCTGATGGTTACCCAGGATGTTTCTCCCTTCAACTCAGATTATAATTACAAGGAATTATCAAAGTACAATGATTATGTATTCCTGATGGCCTACGATGAATACAACAGCGGCAGTGTACCCGGCCCCATCAGCTCACAGAAATATATTCAGGCAGCCCTCGATGAAGCCGTACAGAAAATAGACTCCACCAAACTCATTCTGGCTATAGCCGGTTATGGGTACGACTGGCCAAAAGGCGACAAAGGTAAAGACGTAACCTATGCCGAGGCGTTGAGCACTGCGTCAGAGTCGGATGCCAAAGTAGTTTTTGACACAGCTACTTATAATCTGCACTATACTTATACCGATGAAAACGACTCAGCCCACACGGTATATTTTACCGATGCTGCTACCAACTTTAACACTATGCGCTTTGCCACCCAATACAACATAGGTGGCGTTGCGCTCTGGCGGTTGGGCTCAGCCGATCCCCGACTCTGGAGCTTCTATAATAAAGACCTGAACGATGATGCGGTTGATACTTTCAACTATGATATACTGAAGAATGTACAGATCAGTTATGATGTGGATTATAAAGGCGAGGGCGAAATTCTGGATGTTATCACCACGCCAAAGGCGGGCATTATCAATATTGTAAAAGACACCGCCGAAGACCTGGTAACCGATGAATCTTATGAGAGCATGCCCTCCATTTTCGTTATCAAGAAATATGGCAAGAAACCCAAAAAAGTAGTTCTTTCGTTTGATGACGGGCCAGACGAAAAGTATACACCCCGGATTCTGGACATACTGAGTAAGGAGCATGTGCCTGCTGTGTTTTTTATGATCGGCGATAATGCGCTCAATAATATCCCGATTGTGAGAAGGATATATAATGAAGGTTTCGAGATAGGCAACCATACTTTCACACACCCCAACATGGCTCTTGTAAGCAAACAGCGCGCCCTGATGGAACTTAACAGTACACGCCTGCTGCTGGAGAGTATTACAGGCCATTCCACTGTACTCTTCCGGGCGCCCTACAATGCCGACTCCGAGCCCGAAACCATGCAGGAACTGGAGCCTGTTGCCTTTGCCAAAGAAAATAATTACCTCACCGTTGGCGAGTCCATCGACCCCAACGACTGGGAGAAGGGCGTAACCGCCGACTCTATTTACAACCGCATATTGCGCCAGCAGGACCTGGGCAGTATCATATTGCTGCACGATGCAGGTGGCAACCGCGAAGAAACAATTAAAGCCCTTCCACGCATCATAAAGTTTTACAAAGACATGGGCTATACATTCACAACCGTAGCCGATCTTGTGAATGAAACGCACGATGAGATGATGCCTGCTGTGCCAAAGAATAAACACTATTATTTTATCCAGTTCACCTACTATATAGCAGAGTTTGGCTACTGGGGGTCGCGCATGATGATGGGGCTGTTTATAACCTGCATTCTGCTCTCCATAGGCCGCATACTATTTCTGGCAGTACTGGCAATTAAGGAGCGCAGGGTAGAGCGCAAAAAGGCTTTCGCAAAACTAGCCACCAGCCCAAAAGTTAGTATCATAGTGCCTGCCTACAACGAAGAAGTGAATGCAGTACGGTCGCTGCAGAAACTGCTGGAAAGCTCCTACGCCAATTTCGATGTGATCTTTGTAGACGATGGCAGCAAGGACACCACCTACCAGAAAGTAGCTGAAGCATTCAAAGGAATTGATAAGGTAAAAGTACTCACCAAACCCAATGGCGGCAAGGCTTCTGCATTAAATTTCGGAATTGCCCAGACCACTTCCGAATTCGTTTTCTGCATTGATGCCGATACCAATATTAATGCTGATGCACTCAACCTTATGGTGCGACACTTTGCCGATGAAAAGGTTGGCGCAGTGGCCGGTAATGTAAAGGTGGGCAACGAAATAAACCTCCTCACCCGCTGGCAGAACATAGAATACATTACCAGCCAGAACTTCGACCGCATGGCATTTGCACGCATCAATGCTATTACGGTGGTGCCTGGCGCTATAGGCCTTTTCCGCAAAAAGGCCATTGAAGATGCCGGGGGCTTTACCAGCGATACCTTTGCCGAAGACTGCGACCTAACTATGCGCATCCTGCGTGCAGGCTATACCGTAAAGAATGAGAACGAAGCCATAGCCCTTACCGAAGCGCCCGAATCACTGGGCCAGTTCCTGAAGCAGCGGTTTCGCTGGAGCTTCGGGGTGATGCAGTCGTTCTGGAAAAACAGGGATGCACTGTTCAATGCCACTTATGGTGCGCTGGGATGGGTAGCCCTGCCCAACATACTCATCTTTCAGATACTCATACCCCTCATAGCCCCCTTTGCCGATCTGTTTATGATCATCGGCATCGTCACCGGCAATGGCCTCATGATACTTACTTACTACGGCCTCTTTATGCTCATAGATCTTTCAGTAGGGGTTTTGGCATTT
Source organism: uncultured Bacteroidota bacterium (assembly GCA_903904855.1). GTDB lineage: Bacteria > Bacteroidota > Bacteroidia > Chitinophagales > Chitinophagaceae > Nemorincola. Next base: position 96,442 of record CAIVEH010000167.1, on the reverse strand, counting down.
GTCTTCGAGCGCGAAAGCATCTGGAAGCTGCTCTGGCTTATACCCCAGCGCCTCGTATACCGCTGGCTCATGCTCTATGTGCTTTACCGGTCCATCCGCCGTGCCATCCGCGGCCAGTTGCAAAGTTGGGGCGTCCTCAAGCGCACCGGCAATGTGGCCGAAAACCCGAGGTTGAAGACGTTTAAGATATAGGTAATTTCAGGAGATTCTAAAAAAATAAACCTGTTTCAGAAAGCAGAGTCTGCACTTACAATATAAATGTATTATAGTCATGCCGCCAGCTTCCTGAAAATATCAACATCCAGTTCAGCCTGGTATTTCTTCAAAGCCAGGTCACTAATGTGACGTTCCAGTATAGCTGCCCGGTTAGAGATATTGAGCTTTATATAATTGAGAGACTGGTATTCTTTGCGTATCAGCTGCTCCAGCTTGGCTTTTATTTTACCTATATCATTGCTTACTTCCTCCAGGTGAGATACCATTGCGTTATGGTCGGGGATGTAAACAAAACCCGAAGCAAGTTGCCGTTGCCAGCTCAGCAATACCTGTATATTTTTAGGGCCAATGCCGGGAACTTTTACGGTGTTCAGTCTGGAAATATCTGCTGCCGTCCTAATTCCATTATCGCTCAGTGCAGTTTTCTTAACTGTTCCGAATGATGGTATTTCATGGCTCTCAATAGGGAACAGGGCCAGGTAATGCCCCAATTGCTCATTGTAAATCCGCTCTTCCATGAGCTTCCTCCTTCTCGCCAATTCCTCCGGCAACCGCCTGAAATCATGAACATATTTATGCAGCAATTCAAGCCCCTTGCTGTAGTTGCCAAAATCGGCCGGATAGTCGTATTCCCTGATAGCGGCATCCAGTTTGGCGCCAAGCAGCTGCCGGACTGAAATCATTTTTTTCAGTTCTTCATTCAGCTTCATTGCCCATGGCGAGTACTGATAAATAACAAACGTCATCATCACTGCCGCCACTGCCCCAACCGGATTGAAATGAAGCACAAAGGAGATGATGGCATAAATAACCAGTATGCAGATACTGGCCCATTTGTAATTCCGGTATCTGTAAAATCGCTGATCAATGGCTGATGCGGTAACAGTTGTGTAATCAGGCTTTCCATCCCATTTTTTCAGCTCCAGTTTTTCAATAACAAAGCCATTCACAAAGCTCTCTATATCTCCCAGCACCGTATTGGCCTTTATATAACCATCATCCAGAAAATAAAGTATACCCCGGTTGCTCTGATAAAAACACCACGGACAATCACTCATTTTAGCCGGATAAGTATGCAACCGTGACACCCCACACGTTACAATATCTTTCAACTGATTATCGAGCTCCATAATCCAGTCGGCAGGCAAAGGCCGGGTGTCCTGCTCAAATGCCCGGTGAAAAAGTGAAACAAGTTCATCCGAAAGATTGGTAATAGAAAAGCTGTCATTGGGCGGAAAGAGTTTCTTCTTCTTATTTTCCAGCGAATAAGCAAATTCCCGTTTTCTGATAGCAGTTTCTTCATCAAAGTCGGCAGCCAGTTTATTCTTTCCGGCAAACGGATGCCGGCCCAGAAACAACAGCTGAAAAATCAGCACAGCCAACGAGAAACTATCTGTATTTGCCGTGCGGACAACTTTTTCAAACGAGCCCTCCTTAAGCAATTCGGGAGGTGTATACCGGGGTACGCCTACTTCGCAAAAAAAGAAATTATCAGCGCCCTTTAACTGGAAGGAATCACAATCTATAAAGGCTACCAGCCCTGATGCATTGATTAAAATATTACCCTCATTCACATCGCCTATTACCAGGCCTGCCTCATGAAGTTTATGAAACGCTGTTGCAAGGTTTCTGGCGATATGTACCAGGAAATTATACCCCTTATCCGGAAACAGTTTTTTCCGATCCATAGGGCTGAAAATCATATGCAGCGGAACAAACCCTGATAGTTTACGCATCACAAAACCACAAACTGTACCCTGGTCATCGCTAACAATATCGGCAGGCCATGCGGCATAGGCTTCTATTCCCGCACACCGCATGGCCACCATCAGCCGGAGTTTTTCTATCCTTTCCGGGGTAAGCGGCTCATTATATTTCTTTAGTACCAGGTTGGTCTGCTGCTGCAATTCATACACAGTCCCTTCACCCCCCCTGCCCAGCTCGCGGCCTGTTATGTATTGTTCAGTATTTAAACCATGTAAAGTCATTCATTCAACCTTGAAGCAAGAAACAATGTCTTATCATCATCTGTCCTGTTATTTACCTGGGTACTATTAATGAATTCTTCCAGCTTAACCTGGAGTATAGCTACCTCATCTTCGTTTTGGGCTATCCGCACCACCCTGAAGAGATCGGCGAAAAAAGGTTGGTGAACAACGCCACCCTCCATATTTAGTGCCAGCATTTGCAGTCCATCGGTAAATATGGCTACCTCGTCTACCCGCTCATAAATTATGGTTACCCGCAGATCTTTAAATGTAGGGTCATCAATAAGAAAGGAAGTAGTATTCAGGTATTCTCCATTCTGTGGCCACCACACAGCAGTAAAAAAGTCAAGCCCATCATTGCGCACAACAGCTCCATCGCCGATCTGGAAAAATGCAGACCTATTGTCGGTAATACAACAACCCAATAAAGTACAGGAAAATTCATTAATCAGTTCCTGTTTCGAATCAGCCTCATTTCTTATGCCTTCATATATTTCTTCTGCAATTGAATAGATAATAGCTTCTGTAATTATAAACCCTTGATTTATATTTTCAGTCAGCCTTTCTATAAAAGTGATTGTGGTATATGTCGATGCCCAGTCTGAATATTTTGCACTGCCTGCGCCATCGCTGGCACAGCATATCAACACTTCATTATTATAATTATCGGTTATAATTTTATAACAGATAGAATCATCACAGCCCTTATCTGCAGCTATATGAGAGGTGCCAGTTGCACTTTTGCCTATTGCTTTCCAGATCATAATTCCGACCAGCCACTTGGAGGTAATAAATTAATTGCCGCACCCGGATTTTTACTCGATACCATTTTCATGGAAGCCGACAGCCACATAAAAAATTCCCGGAACATCAACCCTTTAAGTTTAAGAGGAGCACGCACTGAAATCTGTTTCAGTATATCCATATTTGCCCCCTCAACACCTATTGCAAAGAAAGCAAACTTCTTTGATTGCTCCCCTTCTTTCACATTCATAGCTGCGCGGCTCCATTCATCGGTTGGCGCGCCATCGGTTATCAATATGATCCAGGGTTTATAATAAGCTATTCCATGTTCTTTGTATTCCTTTTTTCTGCGCGATACCATTTCAATACCCATATTAATTGCTGCACCCATTGGCGTATCGCCAGTTGTATCCAGCTCCCTGGGATGGAAATTAGGCACCGTATGAAAATCAGCCTCCACCGTTACCGGCCCGAATGTAACAATAGCCACCTCTACCCTTTTGGTAGCCAATGGGTCCGTCATCAGTTCCTGTTTGAAAGTCCTTACCCCTTCATTGAGCTGATCAATCGGCTGTCCGCCCATTGAGCCTGAAGTATCGAGCAGCAACACACATGGGCACCTCGGCTCCGGGTTCTCCGCAAAGTTATCACTCCCGAAAGGGATCTGTTCAAATGAGATGTATTCGTCCATATGCTAAAGGTAAACCAAATAGAAGAATCCGGTTGAATAGGTTATCAACATTTTCTGAAAAATCAGACAGGAAATCCGGTAAATAAATATTTAGAAAAAGCGCTAGCACAGCAGCAACTCACTCTCCTTCCGCAACTTATCTTTCTTTATAGAAACTACGCCTACTTCTTCACAAACCAACCCACCTGCCAGATTGGAGATTTCGGCCATTAGCTGAACATCCTTAGTAAGGGCATATACCATCGATGCTGTAGCAATTACTGTATCCCCAGCGCCTGATACATCGGCAATATTTCTGATCCTTGATGGAATGATGGCCGAGGTAAAGCCATTATTATAAAACACCCCTTTTTCAGATAGCGTAATAAAGGATACCTCATGCTTCAGAATATCATACAATTTACGGTGGGCTTCATTGAGTTCTTTTTCATTCACATTATCTATATGCAGGTGCAAGCCTTCCCGCACTTCCTTAAGGTTTGGCTTGAAAATTGTTACACCCTTATATGCCAGGAAATTCTTGCGTTTAGGGTCTACTGCAATTACTATACCCAGTTCCTTACAATGCTCGGTAATCCGTTTTATTACATTTTCTTTCAGCAAGCCTTTATTATAATCTTCAAATATCAGCACATGGGGCTTTACCCTTTGCAGATACCTGAGTACAATATCTATAAACGGATGCTCCTCATCGGTATACAATTCATCTGTTACTTCATCATCTATACGCAGCACCTGCTGGTTTCTGCTTAAAATTCTTGTCTTACTGGTTGTAGGTCGCCGCCAGCTTTTTGTTACCAGGCTGGTATCAATGCCAGCCTCTTCAGCCAGGTTAATCAACGCCCTACCCTCATTATCATCGCCCACAATACTTGCCAGTGTCACCTTGGCGCCCAGCGCCTTGCAATTAAGTGCCACATTTGCAGCACCGCCTAGCCTGCTCTCCCGCCTGGTCAGCGACACCACGGGCACAGGCGCTTCCGGCGATATCCTGTCTACCCCGCCCCACCAGTAATTATCCAGCATCACATCGCCTGCCACCACCACATGCAGGCCGTCCATATCATCAAATATCTTTTGCAGTTCGCTTTTATTCATTTGCTTTGTTTCTCTTTTCAAGAAAGAAATAAATTGGAATTCCGATCAGCACTATAATCAGCCCTGGCCAGGTATAGGTTGGCTTGTATTTCAGCAATACCAGGCAAATGGTTGAAGCCAGAATAATATATATTGCAGGTATCAGCGGGTACCCAAATGCCTTGTAAGGCCTTGGCATATCAGGCTTTGTTTTACGCAACTTAAAAATACCTGCTATTGTCAAAATGTAAAACAGCAATACCGTAAAAATGATAAAATCAAGCAGGTCGCTATATTTGCCACTCAGGCACAATACCGAAGCCCACACAAACTGCATCCACAATGCAGCCGCCGGTACACCCTTACTGTTCAGCTTGCCGGCCGACGGCAAAAACAACCCATCATTAGCCATGGTATGATAAACACGCGCCCCTGATAGGATGAGACCATTGTTGCAGCCAAATGTAGATACCATAATCATCACAGCAATAATAGTTGTTCCTGCCGCTCCAAATATTTTCAACGCGGCTGCCAGTGCTACCCTGTCGTGTTGCGCATGGGCTATTTCATCCATGCTCATCACATTCAGGTACATAAGGTTCATAGATATGTAGATGATGGTAACTACCACAGTTCCTATAAGCAGGCTCAGACCAATATTTCGTTCAGGGCGCTTTATCTCTCCTGCTATAAAGGTTACATTATTCCACGCATCGCTGGAGAAGAGGGCACCTACCATAGCCGCGCATAATGGCCCGATTATTGCCAGCCCTACCAGGCTTTGATGGGAAATTAAAGTACCTGTATTTTGTATCTCACTCCTTGCCATCCATGCATCAGCCCAGTTGATATGCCAGATGCCGTGATCTTTAAACAGCAGGAATCCAAAAAATATCAACGCCGCCATAGCTGCTATCTTGGCAAAGGTGAAAACAAACTGTATCCATTTCCCGCTTTTTATACCCAGGGTATTCATATACGTAAGAAGGAATATCATGCTAATACCCAACAGTTGTGCTGCCGAAATATTAAACCCATCTTTATAGCCAATTAATATATTGCCATCGCCCAAAGCCGGCACCAGGTAACCCGTAAATTTTGCAAAACCCACACCCACAGCAGCTATCGTCCCTGTCTGTATGACAGCAAAAAAAGACCAGCCATACAAAAAGCCATATAGTTTACCGAATGCCTCTCTCAGGTATACATACTGCCCGCCAGCCTTGGGATACATGCCGCTAAACTCTCCATAGCTCAGCGCAGCAGCCAGCGTAATAAACCCCGATAGCAACCAAACCACCACCAGCCATCCGGCGCTGCCCAGTTGCCTGGAGATATCAGCGCTCACAATAAATATACCCGACCCTATCATGGACCCGATAACCAGCAGGGCGCCATCCAGCAATGTGAGGGAACGGACAAAATGACCACCGGCTTCCGGAGTAGCAGACTTATTATTTTCCAAATGAGATTTTTTAGAAAAATACTATTAAAACTTTAATCGGCCTAAATCTAATCTTGAAAAGTCCGGTTTTGCGCCCTTGCTTTTATTAATTGGTTTATTATCAATAAGTCATGCTTAGCGCCTTTGCGCCTTTGCGTGAGACTCATTTTTTATTAATCCTGGTGCTTATTTCTTTTTACCGGCATCATTCTTTGCAGCTGCATTCAGGCCATCCACCACATCTTTGGTTATCTCCAGTTGCTTGTTCACATAAAGCAGTGAAGAACCGGCATAAGAATAAGAGAGGATATAATCGTAATGATGGTTTTTATTATATTCCTCCAGGTAAGAATCCAGTTTCGATTTCAGGTCTTTATTAAAATCTTCCTGTTCTTTCATCAGCTGGTCCTGAAGCGATTGTTTGCGCGTCTGCAGACTGTGCTGCATCTGTCCGAGGCGTTTCTGAGCAGCCTCATATTCCACCTGGGTCAACGTATTGGCCTGAGCTTTTTTCTGCACTTCCTCAGCATCCTGGTTCATCTGGTCGAACGAACGCTGCAGTTCATTTTCCATCTGCTCCTGGCGTTTTTTAAACTCCTCACGTTTTGTTTTCAGCACCTCATACTTGGCCTCCAGGGTATCCAGGTTCACATAGGCTATCTTGGCAGGCACACCCGCAGCCTGGGCCTGCTCAACAGGTATTCCCTTAGCCACAGTCCCTTCCTTAGTAGACGGAGGTGTACACGATGCCGCCATAAGAACAGCCACTACAGATAACGAACTTAAAAAAACAGAAATATTTCTCATTAAAAAACGTTTTTAATTATTCAGACGTAAAAGTAATATCTAATAGTCAAAGTCAAAAAGTTAAAATTGTGGATGGGGGCAAACTTTGCCATTAATTGTCAAATTAAATCTAGCAATTAAAAATCATCGAAATGGAGATGGCAATCCGGTGGCCAGGCTCCCTAATAGAGGCAGAAATAAATCAGATCAACTGGATAGTTGGAATAAAATGGAAATCTCTTTTATTAATTGTATACAATTGAATGTTATAATGAAGCGAAGCGGCAGCTATAAGCATATCGGGTACTGCCGGCCTGTGGCTTAATGAAAACTGATCGAAAATTTCGATGAATTTATGAGCAACGGCTTCGTTAAGTGCAAGTATGCCAAACTTACCAATCAGTTTTCGGCATTTAAGCAATTCATTCTTATCCCTCGCCCCTCTTAAGAATTCTGCAATAACAATTGGTGTTACAAAAATATTTTGTTGCTCAAAATCATACACCTTTTCAGTTACTTCCTGGTTGCCCCTCTGAAGTTCAATAACTATAGTGGTATCCAGTATTACCATTTTTCCGGCCATCCTTCTTTTCTTATTTGCTCAATTGATGGGAAATCAGGTATAGCTTCAATATCATCAAGGAATTTCTTTTTTTTACCCTGCACCTTTTTTTCAGATTCAATTTCAAACGCAATAACTTCAACCTTTTTTCCATATAAAGAAGGCGGCAATTCAATACTGTGTTTTTTTTCAGTAGGTATAATAATCTCCCGGTACATACTTATCGCATTTCATCTTGCAAATTACAATATTTCTTTCTATTCCTCACAAACATGAAATCCTGAATCCTAAATTGTCAGTCTTGCGCTGCACTGTAATCGAGCCTGTGTATGTATATTAGTTTTGTCTTTACACTATATCCGGTTTTTACCCGACTTCTTTTCATGCACTGAGATTGCCCATTATTGAGCGAACAACTATAATTGCCAAATTTTCCCGTTTCTTTCAGTATTTTTCGCAACAACAAGAAAAGAAGCATCAACACCCCCATGGCAAAACCAATAAAAAATATCCCGGCAAATAAACCAGCAGAACCTGTCATACTGGCTAAATCTTCCGGCCTGCCAATTACTCCAGGAAATCAGAAATTCTCAATTGCTGCTTTCCGTGTTCAGGCCCTGATAATTGCATGGCTCTGTATTATTTTTTATGCCAATACCTTTACCCACGAAGCCGCCTTCGACGACCGTATGGCCATTACCGATAACGAATATGTGCAGGCAGGTTTAGCAGGCATACCCGATATCTTAACCAAGGATGCCTATCAAAGCTACCTCGAACATCGCCAGGGTAGCAACCAGCTCGCCGGGGGGCGCTACCGGCCATTGTCGCTTATTACTTTTGCCATAGAGCAGCAGGTAATGGGCACGGCACACGAGAATGAAAAAAACACTGATAAAGAAACCCGTATAGCCAATGAAATGCACCCGCGCCATGTGGTTAATGTATTGCTGTACATTCTTGCATGTATCACCCTGCTGTATTTTTTGCGCACAATTGTTTTCACAGGCAATCCTGTAATAGCATTTGTAGCAGCGCTCCTTTTTACCATCCACCCCATCCATACCGAAGTTGTAGCAAACGTAAAAAGCCGTGATGAGATACTCTCAGTGCTGTTCATAGCGCTCACTTTTATCAAAGCTTTCCGGTATTTCGACAACCGTAAAACAAAAGACCTGGTTTGGGCATTAATCTGCTTTTTCCTGGCGTTGTTGTCAAAAGAGTATGCCGTAACATTAATAGCCATGATCCCAATATCGTTCTGTTTATTCAGGGGAGAACAACTCAGCAAAAGTTTCAAAGCATTTCTACCCTACTGTATCCCACTAGCACTATACTTTGCGCTGCGGCTTGCTTCCGTATCTGCCGCAACCGAAGGCGCAGAAACCAACATTATGAATAACCCCTACTTCTTAGCTACCGGGGCACAGAAATTAGCTTCCGAAATCCTGGTGTTATTGAAATACCTCAAGCTACTTGTTTTTCCCAACCCACTGGCTGCCGATTATTCCTACAACCAATTACCCTATACTAGTTTCGCCAACCCATTGGTGTGGGTATCATTAGCCTCCTACATCGCTTTGATTGGCACTCTGGCCTGGATGTTCATTAAAAAACATTTGCTGGGTTTTGCAATAGCTCTTTACTTATTTCCGCTTTTTCTTGTCTCCAATCTGTTGATCAACATTGGTGCGCCTATGGGAGAACGCCTTGTTTTTCACTCTTCAATCGGGTTTGCCATTGCAGTTGCGTGGCTACTGGTAAAAGGCCTTGAAAAACTAAATAGAGCAACTGTTTCAAAGGCCGGACTGGTCGCAATTATAAGCGTGCTTATCATCGTTTGTGGCTATAAAACCATCGATCGTAATGCCGACTGGAAAAACGATGAAACGCTTTTTCTCCATGATGTAAAAACGGTGCCCAACAGTGTTTTGGTGAATAACAACGCGGCGGCCTCGTGCATGAGCAATGCCAAAAAGAATAAGGCCGATGTACCTGTGTGTAATGAATGGTTTACCAAAGCCATCGGGTATTTTGATAAAGCCATATCCATATACCCCAGCCATATGATGGCTCATCTCAACAGAGGTGTTTGTTACTTCAATATGGGCAATCCCGATAAGGCCCTGGCTGATTGGGATACTGTAAGAAAATACCAGCCATCACAACCCGAACTGTCCAAATACATGGCCGCAGCGGCAGGCTTTTATTACAACAAGGGTATAAATTATGGCAAAACCAATCTGCCCGACTCAGCAATTTATGCGTATAAAAAACTTATAGAGATTAACCCCGATAAGGCTGAAGCGTGGTATTACCTGGCTGCCGCTTATTACGCAACCGGCAATTACAGGGAGGCTGCAAACTATGCATCAAAAGCCTTGAAAATAGCGCCAGGTTATGCTGATGCTCAAAAGCTACTTTCTCAATGTGCCAGTTATAACTATTAATCCAATAGCGTCAATTGTGGGGAATCTTGGCTCATAATCGAAGATTTTATAATGAAAATCAGAAAGAATAATTTGCAAAATATACCGGGTATTGAAATATTTTCTATTTTGGGTTATTGTTATACCCTGGCTGTATAAAAGTGAATTGATGATTGGCGGTCTTGTATTTTAGCTGCATATTTTAGTCGCTATGGTCACGACTTTGCGGCTTTCTGTGAGACCTTTCATTGCACATTTTATACCTCGCGTATTATTAACATTGGATAAAATTCAGGGTAAACCGGAAAAAACAGGTGCAACTCTGTTTTTATCATTATATTTATACCCCGCCTTGGCGGATAATACAATTATTGAGAATTAATATACATTCGTAATGATCAGTTTATTAAAACATAAAAATCCTTCCGGCAGGCTGGTATTTATTTTATTGGCCTCACTGCTTATTTCAGGATCAGGATTTGCACAGGAATATGACAGCCTGATAGCCAAATACAAAAAAGAGGATGCTGTGGTTATCAACTACAATGAGCATCTGATTATAACTGTTGTAGACGGCGAGTTGGTTGCCAACAGCTACGTAACCAAAGAAAAGCTGTTTATCAGCGACCTCTCGAGGGGCGTGTATAACTTTGATGGCCTTATCTGCAGCGATTTTCACGATCTCACAGATATCAAAACCTGGTCATGGATACCTGATAAAAAAGAAGGTTACCGTAAGGTTTACTGCGGCAATTATGCAGAAGTAAACCCCAATGGCGAAAGCATTTTTTATGATGATCTGCGCGAGATTGTTGTTGCCTATTCAGGTTTGCTGAAAAATTCTGTTACCCATACTTACTATGCCCTTGAGCACAGCGATCCGCATATGCTGCAACCCTTTACTTTCCAGGAAAATATTCCTGTAGATAAAGCCACATTTGAAGTTACGGTACCCAAAACTGTAAATATGGCTTTTGCATTAAAAGGCCTCGACACTTCCCGGATTAAGCGTACTGTTACTGAGAAAGGCAATAAGATAACCTACAAATTCGAAATTACTGATGTTCCTGCCTTCAGGGATTTCGACCATGTTCCTACACCACTTTATTATGCCGATCTTATCATTCCTTATATTACTTCCTACAAATTATCAGAGTCGAATAAAAAGGTGGATATGCTTGCAGATCCTGACCAGCTGTACAAGTATCTTTATAAATACATCAGGAACCATGATCTGAGAAAAAAGCCACAGCTGGAGCATACCGTTGCTGATATTACCAAAAAGGATACGGACCCCAGAGAAAAAGCCAAGCATATTTATGAATGGGTGCAGCAGAACATACATTATATAGCATTTGAGAAAGGGATGGAAGGATTTGTGCCGCGCGAAGCAGACTCTATTCTTAAAAGAAAATACGGCGATTGCAAAGACATGACTACCCTTCTCGTGAACATGTTCCGCATGGCCGGCCTTGATGCGCATTATACATGGATAGGTACGCGCCATCTGCCTTTTAAGCTGGCTGAAACACCTTTGCCGCTGGCAAGTAATCATATGATATGTGCTCTCAAATTGGGCCAAGAATGGATTTTTGCCGATGGCACACATCCTTTCATTCCTTTCGGTCAGGCACCTTCAGGTATTCAGGGTAAGGAAGCAATGATTGCAATTGATGATAAGAACTATAAAATTATCAACATTCCTGTTTCAGCTCCCGATAAAAATGTAGTGGTAGACAGTACTTTAATAAGTTTTAACGAAAATAAACTTACCGGAAAAGTAAAACAATATTATAAGGGTGATGAAGCCTGGTACATCGGGTATATGAGAATGTACCTTAAAGGAGAAGACTGGGATAAAAGAATAAGGGCCCTTACTATCAGAGGTACTGACAAATACCAACACGACAAGCATATTACATCAACCGGGCTTACTCCTGATAAGGATGCCGCAATTGAGACCGATTTCAACCTCGATAATTATGTAAGCAAAATAGGTAAAGACTACTATATCAATATGAATCTCAAACACACTTTTGAGGATAACAGAATTGATACCGAAAACCGGTCTGTACCTTACTATTACAATTATAAACAAACGGAGAAAGAGGTGGTGGTGCTTGATGTGCCTAAAGGCTTCAAGGTAACTCACCTTCCTTCTTCAGCACATGGTTCGGTGGATGGTTTGTGGAGTTACGACATCACCTATAAGGCTGAAAAAGACAGGATAGTACTGATAAAAGAGTATACCCTGAATACGCTGGATATAAGCCCAAAACTGTTTGCCAACAACAATAAACTGGTGGACGAACTGAAAAACCTGTATAAAGAAACAGTGGTGCTTACTGCAAAAAAATAAATAACAGAGTCCAGGAAAAAGGCTCCGGAAACAATTAATATTCAAGACCTGATACAGAGCAAAAGAAAGTTCAATCGGGCAAAATGATAAATATCTGAAGATGAAAAAACTTGCGGCATTTATTTTACTTTTTTCAATAGCGGCTACAACTGTTACCGCTCAAAAGAAGTTGTCTCATAAAAATAACACAGTTACCGAATGGGTGGAAAAACCCACCGTTCATGATCTGCCTCCTCAGTATAAGCAGGAATCTGCACTGTTGCTGGAGCACGATGTAACGCTTGATTACCGTTTTGAAGGTAAGGGCATTAATGTTTATTATACAGAGCACAGGATAGCCAAAATAATAGACAACCGGGGCATTGAAATGTTCAATAAAGTAATTATTCCGGTAGGATACCGCACCCGTGTTCCACTGATAAAGGCCCGTACAATACTGCCAGACGGCAAGGTATTGGATATTGACAAAGACATGATAAAAGTTACCAAAAACGAGAACGGCCAGTACGAGATCGTTTTCGCTATGGAAGGCCTGGTGAAAGATGCTGAAGTGGAGCTGCTGATTAAAGAAATAAAACCATGGGCTGCATTCGGAAGCCATATTTTCCAGTACAAGGTACCTGTAGCCAGTACTAGGTTTGAAATTGACTACCCAAATGATATTGTTTTTGAAGAGAAGGGTTACAATGGTTTCCCTGATGGGAAAGACGTTCTGCTGCACAACAGGCGGCATATAAGTATTGAGGAAAGAGATATTCCGGCGCTTAAGGATGAGCCTGATTGTTTTTATGAACTTCATTGCCAGCGCGCCGAATTCAGGGTGCATAAGTTTATCAATGAAAACAGGATAGATACTGCCCGCATACTGACATGGGATCACCTGGCCCGTGAAATATTTGACGACCATTACAAGATTACCAAAGAAGAGCGCGCTGCGGTTAACAAATATCTTATAACACTGGGCGTGCATCCAACCGATGACGATGATGTGAACGTAAGAAAGATTGAAGACGGCATAAAAAACAACATTGTACTTTACCAGTATCTTGATGGTAATAAATCGGATGTGCTCGACAGCATTATCAAAAATAAAGCCGCAACCGCAAGTGGTTATTTAAAACTTTTCGCAGCTTGTTTCACACAGGCTGAGGTTAAGCACGAGTTGGGTATGGCATACAACAGGAAGGAAAATCGTTTTGAGCGCGGTTTTGAAAACTGGGGTAATATGGACAACTACCTGTTCTATTTCCCCCACCTCGATAAATATATCTCCCCGCTCAGCGTTTATGTACGCTACCCCATTGTACCCGATGAGGTGCTGGGAATTAAAGGTGTATTCTGTGTAATACCCCCAAAGCACGATAATTTCGGACCTATGGCTAAACTAAGGACCATCAAATCCTTGGGCCCTGATGCCAGCCAGAATAACATTTCCGCAGGTGTAACATTTACGAAGGATATGGATGCAGATATTGATATCTCCTATTCTTATACAGGCTATGCTGCTACTGGCCTCAGGCAGTCTTTAATGCTTGAACCAAAAAGCAAGGAAAAAGAAATTATAAGAAAAGTAGTGTCTGTTACCGACAAGCCAGAGGACATTAAAAAATATACCATCAGCAATGCGGCAATAAACAATTTTTATACCAATGCCCCACTTGAAATTACAGCCACAGTAAACACCAGTGAGCTTACACAAAAAGCCGGTAAAAAATACCTGTTCAAACTAGGTGAACTGGCTGGCCCGCACAGCAGCCTGTACTATGAAAAAAAGAGGGTGTTACCTATCGACAGAGACTACCCTGAAATCAGAACCCGAACCTTTACCATCAACATACCTAAGGGTTATAAAGTACTGAACCCCGAAGCAATTAAAATGCATGCCGACTATGTGGATTTTGGCCTGAAACCTGTTATCAGTTTTAATTCAGATTACACACTTAAAGTAGATAAGAAAAACGGCGACAAACTGGTGGTAACTGTTAAAGAATACTTCCCCAAAACGCACTTTGCAGCAAGCGAATATGATCATTACAGACAGGTAGTTAATACTGCGGCCGACTTTAATAAAGTAACTTTGTTGCTGGCTAAGAAGGGGTAAAAGAGGTGGTAGTAGAGACGTTGCACTGCAACGTCTCAGGTAATGATAGCCGTCAATAAAATCATTAATCACAGTAGAGACGTTGCAGTGCAACGTCTCTACAATCTATAATCATCTTTTATATTCAAATGGCCTTGTATAAAAACAAATACAGGATAGAAACTACGCGGCTGCAAACATGGGATTATAGATGGAATGCTGCTTATTTTATAACCATTTGTACAAAACACAAAGAGCATTTTTTTGGTGAGATAGTCGATGGCAATAAAGAAAACGAAATGCATTATACAGATTCCGGCAAATTTGCATGGAATTGCTGGGCTGAAATTCCAGAACATTTCCCTTATATAACTTTAGATGCATTTACTGTAATGCCAAATCATTTACATGGCATATTAATCCTCAATAATCCTGGTCCGGTGGATATGCCGCACTGCAACTTATCTGATATACGTAACAACTCTGATATGCCCTATGACTCTGAAATACGCACCAGCTCTACATCAGAATATGATGATGATGATACCCAAGCCAAATTAAAAACTAAAAATAAAACAATGTCTGTCATATCCCCCAAAAAAGGTTCTATTTCAACCATACTTCGGTCATATAAATCTGCAGTATCAAAACAAGCCCATTTGTTGAATCCTCAATTTTTATGGCAAGAACGTTTTTACGATCATATCATCAGAAACGAAGAAGAATTTTACAAAATCAGGAATTACATCCTAACCAATACTCAGAACTGGAAAGAAGATATGTTTTATAATTGAGTATAAACTATACAATTACTAATCCCAATAGTTTTTTACTTTTTGCTACATCTTTGGGGTTCGGGCAAATAAAAATAAGAAAAAAAGAATCCTACTTACCCGATGGCATTGAACTCTTATTCCTGGCTCCCTGCCTGTAACCTTCTGATACTTGAACAATTGTACTTTTGAAATTTCTGGTTTCAAAAAACTCATCCCAGTTCAACTTCATTATTTTGTCACTGGTATTTGCCAGATGCTGTGCCAGAAAATTTTGGATATCAGGATAATATAACCAGAATAATTCTCCCTCACTGCTGGTACCATCAGGGGTTGTAACCTTCATAACAGGCGCTATACCTACTATCCTTACCACCATCTTATGATCCTTTTCAATGAATAACCAGTCTTCTTTGATCCTGTATTTTGATACTTTCGCAGGACTGAAATGATTCTCCGGATTATTTCCTCCGGACATTATACCGGAGAATTCAGAAGAGGTTAATACACTACTGAATCTGCCCCCATCCACTGCATTATAGGCCTTTATTTCACCAGCCTTTATTCCTCCAATTAACATATTGGCAAAATCAGGTGCATCTTTTATATGTTGAAATGCCTCATTACCTGCTTCATTAATATCTATATCGCGCAACACCCTTTTCTTCCATAAAATGTCTTCTTCCTTTATCTGCGCCCATGGTATTGAATACGTATCCTGCGGCGCCAATTTATTTATGGCTTCTGCCGATTGTGGCGCTTTTACCAAATCGGCTGGCGTATTGTTGCTTTGCGCATTTGCGGTACCTGCTATACCTGAATAAATGATAAAGGCAGGTATCAGAATAAATTTATGTCTCCTCATAAACTGAAAAATAATAGTGGTTAAAAAGCATTAAAAATGCAGGGCCTTTTCAGTCCAGTAATCATACCCGGAGCAGCCACGGTCAATAACCATGTCTATTTTGCCGGTATAGTTGCGTCCAACTAAAAATTGATCCATATTGCCGGTAAAGTTCATGGCATTATCCGGCACCTTAACAGAAGCAAGATACTCCCGAACTTCACTGTAATATAACCAGAATACCGGTTGATCAACACTGACTCCTTTATCATTGATCACCTTCATTAAAGGAGCGATGCCCGAAATCTGTACTGCCATTTTCTTTTCCTTCTGCAGGTATATCCAATCCTCTTTTATCCGGTAACCAATTACTTGTTCCGGGTTAAATCCATGCAGGCTACTCTTGTTGCCTGTAGTGAGCAATGATATAAAAGCGGGTAGCTCCATAGGTTTATATTCATTGCTTGCATACTGCGCACTGAATTTACCTTCCAAGACTCCCTTTACAAGAATGGAGGCGAGGTTACCCTGTTTCCCTGCAGGCATATTACCTAATGCCTGGTTTGATGGCTCATCGACATAAACATTACGCGACACACACATAGCCCATAAGGTTTCGCTTCGGATACTTTTCAGCCATGGCAATACATAAGGGTCATCTGCCACTTTAAGGTTATTATCCTGGTGCAATAACGATACCAATTGCAGGTAGTTGACAATGGTTACAGATTTATTGATCTGCGCCTGAGCAATTGTACTTACAAGCAATATACCAGGGAGTAAGCTACTTTTTAGGAATCTGAAAATGTTCATAATCTCAATTTGTTTGGTTAGGAAAAATCAAAACTTAAATTTATTGTATAGCAAGCCCATATTGGGTTTGGGCACATAATCAAGCTTTACTTTATGCAGCTCTCCTATTTGTTCAAATTGGGTAACAGGTTTAAACAGGCCTATTCTATTATTGTACGCCCAATTATTAAAACTCCGGTTGAACTGAGTCTCGCGAGTTGGACTATTATCAATAAGAGCATGTTTTATTTTATGCAATGGAGACAATTCTTTCTCCTTACGGATATTATCATAATAAGGTGTGGTGGTTTGCCCCATTACTTCACTATTGCTGGCAAGTAGCAAAAGACTTAACACGAGCATACAATTAATCCTCTTCATACAATTTGATTATTAAATAAAACTAATGCATTTTTCTTATCAAGCCAAATTTTTCACTTTATACTCTTGTACCCATCAAATTCAATCAACTGCTCCACATCAGTATATCCTACTGGTAACGGATTTGCTGCAATAAATTTCAGTTCACTTTCTTTATCTATCATATTCCCAACTATTAATTGCCGGCTCACTATTTCTTTAATAAAAGTCGAAGGAAACCCGGCATCCTTTGTTATCATAGCCTGCTTCATATCATTCAGAAAGTTGACTACATATCCTGGCTTTCCATTGATCTCAATCCTGCCACAATGCATCTCCAGAAGTTCCACTCCTTTCAGATTGTAAACGAAATACTCTAAAGGTTGTGTATTCCCCTTCTTAAACAAGGCATAGTTTGTTTTGCCTGCTACTATCGTATCCTTTTTCAGGAACACTGATTGAGCGGATAAAATATCTACCGAGAATAACAATAACAGTACCAGTACCAGTATTATCCTTTTCATCTTATACTGAAATGTTGTTCCCGTTTGAAACCAAATATCTTCAGTGTCATTCCGGGAAATATCTGTTTGAGGTTGTTGGTACCAATCAGCTCAGGATAAATGGATAGCCCCGAACCCAGGCGCAGGCCCATAAATAATCTTACGGTGTTAGCCTTAAAATACTCCCCTTTACTGATTATCAAATACCCGCCTCCTAAGGATACAGACCGAACTTTTACACCCAGCATATCGTCGTCCATACCTGCGCTTCCACTTTCTATATTCACGAAATAATTATCATTCACAACCTGGTTGCCATCGCCACCCGAACTGAAGAAATAAACCGAAGAAACATAAAGACTGGTAAAGAAAAAATGATCGGGATAGGGCGACCTGTTAAACTTGAGGTGTGTAATTCCGGCCTCTACCCCGGGTGTAAATGTATTTCTGATTAGCCCCGCCGAAAAATTACCATAAGCTGCAAATTTGGTCCTGTTATAAGGCAAAGGCGCTTCCAGTTTGCCATGAGGCAGTATTACAGATGATCTGCGAATTTTATTATAAGTACTGTATGGGTAATAATCTACAGTTGATTGAGTAGGCCCGCCATAAGGAAATTCATGTTCCGGATTAACCTTCTTTGGTGGAATTGCATTCATCAGCGTATCTACTACTGCCTTGATAAACCCTTTGTTGTTCAGCAGCGTATCTATATCTGTATAATTGTTCAGGCAGAACGTAACCTGGGCCGGGAAATCATAAAAATGAGCATGGTTACTTCGGTCGTTCGGTTTTTTCTGAAGTATAATATGCACTGTATCCTGGTCAAGTTTCAGCCTTGCTATATCATTTCTTTGCTTCACAAAAAATTCTCCTTCGGCAGAGTACTTTGCAAATCGCATTATCTTCTCATGGCTATCTTCCGTAACTACATAATCAATCCTGATATTACCTGTCACCGGCATTGAGTCTTTATAGAATTCAATATCCTTCATCAGCTCCCGCATAATGGAATCAAGGTTATTGAGCAGGTCGTAATCGGTAAGGTCGGCCAGCTCAATAATCATCGACTCATTTTTGAGCAGGTGGGCCGTGTGAATATTATTCACAAAAGGCGGGTTCATATTGAAGAGCATTTCTGCTTTCGATTTTCTATGGTTGCCTTGATCCTGAGCAAACAGGGGGTGCTGCATAACTGCTATCTGCAGCAGTAAGCCAATTAAGGAATACTTCATAAGCTTTATTTTTGGGTGATTATTTTGATTTTATGCAAGGGATTGAGTGTACTGTATCCTTCCGAAGTAATAACGTTGTTTAGTTTTTTTGCTACATTTTTCTCCTGGCATTTCATCTCTTCTTCTTCCATCATTCTCTTCGACCTGTTGTCTTCGAGGTCATTAAAACTGACAACCTTCATTTTATTTATTACCACAGTTTGTGGTTGCCCAGGCTGAGTTATAGAATAACCAACGTTGCCACCATAAGCCAGCTCGTTAATGTGTACCACTTTAAACTCTGTTGCAGGACCTGAGTTTGAATTATTTTTAATGGCTATCTCTGGCATGGTATTTACTGGAACAGCAACCGATTGTTGTTGCACAGGTTTAAGAGCTACTGATTCAATTTTCTTCTGCTTACGGGTATCCGGCTTGCTATATACTTTTTCAGGTCTGGCAGCCTGCGCTTTTTCATTTACTAAATTCAATGGGGTCGTATTTACCGGTAATGACTGACTATCAATTTTACTTTCCTCAGCCATCTTAATCGTTTGGCCAGTTGTTTGTGAAATTCCGTTGATCTGTTTTGAAGGAATATACAATAAACCTGCACAGAATATTATTATCAGCAACACCGCTGCTGCTGCCAGCCACCATTTCAAAACTATTTTCTTTGCCGGCTTTTTATCAAGTCTTCTCTGTAGTTTTTCCCATGCCTCCTCCCTGCCAAAAACAATACCACCATCCAGTGTCCCCAGTGCCTCCATTTTTTGCTTTGTTATCTGATCTCCCTCAGTGTATTTCATAACGCACGTTCTTTTATCATTTTCTGTAATTGCATTCTTGCTCTATTCAGTTGCGATTTACTTGTGCCTTCGTTAATGCCCAGCATCATTGCTATTTCCTTGTGGCTGTATCCTTCTAATACAAAAAGATTAAAGACAGTCCGGTATCCTTCAGGCAGTGTCATCACCAGTTTATAGATTTCATTGGCATTCATCCGGCTTATCAATCCGTCATCCGCAGTAAGGTTGCAGGCGTCAGATTCATTCACAATTTTCAGTCCTTTTTTTCTCAGGTGCATCAGGCATTCGTTCACCATAATTTTCTTCAGCCATCCACCAATACTCCCCTGCCCGCTATAAATAAACCGGTCTATTGCCCTGAAGAAATTATAAAAACCATTCAGCATCATTTCCTCAGCATCAGGCAGGCTCTTCACATATCTCATGCATACCATCAGCATCCCATCGGAGTAGGTATCAAACAGGTACTTCTGACATATCCTGTCTTGCTTTTTACATCCCTCTATGGCTTTTTGCTCGGTCAATGCAGTTAGTATGTGTGCTTTACATTGATATATATGCTGGTTGTATGGTAAGGGTTGCCCGATGTTCAAAAAATCAATAAACCCACACATCATGAGACGATACACTATCATCTTCGTTAGTCTTCTTCCTGCGTTTTCGTTGTTTTTTCTCTTCTACCTGCTCCTTAGCCCCCTGAACATATGTGATTCTTGATCTGAACATGCGGGATTCAAAATACCCGTCCCAACTCAGATTCATATTTATGCCACAATCATACACTCCGTAATTGTTGATATAGCTTCTGATATCCGGGTAATGCAGCCAGAACAGGGGGTTTTTCACACCTTTAACATAAGCCACCGGGGCTATGCCATCAATATGCACCACCATCTTACCCTCATCAGCATCGAATATCCAATCTTCTTTGATGTCATAAAATTCTACCTGTTGCGGGAATGTACATGATCCGATCGCGGATGTATCTCTGATGGTAATATTGCCCTGGTGCCTGGAAAAGCAGTTCAGGTAATTGCGGGTATAGGCCGATAGGCCTGCTATATCGCACATAATTAGTGTATCTATAGCCTGCATTGTCAAAGGATGTTTGTAGGTAGTATCGTCGTTCGAATATGCCTTAATTTCGCCAGACCTTATACCTGTCAGCAAAACAATTGCAAACGCATCTGTCTGGCCGCTTCTTAACGGGCTGTTTACCTGCTTATACACCTCTATTTCGCGCCATATCCGCTTCTTCTTCCATAGGTTTTCATCTTCTCTTATAGGTTTCCAGGGGATGGGATGCTCCTGTTGAACCGAATTATTTTGGGCAATAACTTCGTTTAGCAGACAGAGCATCAGCAGGAGAAACCAAAAGCCTTTCATTATGCAATTCATTACTGTGTAATATACAAATCTTAGTAAAAAACGAAGGTGTGTTTTCTGCTTTAACCCAGGTTTTGTTTTCTCGATGGATGTTTTGCGCTAGAATAGCTGTGGCATTTTGAGGGCAAGGTTATCCTTAAATATCCGGAGATTTCTCACAATCTTGCCCATCCAAAAAACCAGGTATAATCAGGATTTTATTATCTGATGAATTGATGAGATAATTGCAATAATTCTGACACTAATTAATGCAGGTCTTTGGCAAATAACAAAAGATCGCCCGATTCTTTTATGTAACTATATTCATCAGGAAGCTCTGAAAGATCGAACAATGTAAGTGTTGTATTTGTCGCGCTGGTGAAACAATCAAGAACATCACCCTTCAGGAAATTGAGTACTGTAGCATCTAAATTTTCGCCGTTCAAGGTGCAGTTCCAGCAATGGAGGTTCATAATTATCGTCCTTTGTCTTAAAGTATCGTTTCTATATATTTTGTGCATCATCGAATAAGATTCAGATGGTATGGAATGGGCAAGCCCTACATCTACCAGGTATGCAGCTGAAGTATCCAGAGGCGTTAATTCACTTTGCAGGTTCTCAGCCAGTCCACCATTCCTGTCTATTCCAGGATACGTTGTATTTGGATTGGTCAGCAGATATCTGAGTTCATCATACTTTTCTCCCAGTTCTTTTCTGATAGCAACACTGTCCTGGCAGAATTTCGCCTGCTCCACCAGGTAAAACTCCTTAAATTTTTTGCGGAAAACATTCTTATACCGGTTACTCAATAAGTCACGCAGCAGTTCTTTGGAATGAGGCAGAACATCCAGGTTTGTTTTACCAAAAAGTAATTGCATCTCCGTGTGCAAATCGCCACAAAACTCAAAATCTATACCAACTACTTTAAATTCATGCCCGCGCTCAATTATTGGTTTTAACTTGTTGCAAAGACCACATAAGGGTTCCAATTCATCGGGACAATTCTTATTCTTACTTTGCAGATAATTATTGATAAGCATAGCCGTGGCCCTCGACCATTCTATGATATAGTATTTAAGGTTTTGTTTGGCAAGCTGGTTTATAAGGGCTGGTTTCAGGGTTGTATACAATGGCAGTTTATGAGACCCGCCTTCTCCCAGAACAAGCACATTTTTACCTTTCATCAAAGTTGGCAGCATATTAAATGCTGAGTCTGAATTCAGGTCTATCGTATAACTGTGATGAAGCAGATAGTCTTTAAGTTTGCTATGGTCTTTTGCAGTACAGGCTAATGAAATTATAGTAAACAGAATCAGGGCATTGAATTTCATAAGGAATTGTTTAGGTAAATATTGATAGTTATAAAATAAACTGACTTTTTGCCTAGCGAATAATACTTACTGCTACAGGTTCGCTCTTTACATATATGCCTTGGTCACTTGAAAGGTTGCTTTGAAAATTATAATCCGTAAATTATTTCCACTAACAAGCAATAAATGAAATGCCAATTTTGTTTACTCTTGAAACACTGTTAAAGTAATCCTGAAATGCCTGAAGATTACCAACAAAAATACCCATCCAATGCCCGGGTAAAAGCAAAATACTTCCTTACAAGAAATTTTTATCAGCTGAATTGCTGAGAAAATTGGTAACCACCGAAATTTTATTACATTTGCACCCACGGTCGGATGGCCGAGTGGCTAGGCTCAGCTCTGCAAAAGCTGCTACAGCGGTTCGAATCCGCTTTCGACCTCAAAAAATCCCCGCTGATGTACTATCTGCGGGGATTTTTGTTTTCTGAAAATCAAGGGTAAGATAAAAGTTAAGGCAGATTCAGGAAAAATTGGCTACTACATTATCTGGAATTCATTACATTTGATTCTCTGTATTTTCTAACCTTTAAAAAACAATTTCCAAAATGAACAAGGCAGAACTAATTGAAAAGATTGGCAAGGATGCGTCTATTACCAAAGTACAGGCCAACCTGGCCTTAGATTCATTTACAGATACTGTAATTGGTGCCCTTAAAAAAGGTGATAAAGTTACTCTTGTTGGATTCGGAACTTTCTCTGTTACTGCCAGGGCAGCAAGAGTAGGCCGTAACCCACAAACAGGCGCCGCCCTTAAAATCAAAGCCCGCAAGGTACCTAAGTTTAAAGCCGGCAAAGACTTTGTAACAAAAATGGCAAAACCTGGTAAGAAATAAATTCGGATTCAAACAACCAACTTAATATAAAAACAAATAGCAAACGCCCTGCAACTCTATGCTGCAGGGCGTTTCTTTATTTTTTTGTGGCCTCGCCAGGAGCAGAGCCTCTTTACGGTATTTATTTCTATTTTATCCAAACGTAGCAATACCAACAATAGGTAACTTCAGACAGAGGATTCAATATAATACTGCATGAAATGTCGAAAAATTAAATGAACTAAGTTTGTACCCCAATATGTACCCCGAGTCATTTTATCTGTTATCTTAGCCATGACAAAAGACTGATAGAATGGACATAAAACTATACTTAAAACGAAGGGACAGCAAAATCGAAACGGTCATTTATGCGAGCATAAGCTATCCAGGTTACAGGGTGAAATATTATCTACCAGAAAAAATCAATCCCATATTCTGGAATAATGAAACGCAAAGAGCCCGTGAAACAAGAAAATATCCCGAATACCCGGAATTTAATACCCGCCTAAATAATCTTACAAGCGACATAAAAACAATTTTTAGGCGCTATCAAAATGATAATTCCGGTTTAATTCCTTCTCCCGATCTCTTAAAACAATTATTAGACGTTGCACTTAAAGGAAAAAATTCAAAACCGGATCATACATTTTTTACTTTTTTACAGGAGGTAATTGATCAAGCCGCAAGTGGGTTACGCATAAATCCCAAAACGGGTAAAGCCATTACAAAAAGCACACCCAAGATTTACACAACCTTACAAAACAAATTAAATGAGTTTAAGAAAATAAGCAGAAGACCAATTAATTTTGATACTATTGATTTGGAATTTTACAATGATTACAAAGACTACCTGACAAATAAAATAAAACTAAGTGCTAACACAATCGGCAAGCATATTCAGACCATCAAACTTATAATGAACGAAGCCACCGAAGCGGGCTTTAACACAAACCTCGCCTTTAAAAGTAAGAAGTTCGTTGTATTACGGGAAGACGCACAAAATGTTTATCTCACAGAAGATGAGCTTAAAAAAATAGAAGGGTTAGACCTGTCTCTCAGCCCCCGTCTTGACCGAGTGCGTGATATGTTTCTGGTTGGTTGTCACACAGGTTTACGTTTTTCCGATTTTTCTATATTGAAACCAAATCAAATCAAAGACGGCTTTATAGAAACCACACAAATTAAAACGGGTGGCGCTGTGGTTATTCCTGTACATGACGTTGTGAAAGGTATCCTCGTGAAATACAATGGGCAATTACCGCAAGCTATAACTAATCAGAAATTTAACAAGTATATCAAGGACGTTGTAAAGCTTGTGGATGAACTTAAAATTGAAGTGGATATTACGTCTACCAAAGGCGGGAAAAGTGTTACTGTTCGTTCGCAAAAATGTGATTTAGTAAGTACGCATACGGCAAGGAGATCATTCGCTACAAATCAATTTCGCGCAGGTTTGCCTTCGCTTACAATAATGTCAATCACAGGGCATAAGACAGAAAAAGCGTTTTTGAAATACATAAAAGTTACTCCATCTGAACATGCACAGATAATGAAAGACCATTGGGAAAAAAGAAAAATTGAAGACGCTAAAAAGTAAATTTTATGGAACAACTACAAATGTCAATCGAGCTAAAAAAAATTTTGAACACGGAATATGGTGATGAATATCCGTATAAGTCCGTTTTTAAAATAGAAATGGAATTACAGGATCAGTTTAAATTAAGTTTAAAAAGCACATTGACGGATGTATTAAAGATGGTATCACCTATAGAAAATGATGTTGAGCCAACGGGCACTAATAATTACTTTAACCTATGCAAAAAGGAATTTGAGCAGAGAGTAGCAAATGCCGGTGATGGTTATCAAACTCTTATATCTACAATAAAAAACATAGAAGATGAATACAAACAGAATATCATCACAAACGTTGTTGACAATATTCACATAATTCCGAAGCCTGTTAAAATGTGGGACATAAAAACAGTTGGGTTTTACTGCAACCAACAAGATCCGAACATAAAAATAAGTGACTTACTTTATTTCCTGTTTACAAACTCATTTGAAGACGTAATGCTTGGTCCATCTGTTAAAATTAAACAATCAATCACCGCGTTGGCAAAGGGTATTGCCGATTCATTATTTCACCGTGACCTTAAAAAAGAGAGAGACAGCAATTTTTTTCAGAAACCAGATTCACAAAACAGAGATTCAAATAACCCTTTTCCTGATAACGAAAATAGCAATCAAAAAAACAAATTAAAGTGGCTGGGTACACCTTCGCAATTTGGTTTTTTTATTTCCTTGTTGACAGAAAAGGGATTTATTAAATTAAATGCAAGTAGTGAAAAAAATGCGGAATTATTACTCTCTGTTTTTGATATGGATTCTGCTCAAGGTATCACCTCCAAACAAAGCTTGGGAAAGGTATTCCAAAAATTAAAAAAGGACGAATGTCCGATAAATCCAGATGATTCTGCAAAGTTCTATAAATTTTTTCCACATAGAAACGAGCTCAAAAAATAGTCCGACGTAACCCGACACAAAACCGACTATCACCGATAACAAAAAAAGCAAATAAAAGACAATTTGCACCAGTGAAATTTAAAAACTCACTGGTCAAATGGATCCAATTATATCTTTTCCCATCCGTGTTGATGATTTTATTAGTACTCTCACACAAGCTATCAGTGCTGAAGTTATTCAGCAACTGAAAAATCGCAATATACCTACTTCTCCCACCAACAACCAGGAGGAATTACTTACACGTGAGGCTACCGCGGAATATTTTCATATCTCCCTTCCGACTCTAAACAATTATACTAAATCTGGGCTTTTGAAGGGCTATCGGCTGGGTAACCGCGTTTTTTATAAACGTTCGGAACTTGAAGCTGCACCTTCTGAAATACGCACTACACGTAATTCTATCACCCAAAACCAAAGGAGGGCATAATGGACAACAGATACGCTATACAGCTACTGAAATGGGCGATGTATAAATTTTACGAACCCATCAGCGCGGCCCTGGCAATATACCAATTGATCGAGGCAGACTATAACCTGGACAGCTATGCTGGCAACATAAAAGCTGTCCGGGATTACCTGCACTTCACCAGCTTCAAGGCACCAGAGGTCATTCACACCACCCCCGATGCCCGGTGTGATGGATATACTAACCGTAATCCACGCAGAGGTATGACATTCAAATCCGTTTATCAGGATACCATTATATATGCAGAAATGAAGCACCCCAGGTACAATCGTAGCATGGCCCAACTTAATCTGGAGGATCACATTTTGACTACAGGCAATAAATACTACTCAGTCACAGGGCTTGCAGACCTCCTGCACCAGCTACAACTACAAACATTTAGCGATACTCCCCAGATCGCAGACACATCATGACCAACAACAGCGGCGCACAAGCGCATCTAAAGATGCCGGCCCCGAACGGCCGGCGCGTAAAAGAGGTTTGAACCTAAATAAACAAATTAAAAAAAAACTATGCAACAAACAAATACGATTTACCAAACAGACCCGAAGTGGGCACAAGACATCTTTACAGACTTAGCAAAAAGATACTGCCAATATACCGACGCAGACTTAAAAAAGGAATTAAAAGAAATTTCAATTTTTGACTACAGTACCTATTCGGGCAATATTATGGCTATCGCAACATGCCTTGCTTATTCATTGTGCAAGATAGATATACAAGAAACAAAGCCGGATCAGGATGAAGGACTGAATTATGAACCCGGGGATGTATTAGTTACTGAATTCCTCGGTACACAGCTGCTTGTAGAAATGGTACAGCCCCAATATGAAAGAAGTGAAGCACAGCGGGAACTTGAGGCGCTTGTAACCGAAACTGGGGGAGTTTACCTCGTGGTGTATGACTTCGCTGATTTCTTCCACCAGTTTGGCGATGCTTTCATGAATCACGGAACAAACAGTTCCACTTGAAATTAATGACTGCCGGTGCCGGAGCAGACAATTACTTCGGCACCCCGGTCACTTTAGCAATTATTAATAAGGTTAAAAGCGCTCATGCACGCATGCGCAATCTACAAACGCCGGGGACGCGTCCCCGGCACATACAAAGTAACCAACAATACACATAAAAATGAGTACAGAAAAAAACAACGGAAGTGAAAGAAAAATACCAGTGAAACACATTATGATACATACTGAGATTATAAACGCGATTACTCCATATGATTTTCAAAATCGATGGGGCACACAACGCTTTAGCGATGCCCAATTTGGTATCAGCACCGTACGGCAAATGCTCGTGGAGATACGCCAGAGAAACTGGGACATGGGGTATAGGAACGAAGTGTGCTATGTTTACAACGGTGCCAGTTGGAAAGAGCGAAGCATTGATGACGTGAAAAAGACACTCGCCTCTGTCGCGGAAAGAATGGGCGTACCTGAAGCAAAGGCCTGGAACCCCGATTTCGCTGAGAAACTTATTGAACATTTTAAAATTGAGGCACTAATGAGAGACGACCCGTATGCCGACCCTGATAAAGTGAAGATCAACCTGCGCAATGGAACATATGAAGTAAATGCGGGTGTGAGGCAACTTGTGGATTTTAAAAACACCGATAATCTATTTCACCAATTACATTTTGACTATGACCCAAAAGCGGTAGCGCCAATGTTTAAGACGTACCTTAACCAGGTTCTTCCCGACCCACAATCACAAGCCGTGCTGGCAGAATACATGGGCTACATATTCACCCGGACAAGCACGCTTAAGCTTGAAAAAGCCTTACTACTATATGGTAGCGGTGCAAATGGAAAAAGCGTCTTCTATGACATCATGTGCGGTATGCTTGGATGGGAGAATTTTAGCAGTTATACGCTGAATTCCCTTACCAATGAAAACGGCTACTACCGGGCCAAAATTGAAAAAAAGCTGGTAAACTACTGTAGCGAGATAAGCAACAAGCAAGATGTCGAATTATTTAAAATGCTTGCAAGCGGGGAACCAATTGAGGCACGTCTACCCTATAAAGATCCTTTCATAATGATGAACTACGCAAAGCTGGTATTCAACTGCAACAGCCTGCCAAAGGAGGTTGAAGCGACTAACGCCTTTTTCAGAAGGTTAATAATAATACCATTTACCCAGACCATTCCAGAAGAGCAGCAAGATCATTACCTGGCGAAAAAAATCATACACGCTGAATTGTCCGGAGTGCTCAATTGGGTGCTTGATGGGCTTGACCGACTTCTACAGCAACAGCGGTTTAGCGAGTGCGATGCCACGAAAAATGCTGTCGCCAAATATAAAAAGGACTCAGATAGCGTTCAGGTGTTCCTTGATGAATTTAAGTACAAAAAATCAGATGAACGTTATGTTAAACAAAATGAACTTTACATGCATTATTCAAAGTTTTGCAAATTCGGCGGATTACACCCGCTTGGCATAGTGAATTTTGGAAAGCGAATCGATGACTTGGGTATAATGCGGAAACAGATGAATTTCGGTAAAGCCGTTAACCTGGTACAAGACCCACTGGGTCTGCAAGAACTACAAAGACTGATTACAGGTGAATTGCCACCTATAGTTAAGTAAGCAATCAACCATCACTTCACCACTCTACCACCGAATAAATCGTGTGGTACAATAAAAGAATGTACCCATAACAACACGACCAGTGACATAAAATTACATATATGAAGCCAGAACTAAGGAATAAAATCCCGCCAATACCGAATCTATCGTCCGCTGAAGCAGCAAAATACATCGAATTCTATAGTTACTTGAAGTACTACGATTTTGGCCCTTACTACGTCGACGACCTTGAACTGGACGGCATCCGGCTGCTGACACTCGAAGCAGTAAACTGTGAAATGAGCAACAACAAAAGACCCAAATTTACCGCCTATATCAATAGTTACTTTCATAACGGGGAAATTCCATTCAATCAACCCAGGTGTTTCATATGGGCAACATATGAGGCTCAAAATGCAGTAAGTATATCTACAACCTACAATCCTATTGTGAAAGAAAGTAGCCTGCATGAAATACTTGAACGCCATGGTAAAAAAAGGGGATTGGACTTGTTTATGGGGGAGGAACAAGCGCACCTCTTACAAAACAACTACCAATACTTGGTAAACCAATGCGTTCTGTTACCTGGCAATCACATCATAGAATCAATGGAAGTAATAAATGTTAAGGACATGACAACTGATGACCAAAAGCTGATGGCTTATATAAAGGATAAAAAAAACAAACCATACACTTCCAGAGGTGAATTTTCTGTATTTGTAAAGCTGTCCGGTGCCACCGATAGCTTCGGGGTATATCACAAAGGTGAGAGTGTGCTCCTGTATGATTTACTTCAAAAACAAAAAGTGCTAATGACCTCCAAGCCTATGTAGAAATTACCCCGGCAAGAATTCACTCAACTATTTAAAGTATAAAGACAGGCAATGCGAGAGAAGATAGTTATGGATATTAGACGGAAAGAAGACAATTACACGCCGCAATGGATTAAAGACAAACTGGTGCAAGATGACATTGATAAGCTCCTCAGAAGACCGTGGATGTCGGAAAAAGACTTGTGCTCCCTTGAACCAAGGAACAGCTGGCAAAATGAAAATACAATTTCACAGAAAAGAAAACTGAAGCCTCAGGCCAAACAGCGTCATCCAGACAAAAAGACGCAGGATCATGTACCGGTTAAAATCAGTCCAAAAGAAGTATACAGAAATACGAGGGCCAAAACCCTTGCTGAGCTTTATGTTGCAGGAATATTATTAAAGATGGGCGCAGAAGTTGCTTTGATGCGCAAGAGCGTAGGGTATGATATGTTGGTTCTAACTGCAGATAAAAAGATTGAAAGGCTTAACGTGGTTGCAGAGCGCGACATAAATAGTAAATACATCTCCATTGCTACCAGGCGTGTCTTTAACGGAAAAACTGTTATGGACATCGACACCACTTTAGCTAATCATTATTTGATAAAGATATGCGGCACAACGGGGCTTTACCAGATAACAACGAGCAAACTCAAACAGATTTTAGACGCCCACAGCAAAAAGCAAACAACGGTACCATGCGATGATGGTTACAATGAGGTAGTGCTCATTGAGAGAATACTACTACTGACCAACTGCGAAGGACTGAACCTTTAAGCGATCTGGAATCCTGATAATTGAAAGCCCCCAAAGTGGGGCTTTTTTTGTTAACATTTATATCGTTCATATCATTTGCGAAACAATAACGAAAAGGAGGCTGAATATTGGTAAGGGTAGTAGTATTTAATAATAGAATACAGGTACCGTATAACCATACTTTGATCTGTTACACGTAAAATAATTTATCGTTTTGAGGATATAGGCCTACGTGAAAATAATTTCGGCTTCCGTGACGAGTAAAAAAATTAAGTATAATTAATGAAAACAACCAAAGCAGGCAGGACAATAGTATTACCTAAACTATTAAAGGACAAAATAGATCGACTTGAATTTACCAGGATACAAAGGGAAAAAGCATATAAAATTTGTGACCTAATTTTGAGTAAGCAACTGCGTGATGATCATGGTTATGATTCCTACATTGATCTGCCACAGGGATATTTACGAAAATTATTTGGGGGCAACTATCATCGGTTTTTTGATAAGTTAAAACCGGATATATTATTTGCAGAAAGTTGGGTAAATGCTGACGGTGAGTATAAAGAAAAATATTCCAACAAGGAAGGCAGCGGCCAAAGTAAACGATATAAAATACAAGCTGATCTGCTAAGTTGTGAATTTGATTCTGCTTGCTATCAGGATAAGATAAATAGAGGGGATAAGGGTTATCTATGGGTTGCCGGCGAGCGTTTTGAAAAAAGAATTGTTACCAACGACATTGCTTCACTTCAGATAAACAAGGATGCTTTGATTGAACGGGCGGAAAAATATATTGCTGATATTAGCCGTAGTAATTTTAAAATTAACGATGAAATATCCGAAATGCGATTTGAGGTTGCAGACAAAATTACGGGATACAAGGGGTTTACAAGCCTTAAAGCATCCCTCGAAAGAACCACACAGACAAACAGTCTGATAAAAGACGACAGAAACTATTTTTTAGCAAACCTGGATAACTACGTTAAAAAAAAGAAGGGCAATATCCGGTTTAGCTACCTAAAATCAATTGAAATGTTGTGCAATCATAGCTGCCATTATGCCAATAGAAACCCTGAAAACAACCGTCTTGACCACAACATGACATCCCTGAGTTCAACGCTGTTGGAAGTTGTTATGGATTACAATAACCTATGTGAGATTGACATGAAAAATTCGCAATTCACGCTACTGGCTTGGCTTATGGCTAATGATATACAGTTTATCCCTACACCCGATTTCAAAATATTTGCTGAACACGCCGCAAAAGGGTCGCTATATGAATATATCAGAGATGAATTTGTTTTACCGAATCGGAATGATGCTAAAGCAATGATGATGGAACTTGCTTTTTCAGGGCATAAAAACCCTTCGCCCAACAAATCTAAACTTAGAAAAATATTCCCATCCATAGTTACCTATACAGACGAGTATAAGCGAAAGCATGGTGACAATGCGTTTGCAATATATCTTCAAAAGGAAGAAGCCAAGCTGTTTATTGATGGCCTATATCACGAATTGAAAAAGAAGGGGATGTGGGTATTAACGCGGCATGATTCCCTGCTCGTTAAAAAAGAGAGCAAAATATTCGTCAGTGAGTTTATGCATGAATATTTTAGGCGCGTTAATTTAGAGTGCTCAATAAAGATGTGATTAGAATACACAATGATCTGAGTGCAATAAATCTGGCCTAATTAATTTCACGTTTAAACTATCGCCGGCTTGCTGTAAGCATTACTCTAAAAAACTAATTTTCAAGCCCCAGATGAGCCTGAAACAAGGCAGATGGTCGTTTTGAAGCCAATCATGCAACTGTCGTTAAACATCAATGCGGTAGAATGAGTTATCAATAATCAGAAACGCTAAAGACATGCTAATCCTCACAGATTATTTTACGGTTCCATTTTCTGCTGCTACACTTGGGTATTATTAATCAAAAAAACAATTTTTATGACCACAAACGAGCAAGTACTCGAGTTCTTAAAGAACAACCCAAATTCGGACAAAGCAGCGATTACCGCCGCGACAACCATCAAAGGGATAGGGCTATTCAATGCGATCAAATCTCTGCAAAAGGATGGATTGATCACGACCCAGGGCGATGGACTGACGGCAAAATTTTCTGCTGCTGTAATTACTGAAGTAAAACAACAGCCAATAGAACCCGTCGTTGAAGAAACTGTTCAAGGTGCAGATGTTTCATCGGATGTACAACCATTGAAAGAACAGCCTCAGCAAACCATCGAAGAAACACCCGCTGAAAAATCAACCGCTCGTGATAATTCAAAATTCAAACTGAACGGCGTAGAATACAACAAGGGAGGGCTGGCACGGGCAATAATTTCAGCCTATGTTGCCGACAATCCGGATACAACATATTTGCAGCTACAAGGAATTTTCAAACCCGAATTGCTTAAAAGGTTCGGTGTGATACAGACGATTGAAGAAGGTCGGAAAATTTCAGGGCCAAAATATGACCGTTATTTTTTTAAACCAGATCATGTCATCGTACTCAAGGATAAAACATCGGTGGTAGTGTCATCGCAATGGACTTTTGAGAATATCCAACCGCTAATAAAGGTAGCGAAATCCCTGGGCTACAAAATTAAGTAGTTCCAAAAATTAGATGAGATAAAAACGGGCGCCCACAATGAGCGCCTTTTTTTATTGTTTTTTTTTGACTGAAACATGTGTGCGCCATATTTGCGCCACATTAACGCTCCCGCTATTCCACAGGAAAAAAGGATTGGCTAAACTGCGCTATAAAATACGCGCGCAATGATTGATGCAAACAAAACTCTGAAAGAATATAATTGTACAGACAATTATTACAAGTTTAGCTTCGGCCTGATCATCACCGATGGGGTGAAAGCACTATGTGAGAAATTTTCATGCTGGTGGTTTGCCGATGTGATAGCATCTTACCAACAACAACTCGAGAACGAGGAATTTCAGGTTTGGAGCCTGAGTAAGAACGAAGACAGTTCAGCCATCGTAATCTGCACAGATGGTAACGACAGAGTGTTAAAATCGCAAAATATACCCTGGACTTATTTTGAGGCCGACGTTTGCACTGTGTGGGTAGAGGCCGGCGTAGCCTTGCTTCCGTCCGAACACTAAATACATTTAGACATGACACAGACAGAGATAAACACGTGGCGCACGAAAGCAGCTTTGGGCATCGTTGATGATTGCCTAAATCCTCTTTTCCTATTTAGCCAAACAAACCGGGAAATACTTCTTGATATAATCAACGAGAAAATTGACCCTGTTGAAATGGCGTGCATGGAAATGAGAAACCGAGGCTTGGACATCAAAACTGGCAAATGGGTCGGGTGGAAATCTGATAAATCACAGAAAGTTCCAGCTTGACTAAGGGCAAAAAAATGATGCCCCCGCACCAAAGAGAGGCGACGTTTTGTCTCGCCGGTGTGCGACTATATGACGAAACGTCAAATAATATCATTGAAATTATCAAAGCAAAATCATCCAAATCAGCATTATTGTAGCCTTGAAGTTAAAACGAGCATAATGACACTTCTTTTGCTCAAAATCGCGACGAGACACTGAAAGTATATAATCGGCTGCCGAAAGCAATGTGCATGTCAGAATAAACTTTAAAAGGGAGTGTAAAGTAAACTGTGTCAGGTCCTTCATCATGTGTTAGGCGGGCATGCCCGCCTAACACATGATGAATATAAAATTTTTAAAAGAGCTCCGGCATCCTACCGTCAAACATAATACTTAATTGCTGAATGGTAAGGCTCCAATTTTGAAGCGGTTGAGTCCACTTATCCATTATCCGCTGCGAGGCAAGATAAACCAGCTTCAGAAGCGCCATATCGTTTGTAAACGCCCCCTTCGTTTTCGTCACTTTTCTGATTTGTCGGTGATATCCTTCAATGGTATTGGTTGTGTAAATGAGCTTGCGGATATCAGCACTATATTTAAAAAACGTGCTGAGTTTATGCCAGTTATTGCGCCAGGATTTTATGACAATAGGATACTTTTTACCCCACTTTTCTTCAAATTCGTCTAGGTGCTGTTCGCCCAGTTCCTTACTTACCGCCCTATAGATTTTTTTGACGTCTGCGACCACCGCTTTGGCATCTTTACTGGCTACGTATTTGATTGTATTTCGAACCTGATGGACGATACAGCTCTGCACCTCCGTTTTAGGGAAAATACTACCAATTGCCTCTTCAAAACCACCAAGATTATCGATACAAGCGATGAGTATATCCTTGACCCCTCTTTGCTGCAGATCGGTCAACACACTAAGCCAAAACTTAGCGCCTTCACTTTCGGATACATACATGCCCATCAGGTGTTTGCGGCCCTCCAGATCAATTCCTAAGACGTTGTACAGGCATCGGGTAACTATGTGGCCACTCTCGTCTTTTACCTTGTAATACATGGCATCCAGCCATACAATTGTATAGATCGGATCCAGAGCATGACCTTGCCACAAACGAATAGCCGGAATGACCCTGTCGGTGATCTCTGAAAGTACCGTATGGCTAATGTCGGTGTCGTATATCTCCTTAATGTGCGAGGCTATATCACGCAGGCTCATTCCAAGGCTGTACATACCTATAATCTTATCCTCTAGACTGTCAGCTAATATGGTTTGCCGTTTCTTGACGATCTCAGGCTCAAAGCTGCCACTTCGGTCGCGAGGGGTAGATAGTTCCATTGTCCCTTCACTGGTCCGCAATTGCTTTATCCCATGCCCATTACGGCGATTGGTTTGTTCCTCCTCCCGGGGCGAATCCTGTAGATGGTTTTCTAGTTCGGCCTCCAGGGCAGCTTCAAGAAATGACTTAAATAATGGGGCTAATGCTCCGCCTTTTCCTAAAAGGGGACGGCCCGTTTTGAGTTGCTCCAAGGCTTTGTTCTTCACCTCTTCGTAGTCAAACTCAAAAGACTTACTCGGTTTTTTCATATACTGTGTTTTTAAAGTTCCACTTATTTGTGGACTTTGACACAGTTTAATTTACAGCCTCCTTTAAAACTCATAATCCTGAAGTCTATTCATTTATACTTCTACTTCTTGCTCAATTACAGTTTCAATTTGTGCCTCTGCCATCAAATTATAAACACGCAATTCTTGACCTACTGCTTCAAAAGAAACGCAAAGAGCATATGGAATATCATGTTCGGGGTTTTTATCCCATCCAGCATGTCCAATAACTGCTATACTGAACTCTTCGGCAAATTGATGTGGTTCTATAATTGCCCAACTTTTTTGTACGGTTGAATTATTCCTATTTATTCCGTTGTTCGTAAAGGCAGGATTTTCTCTTAAGCACCATCTTATTGAATTAAGACCTTGTTCAATTCCTCCCGCTTCAATTACCTGGTCATCTAATTCAAGGTATTCAATCGTCCTATTTCTGAAGCTGGTAAAACTCTCATTGTATTTTGATGACTGCCATTCCAGCCAGTTTGAAAGATAAGAGTGAGCTCCCTTTCTCGTAAGCCTTGTTTTAGTTGTAAAAGAAAGTGTAACTTCAACTAAAACCCGAAAATCCCTTCCCTCACCTCTCAATTCTACCGGAATATTCAGTCGATAAATATCTGCATTTTTCACCCTGATTGTTCCATTTTGGATAAAGGTTACACGGTTTGCTGTGTTATTTAATGCTCTGCTCAAATCAGGAACGCCGTAACCATAACGTCTAATGTCATTTAACGTAGGATTATCAAAACAATGATTGGGCAATCTTGCACTTTGGATGATTAAAGCTCTATACATCTGAGCACTTTCATTGGGATGTTCAGTCTGGAGACGAGAAACTATAAAACTGACTTTGGGCGCACTGTAAGAAGTTCCTGTTTCATCCCTTCCTACCGCACTTGCTCCATGTATAGTAGAACTAACTAACTCTGGACAAAGTAATTCCTCAATTTTTAATTCATCAGAGTTTTTGTTTTTTGCTAAATCTCCACCAAACTCAACAACATCCGGCTTTATATTTCCCCAGAGTCCAAGACCTGTTCTTGAAAACGGAGAAACATAATTTGTCCCTGCCATTGATTTATAGTCATCGTCTTCATAATTGGCCATTGAAATTGAACCAACAGTTATTGCAAAATAACTTACACCGGGATTTGAAATTCCGGAAGTATTTTCATCAAGGTAATCAGGATACGTTTTACCGGCAGCAATGTGCTCGATAATTCCCGGGTTGTTCGGGACTACCGAACTATGATACAAATTACCTGCCGCAACAATAAAAAGAATATCCTTTTCATGAGTAAGCTTGTCAATTGAAGCTGCCAAAGAAGGCATATGCGTGCCCATGAATGCAGAATCTTCAGTGACAGATAAATTAAATATTCTTGTTTCAGGATAATCTGCTACAATTTGTTGTAGTAATGCAGGTACAAACCTATTGTCACTTATTCTTTTCCTATTATCCAAGATACGAGCATTTTGGATAAAACTTTCTAATTGATAGTCTCCATTCTTTGGTATTTGATATGGGTACAAAACGGCACCTGCGACTTTAGTTCCATGCCCAGATTGCCGAACATGATCTGCTGTAGAAGCATCCCCTTCAACATAAGATCTGGAATTTGCACTATCAATCGCT
The DNA here is from genome assembly GCA_903904855.1 of uncultured Bacteroidota bacterium. Taxonomy (GTDB): domain Bacteria; phylum Bacteroidota; class Bacteroidia; order Chitinophagales; family Chitinophagaceae; genus Nemorincola. Next base: position 59,494 of record CAIVEH010000167.1, on the reverse strand, counting down.
AAAGATAGTAACCTATGACCTTCTTGAATACCGCTGTCTATGACACACACTTTAGGCGCGGTGGCAATCGGTGCTATTATATTTACCTGGTAATCATCATCTAAAATACCCTCTGCTGTTTCAATATTATATGTAACACTTAATTTTACCTCATATAGATATTGATAAGTAAATACAATGTCCCTTAATCCGATTCCATTAATTGACAACTTAAAAAATATGGCATCCGTTTCATTGTCCCACATATCCTGCATTGTTCCCCCGTATAATTGTACGTAGCCTTCAACTTCATTTTCTCTTAAGATTTGTTTATCGCCTCGAGCTATCTGTAATGATCTTTCATGTTCATTATATTCTTCTACTTTCCGTATATACCTGTCTTCTGAATCAAAATCTGTTCTATTCGGATAATTTTTTTTATTCGCTACGTAGCAAGAAACTCCCAACTCAACGGTATATACCGTTTCATTTTCAAGATTTCCCCAAATGCTACCTAAATCCCCCTTCAAAAGTTGTTCAACCCGCCAATTATCATCAGTAACAAACTCCCAGATTTGTGCCGCCTTATCTCTGTAACGGCCATCTTCATTTAGGAATTGGTTTATATTTTCTTGAAATGATTGAAGTCCATCAAGAGAAGCTCCGATTATATATCCCTCTTGTTCCTCAGAAATAATTTCTATTCCCCAATTAGTTAAAGAATCAATATTAAAAACCGATGTATCGATCTTCAAAAACACGGGAATGTCATCTGAATTTGGAAGATCTAACCCTTCTTTTTGTTTTTTCGCTTTTAGGTCTTTCCAACTTTCAAGAAGTGTATTTGCTGACGCGCCCAGGTATTGTCCATGCTGCTGCCTATTCACTCTATTTCCTACCGTCCTCTCGTTCGGTTCTGTTCCAAATCTTCTATTAGAAGGCTTAATTACACCATCAACCTTAAATGGTAACTTTAAATGAGGAAAATCGGGCATGACATTATTTTGTGTATAGAAGGTTTTCGGTTAAGGATTTTTCCACATGCTCCTGCTTCAATATTTTTTCGTTGCCAATGACAGTAAGCTTTGCGGCATCATTCACGATTTTCACGACAAGGGCAGCGCTATAACCAATCATCTTATCAACGAGCAAATTCCAGTTAATATCTTTCGACTTTTCTATGGAAGACAAAGTCATTTTGATTAGACGTAGTATTTCTTCTTTACTTGGCTTAGGAATTTCAATGATGTCGTCAAACCTTCTAAAAAGTGCTTTATCAAGAGCATTTTCTAAATTTGTAGTTGCAATTAACAGGCCTTGGGAATGATATTCTTCCAATAAGCTCAATAAAATATTTACTATTCTGTGCATCTCGCCAACATCCTGCGAATTTGATCTTGTTTTACCAACAATATCAAACTCATCAAAGAGTAAAACACATGGATAATCCTTGATGCCATCAAAAAGCTTTGTAAGATTAGCGGCCGTCTCACCTAAATAGGACGAAATAATAACATCAAATCGTACTTTAAGAAATGGCAGACCTAAATTCCATGCTATTCTTTCAGCGCTCATACTTTTGCCGCAGCCAGGGCCACCATAGAGAAGGATTTTTTGCTTATACATTAATCCATGATGGGCCAAGCGCTCCTTAGCTGCAAACTCTTTTTCTATCCTCCTTATTTTTTCTTCCGTTTCAACAGGAAGAACCATTTCGTGTCTCAGTTCGTCGCGTTCAATTAGTGTTGCTAAAGGAAAATTATGTCTCTTGTCTGTAGGTATTGTAATTCCCTGTGGAAGCAATTTTCGTAACTCGCCTCGAAATAGCTGTGTTGAATTGATATTTTTATCGAGTATTGATTTTAATCTGTCGGCAAGTTTTCCATGACCCTTTTTGTTTTCATCTTCAATAATTAAATTGGCAACAGTGACAATATCATCGCTTTTTTCTCCTTCAATGGAGCGAAATAGTCTTATTAGTAAGTCTTGATTCATTTTATGGTCAGGTTGCCTATTTTGCTGAAATATAAAAAAAAATACTTTGCTGCAAGAATTTATTATTTACTCAGGTCTTACATTATTATATACCGGGGTCTTAAACTTTATTCAGCGCTGCAAAAGTACAAAAAATCATCAGTTATAACAGTTATACTGATTTTGAATTGGCGCTTTAAAACTTAGTGCCGGTCGGGAATGTTTCTCTGCAAGTTTGCAAGGCAAGCTATACAATTTCAAACTTCAACTCTTTGTATCCTGTACAAACCTTGTGATATTCAAGCTTGGTTTGCGTTGTATCTAATTCACCCCATAGCTCGGCTTCATCAACATTCAAGGTTACCTGTATCAGCAAATCCTTAAGTGGGGCGACATAAATTGGATTACCAAATTCGTGGGTAATCATAACATATTTGCCGGGGTGCATTTTCAAGTATTGTTTGGCCGTAAGCTTTTTCGTATCCATAAAATAGTTTTAACTAAGGTTATAAATTATTCCAGGATTCAACAAAGCTGGTAAGGTCTTCGGCAACAACGGTAAGCTCTGATTTCATAATGGCCTTCCGGGGAGTTAATGTCGGGTTTGAAATATTTCTTTGTAGCTCTGTCAAGCTAACAACGTAAAGCAGTGTATCACCACAACCGGATACGTCGTCTGTTATGAGGTAGGTTTCTGCTGGGTTTTCGTCCGGAAATGGGTTTATGATCTTACAAATCTGTCCTTGTTTACTTGGTATTATCTGGCTGTTCATATTCCTGTCTTTCTGTAACGTGAATATAGCAGATGCCAATGAAGTACTATATTTTTACCTGCTAATGATAAACTAATAACAAAGGCAGAACTTAAATCCATACATGCGCCATGAAGATACAATGAGGGGAAAAAGGCAACGATATCGACCCGACCAAACAGGTTATTAAATTATTTTGAAATTGTTTCCTAACTCACAAAGAATATTCTCTCAATAGTCCAATATAAAGCTATGCAACCGATTAAGCTTGAAACAGGATAGACAATTCGCTTGTTATACCACTCCTTTTTACCAAACCTCTTGGCTATCAAAAGATAAGCACTTAATATTATTGCGATTTGCCCAAACTCCACGCCTATGTTGAAGAATAATAAAGATCCGAGAAAATAGGTTTTAGATAATCCAATATCTTTAATGGCATTTGCAAACCCCATACCATGTATTAACCCGAAAAAGAAAATTATTATCAATCGCCAGGCATTTATTTTATTGTGAAAAATATTTTCGATTGCTACAAATAAGATAGAGATGGCAATCATTGGTTCTATTATTCTTGAATCTGGCATTATAAATCCTGTTGCAGTCAATCCTAATGTGATAGAATGAGCTAAAGTAAATACCGAACACTGAATAATAACTGATTTGAGATTTGAATTAAGCAGAAAGATACCAAGAATGAAAAGAATGTGGTCATACCCCAAGGGTATCACGTGTGTGTAACCTAATTGAAAATAATCACGGGCAATCTGAAAAGATGATAACTCCATGAATTCAATTTCTGTTCATTAATGCTATTTTACCACTTCCCTGTTGTATTGTAAGATCGTTTTTTACAACCTCAATTGAATAATAGTAAACTCCTTCAGCCATATCATGTGCCTCCCATATCAGCTGGTTAACCCCTTCTTTAAAGCCAATAATATTCTGTTCAAATACCTTTTTGCCAATGACATTTCTAATAGTCATCGCTGCACTTTTTGCATCATAAATAGTATAGCTAATAGTTACCCTACCATGGGCGGGATTTGGGAATGCATTCGAGGCTAAAGTGGTAGCAGCAATCTCGCTTATTTCGGTAGTAGAAGTATTACCTCTAACACAGAGAGCATAAAGATTGCTTGTCTTGGTAATGTACGTCGTGATGCCATATTGAGTATTCAGATACCATGCATCAGGGGCATTATTAAATTGAGTGGTAGACGACCAGTAAAATTTAGCGCCAGTACCTAAAGTAAAAATCGGATTAATTGCAGGATTGGTTACCGTTAAATCGCTGATAGATTGAAGTTCCTTTATATTGGGTAGTCGCCAATCAGTATGTCCTGCTAATGTTAGTGTGTCAGCATAATTCAGGGCCTGCTCCCAGGTGATTGTATCTTGCACCAGCACTTTCTGCCACGTCAAAGAAGTCAGGTTATCAGTGACAGTGCCATCGCCATTATCTGTAAAATGTGAAGGTATAACAGGTGGCGTTGTAATATTTCGTACTGCCCTTACATGAAAACTTTTTACTCCTCCTGCGCTGATTGTTTCAGTCATTGGGTGGTTACCTACACCGCCACCGGCATTAGTCACCCAAATAAAAGAAGTGTCACCCACCTGTCTATCACTTGTCCACCAGTACTCGGCATTATTTTTGGTAAAATAATTGGTATCAAGTGCAGGATTAAGGTGTCCAAGATTAACAATACTATAACCTTCATAGGCATTAGGAAGTCTCCAGTTTGTGTAACCACCTAAAGTGAGTGTATTACAATATAATTGCGCATTTTGTATTGTCATCTCACCACCATCGTTTTTTTGCCACATAAGTCCCGTAACAGTGTCTGTTACTGTGCCATCTCCGTTGTTTATAAAGAAAGGAGTGTAAATGCTATACCCAGCATCTTCCCCGAATGTAGTGGTATAATGAAGTGTTTCGCCTGAGTCAGGCAAATGTTTCATAGTCTTGCTTACGCTCTGTCCATAAACCGGGAAGCCAAACAACGCAGCGCATATTATCCCCAGATATTTGTTCATAGGAAAACTTCTTAAAGTAATTGTCAATTATTGAACGATCAGTTTTCTGTTTATCTGCTCTCCGGCAAGTTGAATTTTCACTAAGTAACTACCTTTGGGCCATTTTCTTGTGTCAATGTTTTGGGTATATCCGAACACATGAAACACAGTTTGACCCATAATATTATAAACTGAAATGCTCTGCACGTCACCGGCCATAAACGGTGTATTCAGCGCTATGGAAATTATACCATTCGTAGGGTTTGGATAAATATCAAGCCTGTTCCCTAAGTTAGTAATTTCGTTTACAATATTTGGCAAAACATAGCAAGGAATGAACCCTGTATATATGCTATCTCTGGGAGCCGAGCCAGGGGAGCTGAAAACAAATGTATAAATACCTGTTGGAGTCCAGCTATATGCCACAGTATCGCTCACTCCACTTAGTGTATATATAAGTCTATACCCATTTGTGCCTACTTGTTGGCAACTTGTTATCAAGGCACCTGGCAGAGGATTTTGGCCTCCTCTCACCGGGCTTGCTGCCGCCTGAGGAACTAATTGATGGGTACCATCTTCAGTTACCTGTCCCGCAAAACGAGCTATCATATATGGGTAGGTTGTTGTGCCATGGTAATGGTATACTCCACCCACCCCGAAATGGCCGTGGTTAGTATCTAAAGCTGCCATTGATGTGCCATCGGGTTCATGTGACCCATATACAGCAAAGCCATCAAATGCATAAGCAATTGGTAAATTGGCCGATGTTGTCCCATAAAGGTGAAGAGGTGCAATATGATAGTGATAGTCATCCGCTCTTCCGCAATGCCCACCATAATTATCCAGCTGCCCTGCCACCAAAGCATCAGCACCGGTGTTTGTATGCTCGTTGAATATTGGAACGCCATTTACTGCAATTGCTATTGCTCCCCTTGTAAAATGTATGGTGTCGACGGGAATATGGTTTGTTGCTATTGTTGGTTTCAACGGAATGCTCCATGCATTAGTAGGTAAAAGATAGCACTGAGGTATGGGCACTTGCTGCTGCCAACCGTTGCTGCTTATACCAACCATCATGCCATGCGTAGTTGGAATACCATGAGACTGAACATAGAAATAGGTAGTATCCCAAGAAGTTATAACATTGGGTTTGAATGGTGTAAACGCAGAATCTATAACAGCAGGATTTGTGGTAGTGGTTGTCCGGTAAGCTTTATTAAAGCCAAAAAGAGTGGCAATAATACCGACTGTTAGAATCGGGTAAGCATATCTTACCTTGTCTTTGCTGATAAAATGCTGCCCTATACCTTTCGAAAAGCCAAGTAGTAATAAAAGAAAAATAACTGAAAGCGATGCAGTTAAATAAAGCCTGAAATTTACATCAAGCATGGGCTGGGAAGTTGAAATGGGAGGTGTAACCTTCCTATTATTTATTTGCTTTACACATTCTTGCCTTTTCATTGCATATTCCTGATCTTCCTTCGACAGAGCGTTTAAAGGATAGGAAACAATTTCATTATCAGCTTTATCAATAAATACTTTCCCGTCACGCATCATATAAAATGAGCCTTCTATTGCGCTGTTATTGGATTCGATGTTCCAATGATGCATTATTACGTTCCCATAGTCTACAACATGCGCAAATGCACAAATGTTCAGCACGCAAATAGCCAGAAATGTTAGTCCCGTTTTTTTCATAAAAGCAATAAATTTTTAGTTCTTACTATAGATTTGACGATTATTATTAAATATTCTGGCACCCATCTTAATAATATTCTACTTTCTGGGTGACGGTTGTCTGTTCGGTCTGTTGTCGGGCCTGAAATAATCTCGGATTTCTATTACCAGGTTATTAAGTTTTTCTAATTGTTTTTGCGTACAAATTCTTTTTAATTGCTGGGCCTGATCAATACGAAGCAATTCCATCTTATACTCGTTTTCAGATACACTATGAGCAAGGCTTTTTAGCTGTTCTTCGTTTGTATTTTTATTGAACATTTGCATGTTCATAGAATCCCTTTCACCACGTATGACTGCCTCCAATATTTTTTCTTTTTCAAAAAAGGACTCCCTGATGTTCCCGATTTGTTCTGCCTGCTGTTGCGTTAAACCTAATTCATGCTCTAAAATATGCGCTACGTCTTTGTGCTCATCATTTTGGGGCGGTCCTCCATTTTTATCTTTTCTGATCTCATTCTCATCCTCACGATTTCGTGGTGATGGTCCAGAATTTCCAGTCCTGTTCTCGTCATTATACTCATCATTGTGTAATTGTTGAGCAGGTTGATCTTTCCTAAAAGCATCCTTCCATAAGAATATGCAAATGGAGCATGTATTTATTATTACCAATAAAATCACAACTCTAACCAACAGCTTTTTTTGAGTGAATATGTCCATAGATCAATTGTTGGGGATTGGGTTTATAAATAATTCCCTTGAAAGAGTATGATATTCCTCCGTATGACTAACAGTTGGATTGTCAGAGTTGCGTACAGCTTTCATAACAAAGCCAGCATTAAACAATATCACGAATACTACCAACGCACTCAATGATGAAAGGTAAATCTTTGATCTTGTAGATTGTTTAGATTGAATAATTCTGCTCATAAGAGATTGATCCCAATCTGCGGATGGTGTCAATTCTGGCAATTCCTCAAACTTGTCAAGGATTTGCAATGCTTCAATTTCTACTTTCTGCGAATTCATATTACTATTGTTGTATTTGACGACTATTGATGATTATTCTGGCGGATAATCTCAAACATTCTTTAAAATATCCACCAGCTTTCGAATTAATTCCTTTTTTGCCCTATATATGAGAGATTCTACTGCAATTATAGTTGTTTTCATTATTTCAGCAATCTCTGTATTGGTATAACCTTCCACTTTACTTAATGTGAATGCAATACGCTGGTTATCAGGTAATGTATCCATTGCCTTAATTATTTCTTTCATGTCTTCTTTTCCACTTAATAGCTTTTCCGGGGTAGTGCCACCTGCCAGCCAATTGGCTAAATCTTCCAGGTGTACCTTTTTGAATGCTGATGATACCCGTTTTTTACGTTTTCGTTTTTTTATTTCATCAAGGCTTTTTGAAACAGCTATTCGTAATATCCAGGTTGATAATTTCGAATCTCCACGAAAGAACTTTATGGACTGATAAACTTCAAGGAAAACCTCCTGCGAAATGTCTTCGGCCTCCTCTATATCTAATAAAAATTTGTAGCAAGTATTAATAACCCTATTTCTGTAAAGACCGACTAATTCATTAAAAGCAGATCGATTACCTGCTTTTACTTTTTCAATCAGAATCGAGTCTTCTAACAATTAGCCGAAAATTTTATTATTCGTTTAATACACAAAATTCATAAATATTCTCCAAAAACGTGATATTATCACTAAAATAGCTTGCGCTTGGAAACTTTCTTGGTTTTGGATTAACTGAGAATGGGTATCCGTTATGCACATTCTACATAGCGCCTTACTTCATATGCACTATTTTTCCTGTTTTCCTGCCTGTTTTCTCACCCTGAAGGACATAATAATATTCCCCTGGTCTGGCATCAGCGCCGTAACTGTATTTGCCATCCCATAACACGTCATACTTCCCCTCAGATACAACATTTCCATTAATCAGAGTCCTTACCAATTTACCCTGTTCGTCAAAGATAGCTAAGTTAATAGCCTCAGTTTTATCCAAAGCGAACGATATTTTGGTTTCGGTTGTAAATGGGTTGGGAAACACCATTTCGTCAAAATAGTTGCTGTTCCATAGCACAGGTGTACCGGTGTTTATAGAGTCATAGCAGTTTTGCGTACCGATAAAATAAGTCGCCGCAATATCTCCGTTATGATGAGTTGCATTGGTGTCGGAGGGCAAGTACACTCTTACGTATTGTACCTGTGTTCCTATAGGGCTTACCGTTACCCTTAGGTGTCCGGAATTGGAAAGGATAAGGCCTGAGTCGTAACCATATTGTGCAGCTTGTGCCGGATAGTTAAAGTTATGAAGGCTTGGCTGTGGCGTTTCCTGGTAGATCAGGCAATCCTTCTGCTGTTTGGCAAAGAAGTGGTCGTGACCATGGAAAAAGATATTTACATGGTTTTCTGTGAGCAGGTCTTTGATGGGTTTGTACCAACCCGGTCTATGGGTAGCAAAGCCTGGAGTACCATCTATATTTTCGCCTCCCCACTCATAGAAATCAGCCGGTTCGGTACCACCTCTCCCCTGGCCCGATCCTGCTCCTCCTACAAGCTGGTGGGAGAATACAAATTTGAATGTTGCATTACTATTCTGAAGTGTTTGTTTCAGCCAGTTATATTGGGATGACCCCAACGACCAATTCCAGGCGTTAAGAGAGTCAGGTTTAGGATTGGTATACCAGAAAGGATCGAGTACAATGAATAATGCATCACCCCATTGCCATGCATAATAAGTCTGCCTTTTTCCAATGAAAGGGTAATTTGTTGTATCTCCGGTATAAAAACTATCAGGTTCCGGGTTCAGGAAATATTTCTTTCGAACCTGTGCATCCCATACAGGGATGCTGTTGGCTGTGCCATTCAAATACCAGCCTGCCTCACCTTCATGGTTCCCCATTGCAATAAACAAGGGCACTGAATTGCCTGATACCGAATAAAATTTCCTAAACAACCGACACCGATAGGGTATGGTATCATAGGGCACTATACCAGACGTGTTTTGTAGCTTATCAGTCATTAGGAAATCCCCGAGGTCAATCATGAAATCAGGACTGTCAGCCAACTGGTTGAGCAGACATTGGTGGTAGAGCGCAGTGTCGCTATTATAATCATCATGAGGATCGGCCTCAATATCGAAGGTAAATGGGCTACTCACGGATCGCTGTGTATGGAACGAATATTCTGGCCTAACAGTATTTAACGTATCACCTGGCTTACGATAAAGTATGCGATAGTAGTATTTCGTATCGGCGGACAACCCAGTCAGTGCAGTAGTTGCCATGGTGCTATCGGGAAATGTTTGCCAGGCTGTCTGGTATGGATAAACTCCACTGCTCGTGCCATATTCTACGGAAACTTGTGCTGAATCCGCAAAGATAAGCTGAATAGTCACCCCGGATGCTGTAGGCCTTGAAAGGAGTTCTGTGAAAAGTAATTGTTGGGAATAACATGCCGAAGTTAAAAACAGGCATAGTAAGAAGAGAAGTCGATTTTTTTTCACAGACAACGGATATATAACATTAATGAATCACAAGTATTTTTCTGACTGTTTGATAGTTTTCGGTCCGGATATTCAGAAAATATAAACCAGTGGGGATGCTACTTACATCAATATGATCTTCCTGAGTTTGGCTTATTTTACCGCCAACAGTATTTATGAGTCTTATCAGATGCACATGACTATTATCGTCGAAACTAATATTGACCAAATTGGTTGCGGGATTGGGGAATACGTTTAGGTTAATATTTTTCGATAGATTGGAAACAAATGCGGCTGAATCGCAAGTACCTATAGTGTAAGAAAAAGCCACCGAATGATTGTGATTAATTCCCGTCACTGTATCTCGTGGAAGGTAGCTCTTAATATAATCTACCTTTACACATGAAGCAGAAACAGTGACCCTGACATAACCACTATTCTGCAATGTATCTGCCGTATAGGCAGCGGTGTTAACACTGCCTTTGACATAGGTAGAGTCAGCCATCATTGGCACCTCCTGGTATGTGATACTATCCAGCACCTCATGAGCAAAGAGATGATCATGTCCTTGAAAAAGGATATTTACCCCATAATTCACGAATAACTGCTGAATGGGGACTCCCCACCCTGGGCGATGAGTATCAAAGGTGTATGTTCCATTTTGTTCATGTCCTCCCCATTCGAAAAGCTGAGCTGGTATAATGCCCCCTCTATCTTCTCCTAAAGGGTGATGTACAAAAACGAACTTGAATTTGGCCGTACTGTTCTGGAGTGTATTTTTAAGCCAGTTATATTGTGCTAAGCCAAGGGTCCAATTCCAGCCTTTTGGTTTGGCCTGAAGGGAAGTAACTGAATCGCAGTCAAACCTGTAGGCATCCAGTACCACAAACAGAGCATTGCCCCAGGTAAAGGAATAATAATCTTCGGGTAAACCAATCCCAAAGCCTTCAGCGTTAGAATTGCCTGAATAAAAGCCATTCGGTTCAGGATTAGAATAATAATATTTGCGCCATAACGTGGACCAGATAGCGAGATTATTTGGGGCGAGGGTATCAAGATAATACATCTTTTCTCCATCGTGATTGCCAAGGCAAATATTAAAAGGGATAGAGTTACATACTGCTCCAAGTCTTTGTCTGTAAGCCCTTCTTAAAGAATCAACTTGTTGAGACGTGATGGTAAATGGGTAGTGGTCATCGCCAAAAATATCGCCGAGTGTGAACATGAAATCTGGATTATCCAGGGCCACATTAGCCAATGAAACCTGGTAAAGATGCTGATTGCCGTAATCATAAAGGTGCTCATCTGCTTCTACTGTAAATGTGAACGAGCTGCCAGGTAGTCGCTGAGTGTGGTAAGTATACTCCGGGCTAATTGTAAAATTTGCAGATCCGTTGTTTTTATAAGCAACACAATAATAATATTTGGTATCGGCAGTTAGATTGTTCATATCAACTACATAGGGCACTCTCGCAGTATAAGTGAGCAACGCAGTAGAATCAATGTAAGTGCCAGATTGTGTGCCCCACTTTAAATAAAATTGGCCAGACAGATCGAACATAATATTGGCTGTCATCGATGTGTCGGTCGGCCTACCCAGAATTATCGAATAATCTTGGGCGCTTATAGAATTAGCATATATCATCAATAACAGGATGGCAATAAATCCTCTTCTAAAAAAAATAATATGTCTGTCGAATAATACTTCTATTACCATCCAATGCTTTTTAATAAACTTAGTCTTAACTATTATCGTAGATGTTTCAATTTCCCCGAGGTTTAACCACAAGCAATATTAAGTTTACTGTTTCATAATTTTTATCGTTTGATTTGAATTTTGAGTTACTATTTTAAGCAGGTATAAACCTGCATTTATCGAGGAAAAATCGTATTGCTCAATTTGATCTCCTGACCATAATAACTGTCCTGTCATATTCAAAAGTAGGAAATGCGCATCGCTGGAGACATTATCAACGTAGATTTTACCTGTGAATGGATTTGGATAATTCCTGATAGTATTTTGTTGGAATACTTCGTTTACTGCTGCAGGATAAATTTCAACAAAATTACCTGGAGTCAGTGTCTTACCGTTAAATGCCGGATAGTTTGGTGCATACCTATAAACCCTGAAGACTGAATTCATTGTCTCACCAGCAAAGACCGGGTTGGCCGGGATTGTGTCTCCCTGCGTCAATGGTCCTGTGTCAGTGCAAGGGTTAATATATTTCCAAACAATCGTACCGGCAGCAGTTACTTCAGTAAATATTCCCAGAGGGCCGTTATCTATTAGTGTATTACCATTGGGCAATCGCTGAGTGCCTGAAATATCCTGAGCATATAAACTTGAAGGTGGGCTTGCAGTGTAGGTCCATGTAAGGCTTGTCGGGCCAAAGGCTGAAGATGTCGGTACGACATAGTTTCCGCTCATATCTACTGCAGGAATTATTTCATCAATCGTAGAGTAGCTTCGGCCTACACCATTATTAAAACAAAGTAAATGCCCTGCACCGGGAGAACCTGCTTTTATCCATTCAACATCGTGCTGCTCAAAATATTTTTGATCACTTATTGTTCCCCTATCATATGCCATCGGATTCCCCCACCGGTAAAGCAAGTCTCCTCCTTTTCCTCTCACCCCCCCTGAGTGACCTGCGGCTTGCGTGGTTGTGGTACTGTGGTCTATTATCCATACTTCACTGTTTCCTCTTACACTGACAGCAATCTGGTCAAAAGTAGAATCATAATCAATACTATTCATGTGATTCCAGAACTGAGGCAATTTGCGTCGGTCACCTGAATCACAGATTAATTCGGGATGGGCGCTTACAACACCATAATTTGCTTTAGTTGCATCAAAATGTTGAATAAGGTGATCCCATACATGCCATTGCCAAACTACATTTCCTCCTGATGGAAGCGTTGGTTGAATTTCAATTATGCAATCGGGCAACATATACCCGGAAGAAATTACACCAGCCTGAAAATCGCTTGTATCAAATCCCGCTGCTATTATATCAGCCAGTGTTTTTTTTTCAACAACCAACATAATAATATTTCCATTGGGCAGCATTTTTACATCGTGGTGCTGCATATAAGCACTGGTTGAGTAGTTGATTGACCAGATAAGGGAATCATTCCAGGTATATTCTTCTATTCTTCCTCCTTCGCCCCCACCAGTGCTCATAGGCCCGGTAATCTCGCAAGGACGTAGCAGATTCCCATTTTGAAGCAGGTAAACGGCTTGCCCCGGTGCATAGTGACTGGCCTTCCATTGATGTACAATGCGGCCGTCATTGTTGATGAGGTAGGTTACCGTATCATGCTTCGGAGCTAACAAAGTATATCCATGGTAAGCGTTAATGGTGTCATTAATAAATACACCTACAGTTCGTGTCTGCGAGATACAAGTACAACCAAAAACAAGCAATACCAAAATTACCAAGATTATTCTTTTCATAATAGTTCGATGTTATTTAATGAATACGATTTTTTTGCTCACTTGCTGGTCATTTGTTTTGAGTATACATATGTACATTCCACTTGCAACTTGAATGCCCCTGTCATCAGTACCATCCCAGACAAGTGTGTATTTTCCCGCAGCATAGTTTTTGTTGATGAGTGACCTTACTGGCTTTCCTGATAAGTCAAATATGTTTACGCTGACCTGATTAGATTCAGGAATATCGAACGCAATTGTAGTGGAATAAGAAAAAGGATTTGGATAGTTCTGATTAAGTAAATCATTTGACATTGGTTTCCCCAAAGGCTTAACAAGGGTTTGAATTGTTGAAGGGGTCCAATAACTTGGCGTTTTGCCAGTCATTGTGGGACCGGGAGTCAAATCATGTCCACTGAGTGCAGGATGAGTGCTATCGTACCTATATGCTCTAAATACACCGTTATAGGTGGGATAGTTGTCCACTTTCACTCCTTTTATCCCATCCCTTGTCATGGGGTTGATATATTCCCACACAATAAACGAGTCTAACGGGGAAATTTCAAAAAAATGACCATCATTCATCGAACATATCAATGTGTTTCCATTTGGTAATCGTTGTGCGCTACCGCCAATGGTGCTATAGAATGATGTATTATTTTTACTTGAAAATTTCCAGGTAATTTGTTTGGATTCATTTTTTGAAACTTTCATCAGGTTAGAGTTTGGTGAATTTACTGTCCTGTAGCCAGCATTTGGTGGATTGACAAAGTTCCCGGTGTTAGTGCCGCTGGAATCCAGAAATGGATTTATTTCATAGATATAGGATTGGGGGGTAAGTTCAAACAAATTTTCATCGTTGTTGAAAAGCATGAAATGCCCTGCTCCAGGCAATCCTGGTTTTATCCATTGAATATCGTGCGCACCTCCAATTTGTTTGTTACCGGCTGTCGACTTTTCCCAGTTGGCTGTTACAGAAGGAGCTACCCCCTGGTTGTATTTCGCCGGATCACCAAATCTATATTTAAAATCACCTGCACTTGTTGCAGCAAGAGTAATACTCCCTGCTGGATTGGAAGGGATAAAAGTGTTGCCATGATCTATTACATAAAATTCGCCATGGACTGAATTTATGACTATGAGGTCTGAATCCTGGTTATAATCAAGGGAATTACAATGCAACCAGTCTTTTTGGACCGGGTTGCCACTGATATTGAGATTGATTCTGCCTGGTGTGCCAGCAATAACACCATAAGTTGGTTTGCTCGCATCAATATCCTGCACTACATGATCGAAAAAGCACCATTCCCAAATCACGTTACCTGACCTGTCTACCTCAACGATGGCATCCATCTGAGCGCCAGTATAGCTGTGAGATGGGTCGCATCCGGCATTCAGGCATTGGGTAGCAGTTAAGTCTTTATTCGCGATATATATGAAAGTTGAGTCACCCAATTTAGGGTTATATATTTTTTCGAAATCGTGATGCGGGTGGTAATTGGTCCTTGTTTCGGTATAACTCCATACTACCGTACTATTCCAGTCAAGTTCTTTCCACTGATTTGAATTACTTGGATCTCCGCCTACAGCGTCCAGTAATGTTCCGGCCTCTGTAAACCTGGGATTAGTACCAATATTCCATGTATGAATAACATGCCCCTCAAAGTCAATTAAATAGGATGTGCCCCTCGTCCCAAACAGAGTATATCCAAAATATGTTTCAGAAGAATTCCAATACCTTGTTTCCGTGGAAACCATAAAGCTTTCCTGAGCAATTAATGAATAACCGAAACAGGACAGCAACCAGAATAAGAATAATTTTTTCATATCACAGCGTTTTATTTTATTAGTATAATTTTGTTTTTTATGAACTGATTATCTGTTTGAAGAATGTAGAAATATAAACCTGCGGGCTGATTTAATGCATTCCATTTAAATTCGTGTTGGCCTGCGGCCAGTCTTCCATCTGTCAGGGTGGCTTGCAGTTGCCCCAGATAGTTGAAAATTTTCACTGAGACATAAGACTCTTCAGGCAAAGAGAATTGTATCATCGTCGATTCAGAGGAAGGATTCGGGTAAGTGCAGCAATATAGGTTTGGCTTCGCATTAGTTGTAGCAACGCCAGTAGAGTGGCTGAAGTTTCTTGCTACCCGAAAGCCCACATGATACCATGGATGATTGGGATCTAAAGGTCCTCGGAAGTAAGACGGGTCTCTGTTTGACACTCTTGAATGTCCATCATTAACTCCACTGATCATATCTCCATTGTACCAATTTCCGCCACGCATACCCCTGTAGGGTTTGCCATCCGGCATGAGATCGCCCGTGGTTGGTCCCTGAGGGCTGTTGTATGGAGAACTACTATAGTAGTTGCGGGAGTACCAGTCATAAACAAACTGCCACACATTTCCTGCCATGTCATAGAGCCCATAATTATTAGCCCCATTGGAAGTCATGTAAATTGTAGCACTACCTGGCCAGCCGCAAACCGCTTTCAATTTCAATGTGCCATCATAGAACCCGACAGGTGTAGTGTAGGGGTAAGCTCCCGTTTCATAAGGGTCACCTGAATTTGGCCAGTTTGCTTTTGTGGTATCCAGCGTATTGCCCCATGGATATATGTAATAAGGTGTAGTATCACCACCCCTGCCAGCATATTCCCATTCGGCTTCAGTTGGTAAGCGATAACCGTTCTTTGTAAAATCGCAAATCCAGGTAGTTTCATTAAAACATTGTTGCAATCCGTTTTTATTACTTAACCAGTTGCAATAGGCTGCTGCGCCAAACCACATGACGCCGACCATGGGATGTTGTGCCCTGAAATCTACAATGGAAAACGAATGTCCGTCATAACCTATGCTATAATATGATGAATACTGATTTGTGTAGCACAGAATGTTGGTGTCACCAGTAAGGTACACTATATTACTACGTACCTCAATCAGGCTTTTTGACAAAGCAGAATCAAGAAATTGCAGGTATTGCTGATTTGTAGCTATTGTTTTTGCGATGTAAAAAGAATCGATTTTAACTGCATGAAGTGGAATTTCATCACTTGGGTGGGCTGAATCTACAAATCCATAATGGTCGCCCATTTCGAATGCACCTCCGGGTATTAATGCTTCATTAATTGTTTGTGCATTTAATTGTGTAGAAAAAACCACCAATAAACAAGCAACAGCGGTTATTCTTAATTTCAAATTGACCATAAACGACCTTTTATTTTCTGAATAAATATGCCCTATTAATTATTTAGACGACACCTCAGATTATTTCTGGCACAAAGGATATTATGATCTTCGTCATAAAAAAAGATGACCAAGATCATCTTTTGCGCAGAAGACTTTTCCCCTTGGAAAACGTCTAAACAATTAACAAAACCGGTTGTCATGCGAAAAATCATTACTCTAAGGGTTATTTTATTTGTGTCCATTTATTTGTCGTTGAGTAATGTTGGTAATGGTCAAACATATTCTATTGTTGATCCGGCTCAAACCACATGTTATGATACCTTATTTTTAATTACTTGTCCTTCACCTGGAGCGAATTATTATGGGCAAGATGCTGCCTATATTGGTACGTTGCCCAATTATTCTATTAGTACCGATGGGAAAACAGTTCATGATAACAATACAAGTTTGACCTGGATGCGTAGTCCTAACACAACCAATACACCGCCAGTAAAAGCTAATAGAATGACTTACGCAACTGCTCAAAATTGGCTTACTACAGTAAATGCTATTAATTATGGCGGGTACAATGACTGGCGGATTCCAACGATAAAAGAACTCTACTCACTTTATAGTGGCAAGGGCACAGACCCAGGTGGTTCAACTTCATCAGTTGGGTTAACTCCTTTTATAGACACCAATTATTTCAAATTTGCATATGGCAATACGGCACATGGAGAACGAGTAATTGACCAACAATATATGTCTGCGAATATTTTCATCAAGAATCCCAGCGAATCTGGCTATACTAAGGATTTTGGGGTAAATTTCTCAGATGGAAGAATTAAAGGGTATGATACAGTAGATGTGCTTAGCGGTCTGCCCAAAACCTTCTATGTTCAGTTAGTTCGTGGCCCGCTTACTTATGGATACAATACTTTTGTAAACAACGGGGACCAAACTACAACAGATAATGCGACTGGATTGATGTGGTCAAGGACCGATAATGGCTCAGGGCTTAATTGGGAAAATGCGTTGGCTTGGGTACGAACAGAAAATGCCGCAAATTATTTAGGTCACAGTGACTGGAGGATGCCGAATATAAAAGAACTTCAGAGTATTGTAGATTATACACATGCTCCAGACTATGATAGTTTGCCTGCTATTGATACTAACTATTTCCAATGTAGTACTATCATTAATGAAGCAGGTCAGTTGGATTATCCATATTATTGGTCTGGTACTACACACGAAGGCTATTTCTCTGGGTCAAGCAACGGCGCTGAAGCAGATTATGTTCCGTTTGGCAGAGCGTTGGGTTGGCCTTCAACTCAAACGCATTGGGTCGATGTGCATGGGGCTGGATGCCAGCGAAGTGATCCAAAGGTAGGGCCACCATATGGATATGCTGTCGTTAAAACAGTTGTTGTAAGTGGGGTTACTTATACTGGCTACTCACATGGTCCACAGGGCGATGCCATCAGAGGTTCCAATTATGTAAGGCTTGTCCGAAATGCTTCAGCAACATCAATTAACGATCAAAACAGGAATGGTCATTCATTGAATATTTATCCTAACCCGGTTGCAGAAGTTTGTACAATTTCATTCGGTGATGAACAAAAGCAAGTAAGAATTGACATACTAAATATGCTTGGCAGTAAACTTATCGAAATAAATAGCACCAATACAAACACGGTTGAAATAAACGTGCGAGATTTACCTCAAGGAATATTCATAATGAACATTCATGTTGATAATTATCTTTGGTGCACAAAAAAAGTTGTCAAATTTTAGAAAGGCAGCTGTATTCTTACAAACAAGCAAACAAACTGAGACTATACCAAGCCAACTGCACCCCAGCATGCACCCCAATCAATGTTTAGTAGTTGCAAATGATTACAAACCAATTAGTTGCAACTTTTGTATGTGGCCTCGCCAGGAATCGAACCTGGATCTGGAGCTTCGGAAACTCTTATACTATCCATTGTACTACGAGGCCAATATTTTTAACGAAGTGCAAAGGTAATTTATTTATAGTCTTCAATCACTACCTTCTCCTTACAAAAATAATATTCCCGTTCATCGTTCGATGCAACTACCACCAGCCTCCCCCTGGCATATTGGTCTATCCAGCCCTGGTATTGCGCTACACCCTGCTGGTCAAGGTTGGTACAAGGCTCATCAAGCAGTAATACCGGGGTATCACTGAAGATAGCCTGTGCCAGCTTCACCCGCTGCTTCATGCCGCTGGAGTAGTCGCCAATGGTTTTATCGCCGGTATCCTTTAATCCCACCATCGAGATGATCTGATCAATATCCAGTCCGGGCAATGGTTGCTTAAACGAAAAATGAAACTCCATAAACTCACGTAGTGTCAGTTCCTCCACCACCTCCATACCCGGCGCACAGAAACTGATATATTTAAAAATATCAGTAATCTCAACTCCATTACCAGAATGATCAAATATCACTTTCCCTTTACTTGCTCCCTGCATTCCAGCCACTATTCGTAGCAGCGTGCTTTTACCACAACCGTTGGGGCCCAGCAGTGCATATGCCCCTGGCCCTTCGAACACATAATTCACCTCCCTGAATATCCAGTATCGCTGAAACCGTTTGCTGATATGCTCAAGCTTAATTTTCATCAGGGGGCAAAAGTAGAGAATACCAGTTGGATAGCAACAATAAACCGGACACAACAGGAATAAATATATCGTAAAGCCCCGGCACATCGCCAGGGCTTTACAACTTATCTCTTATTAATTAATCAACTTAATAATCCATTCCGCCCATTCCGCCTGGCATTCCGCCACCGGCTGGTGCACTTGATTTTGGTTCTGGCTTGTCGGCTATTACACACTCAGTAGTCAGGAACATGCTGGCAATAGATGCTGCATTTTCGAGGGCTACACGGCCTACCTTGGTAGGATCAATAACACCGGCTGCAAGCAGGTTTTCATAGACCTCAGTGCGGGCATTGAATCCATAATCAGCAACACCTTCGCGCACTTTCTGCACTATGATAGATGCTTCAAGGCCAGCGTTGTTTACGATCTGACGCAGTGGCTCTTCCAGAGCACGGCGAACGATTGCGATACCGGTTTTCTCATCAGCATTCTCAGTGCTTACAGCAGCCAGAGAATCGATAGCGCGGATGTAAGCAACGCCACCACCTGGAACAATACCTTCTTCAACCGCAGCACGTGTAGCATGAAGTGCATCGTCTACGCGGTCTTTCTTCTCTTTCATTTCCACTTCCGATGCTGCACCGATGTACAGAACTGCAACACCACCGCTCAGTTTAGCAAGGCGCTCCTGGAGCTTCTCGCGGTCGTAATCGCTGGTAGTAGATTCAATCTGCGATTTGATCTGTCCTACACGGGCAGCAATGCTTGCTTTATCTCCCTTACCCCCTACAACGGTAGTATTGTCTTTATCAATTGTAATGCTTTCTGCCTGGCCCAGAGATGCGATTGTAGCATTCTCCAGTTTGTAGCCCTGGTCTTCGCTGATAACAGTACCACCTGTAAGGG
The DNA here is from genome assembly GCA_903904855.1 of uncultured Bacteroidota bacterium. GTDB lineage: Bacteria > Bacteroidota > Bacteroidia > Chitinophagales > Chitinophagaceae > Nemorincola. The sequence continues at coordinate 39,449 of CAIVEH010000167.1, read as the reverse complement.
CAGCAATGTCTTGCAGCATTTCTTTACGGCGGTCGCCAAAGCCCGGAGCCTTAACAGCAGCAATCTTCAATGAGCCACGCAGCTTGTTCACCACCAGTGTAGCCAGCGCTTCGCCATCTACATCTTCAGCAATGATCAGCAGCGGACGGCCACTCTGTACCACACTTTCCAGTATTGGCAGAATGTCTTTCAGGGTGCTTACTTTCTTTTCGTAAATCAGGATGTATGGATTCTGCAACTCAACCTGCATTTTTTCAGCATTGGTTACAAAGTAAGGGCTAAGATAGCCACGGTCGAACTGCATACCTTCTACTACTTCTACAGTAGTTTCAGTACCTTTAGCTTCTTCTACAGTGATCACACCTTCGTTGCCCACCTTAGCCATAGCCTGAGCTATCAGCGCACCGATTGTATTATCGTTGTTGGCAGAGATTGAAGCCACCTGCTCAATCATTTTGTTGTCATTGCCCACTTTCTGGCTCTGGCTTTTCAGGTTTTCAACAATAGCAGCAACTGCCTTGTCGATACCCCTTTTCAGGTCCATTGGGTTAGCGCCGGCAGCTACGTTCTTCAGCCCTTCGCTGATGATAGACTGAGCCAGAACGGTAGCAGTGGTAGTACCATCACCCGCCAGGTCGGCAGTTTTAGAAGCTACTTCCTTCACCATTTGCGCACCAATGTTCTCGATTGCGTCTTCCAGTTCAATTTCTTTGGCAACTGTAACACCATCCTTGGTTACTGCCGGAGCGCCGAATTTCTTTTCTATAACCACATTACGGCCTTTAGGGCCCAGGGTTACCTTTACTGCATCTGCCAGTATGTCTACACCACGCTTCATTCTGTTGCGTGCATCGATATTGAAAAAAAGTTGTTTTGACATAAAATTTTAATTTTAACCCCCGGCCCCTGAAGGGGAGTACTGTATGAACAAGTACTCAACTTAAAAGGAAGCTTTGGGCATTGTTAATAATTGTTTTTAATTTTTGATTTTTATTTAGTCTGAATGGGAAGTCCCTTTAGGGATTTAGGGTTTGATTTGGGGTGACTTGTTTATTAAATAACCGCCAGTATATCGCTTTCCCTCATAATCAGGTAATCATTACCTTCAAATGAAACCTCAGTACCGGCATACTTGCCATAAAGGATGGTGTCGCCTGACTTAACGGTCATTGGTTCGTCTTTTTTACCAGGTCCAGCAGCTACAACTGTGCCACGTTGTGGTTTTTCTTTAGCAGTATCTGGTATGATAATACCGCCGGCAGTCTTCTCTTCAGCAGGAGCGGGTTTCACTATTACCCGGTCGTGCAGGGGGGTAATGTTCACGTTTGTTGCCATAATTATCTGTTTTTATTATTTAGTAAATGATTTTGTAAATAGCTTGTATCATTTATTGTGCCACCCTTTATGGGGCTGCAAAAGTCGGTCATTTTTGCAGAAATGTGATATTTTCTTAATGATATTATTTGGCTGCAAGGTCAAATTTTCATATATAAATAATAAAATGCTTAATTTGGCAGACTGAATTTCCTATGCACGAAATTAATGACAACCTGATGCCCATACTATTTCAACCCTTTCTATGGGCTGCAATATTTCTTACTGTTTATTTTATTATCCGATTTTTTATCCCCAGGGTACAATATTACCGACAGGTCAGAAGTCTGGTTGCATTTGGAATTGGATTTATAGTTTACATGGTTGCTTCCTGTTTCCTAAGTTCAAATAGCTTGTTTGAAATCTTTGGCTCAGTCTGGTTTTTCGCCTATTTATTCCTGATAATCTTTATCAACATTTTGTTCAGCATATGGTATAATAAATGATTTCTGACTTTTCACTAACCTTAGTTCACCTATTTTTACAAAAAAAAATTATGTCGCTACAGATTGGCTCCCCCGCTCCCGATTTCACCCTCATGGATTCCGAAAAAAATAGAGTTACCCTCAGCAGTTACAGGGGTAAAAATGTATTGTTGTTGTTTTATCCGCTGGCTTTTACAGGCACATGTACCAAAGAGCTTTGCTATATGCGCGATAACCTTTTACAGTACAACAACCTGGATGCTATAGTTTTCGGTATTTCTGTAGACTCCCTTTTTGCCCAGGCTGAGTTTAAAAAACAGCAGGGAATCAATTTCCCATTACTCAGCGATTTCAATAAAACAGTATCCACAGTTTATGGCTCGATCTATGAACATTTCATCCTCGATATGGATGGCGTTTCAAGGCGTTCTGCTTTTATTATCGATAAATCAGGTGTGCTACGGTATGCCGAAGTACTGGAGAGTGCCTCTGAACTGCCCGATTTTAACTCCATCTTAAAATGCCTGAATGATTTAAAATAGTATTTTTGACAAATAAATAATACAATTATGAATAAAATTTTCCTCTTGTTCTGCGCATTAGCTGCTTCCTTTTTGTCTTCAGCTCAAACTATCCCTGGTGGCGATATGGAGACCTGGCGCTCAAATTCATCGGGTCCCGACAGTCCGGTAACAGTTCAAGCACCTGCTGGTTGGTATGGCGATGATTCTATTATTATTAGCCTCGGACAGTCATTCGGGCATACTTTTCTGGGTACTACAGATCAGGACTGGAGAAGGAATCTGTACCGCGAAGATTCTATAGTGCATTCCGGAAGCCATTCGGCAAAAATCATGACTATGCTGCAGGATACCCTGCTCATACCTGGTGTCTTGACTACCGGGCAAACTCATATTGGCATTTCATTTATTCCACCTAGTATCTCCGGAGTGTCATTTTCAGGAGGCACGGCAGTGAATGTAAAACCAAAAACTGTTAGTGCCTGGGTTCTTTATTTTCCCGGCAAAGACAGCACCGGAGCTACCGGTATCGACAGTGGCACACTGAATGTACAGGCTCTGAGTTTGATAGGCGGCAAAGATTCTGTTATTGGTATTGGTACCATTACTTTTGGCCCGGATACTGGCTGGAGACAGGTAACCGTTAATATAAATTATCCATTGGACAGTACGGGCACTATTGATACTATGCGCATTGCATTTTCGAGCAGCAAACCCGGTTCTGCCCTCGACAGCAGCACTCTTTACGTGGATGATGTAACCATGACAAGCATCGCAAATCCTGACCATTCCGGAATCAGCAATATCTCCGCTTCCGGCTCAGTAAAAGTTTTCCCTAACCCTGCCACCGGTAAGTTGTATTTCAGCACCTATGGGGTTCAGGGTCTGGAGGCCGTAATCTATTCTATTAACGGCCAGGTAGCCACCCAAAAAGTCCTTTCTGGCTATGATGCTGTCGATGTGTCTCAGCTGCCATCTGGTTTGTATTTCTACTCGGTATTTGATGCCAGTGGAGTTGCCGTACAAAGAGGGAAAGTGTCGGTTAAGAATTAATGGGCTATTGCTGACATAGCTGATTTGAATCTATTGAATATTTATTTTGATATACCTGGCTTGGTTAGTTACATGGCCAGGTATATTGTTTTATATCTTAACCCACTTTATTTTCCGGATATCAAAGAGCGCTCTTATTTTAGGATCTTCGTTGTCCACAGGCAGTTGAAATTTATCTATTGATGTATTGGCATTCTTTTTTGCAGTAAACAAATAATTTCCCGCATCATCAACGCTTTTTACCTTTTCGTTGCTATATGACCTTCTTATAATTTTCTGAACAGCCGGGCAACCGCCTGTGAAACCGAGATAAACAGAATCGCGACCCAAAAAATATTCGTGGGCTAAAACAATACTTTCGCCTTTTATTGTGTGGCCCATATAAGTTGGTTCGTTCATGCCTCTCCCGCGGCAAGTATAGCAGGGGAGGAAGCTTTTATAAATAGAATTCCGGCCATTGTTTTTATAGATAATGACCGATTCGTCATCGTCATTTCCATAAAGGATATAGAGCGCCTGGTTCACTCCATGTACTGTAAAAAAAACAGAGTCAACCTGGTAATACTTGCTGGTATCAAAGTAAACCCTGATGTCCTGTGAATGTGACAGAAAAGGGAAAGAAATACAGAACAAAATTATTGGAAGCAGCTTTGTCATAAATATCCTGTTCATCAAATTTAATGAGGGAATACCGCCAAAAGAACTTTATCTGAAAAAATAAAACAGCCTCAATCCAAAATAAACAGGCAGATAACTTAACTGAATTTCTTTCTCGCTATTGTTGATTTTATATTCAATTTTTGTGCCTGGCTCATAAAAATTATGCACTGTGGGCTGTACAAGTAATTGAGCTTTTATGTGTTTCCGGATATCCCAAACTCCTCCAAAAGATATATAGGGAATTATGTTGCGGCTATTTGAAATAATTATTTGATAACTACTATCCAGATTTGTATAATTATTCCCTGATGTATTTTTGCTTGATGAAGTACCTATGTCCTGGCCAATATTTATCAATCCACCTATACCAAAACTGAATTTCATATTATCCCATTTGCTTTTGATCAGCACTGAAGGATTGATATTTATAAAATAAAACTCTGAAATAATCTTACTGCCTGGTTCAATTTGAAAAGACCTTTTATCATTCATAAAACCAATTAGTTGCAAGTAGGACAAGGAATTTTCATCAGATCCATTAACTTTTATTGCGAAATCTATTCCTGTTGCGCCTATTACCGAACTTTTTAATCGTGGTGTGAAATCTGCGTTTACTTTTAAAAACATTGGTACCGATACGCCAGTTTCAACCATGGATGTTTGGCCTGAACAGGTTATCGGAAATAAAGCAACAGCGTAAATTAAGGGCTTTATCATATTTTCCTGTTTCTTGATTTTTAAAATAAAATGGGGGAATAAAAACTAAGTGTGATTAGTACACTTGAAGTTAACACGATTCATTATAATCACTGTATGTGGCTAACGTATAAATTCTGTGATTTATTGTACTTCAATATTAGCCGTGCATTTCTTATTTTTAGACTCCTGCAATCCAAAAATCATGCTCCGAAATATTCTCTGTTTAATACTTCTGGTTACGACTTCATCGGCGCATAATATGCAGTTGCAACTCATAGATTCCAAAACCAATGCCTCATTCCGCGGGCTTTCTGTAATCAACGACAGTGATGCATGGGTAAGCGGCAGTAAGGGCTGGGTAGGCACTACCATAAACGGCGGCAAAGACTGGCGCTTCAGACAAGTGAAGGGTTATGAACAATGTGATTTCAGGAGCATCTATGCCTTCAATGCAAAAAATGCTGTAATTGCCAATGCAGGCGCCCCGGCATATATATTGTATACATCAGACAGCGGATATACCTGGCAGAAGGTTTACGAAAATGATGATTCAGCAGCTTTCATAGATGGCATAGATTTCTGGGACCATAAATTCGGCATCATGTATGGCGATCCATTAAAAGGCCACATGTTATTAGCTCATACTAAAGACGGTGGTAAAACCTGGACTGAATACCCTTCGGCTGAGTGTCCTGCATTGAGCCCTGGCGAAGCCTCATTTGCCGCAAGTGGGACCTGTATTAAATGTGTACAGCGCAAAAAACTGTTTATTGCTACAGGCGGAACAGTTTCCCGGTTACTGGTTTCGAAAAACAGGGGTAAAAGCTGGAAAGCAATAAATACACCTATTCTGCAGGGAACGGCAAGTACTGGTATTTTTACATTTTTACCTTTGGGCAAAAAGCTCTGGGTAATAGCCGGGGGAGATTATAAAAATGAAACATTGCGCACAGCCAACCTTTTTATCACAGAAAACGGAGGTGAAAACTGGTACGAGCCTTACCAAACCACCAGGGGTTATACCGAATGCCTGCAGGTACTTAAGCATACCGATGCAGTTAATGCATCAGAGACCCCCATTGCAATATTTACATCCAAGAACACAAATACCCAGGTAGCTGTTACAACAACTGGCATGGGCATGTCATACAAAAACGTAAATACCCTGCTGGCTGTCAGCCCCCAAGGCATTGATATCTCTTATAATAATGGCAATAACTGGACCAGTTTATCAGACGAAAAACATTTTCATGTGGTTAAAAAAAGCAGGACAGGCAACCTGGTGCTGCTTGCAGGCGGAGATGGGAAACTGGCGATACTAAAAAAAGGGAAAAAAGATATTTAGTAGCAAGGCCAGATTCTCTACCAGTTTTTACTGTTTATTGTTTGTATAGCTTTCAATACCTCTGCGATTCACTTTATTACATACTTTTGGCAGGCAATCTGCCTCATGAAAAAACTATTAAAATCCTTTCTGCTTTATTCATTATTTGCGGGCATTTCTGGTTCATTCATCAGCTGCGTAACACTGTTTTGCCACAAAAATGCAACCATAAATATCCGGAGCGACAAAGGGGCTGTAATGGTTATTGACACAACTCGTTTTATAGACATTGAGTCAGAAACGCCATTCATCCCCTTGGCAAAAACTGATACCACATACCCGATTCCGCACCACGGAGTTAATATTACTGTTGCACGTAGCCAAACAGTTCTTTTGCCCATCACTATACGTAAAGACAGTGTGCGCAAAACCGTATATCTCAAACCCAGACACAGCAAAGCTTATTACTGCAATTTCCTTAGTTATGGACTTGGTTTTCTGGCTGACTTTAAAAATCCCAACCGCTTTGCTTACCCCTATAAAATCTACATTAATACCAATGATACCGGAGACAAGCTTTATCACAGATTTGCTCCATGGCAAAGATGTGATATTACCCTAAATATGTCTGTTCCCTACATCAATATATTCACCTTCAATGATGGTAAAAACTCTTTTTCCCAAGGCGGCTTCTGGGGTATTTCCTGCGGAGTCAACAACTATTATGCCTCCCGTAAATCTCTTTCACTCCAGTTAGGAACTGCCGTCAACCTGCCAATACCTGTTCCTGCAGCTATCGACTATTTTGGTGATACAGTTGTCCGTTCCAATATCAGCAGCACTTTTTTGAACCTGAAAAACAATTACACTACTCGGCGCTATGAATTCGGCTACGGACTATCCGTTAGCCATAATACATGGAGAGAATTCCGGACTATTAGAGACAGTTCAAACCACTATAAAACCGACACTTTACGCAATTACAATAACACCAGCATAGGCGCGGCCTTTTCGGCTTACTACCGCCTCGGCCGCAATTTCCATATCGGATTCCTGTACCAGCCCTATCTGTTTTCATTGCAAAAGGCTCCGTTATTTAACTATGAACACACTATCTCATTCGATCTTGTCTGGCGTTTCCAGATTTAAAGCAGTTTGACTACCTTATAAAGGCAGTCAAATCTGACAAGTTGATAAAATTAGTAATGATAACTTTATAGAGCTGGCTAACCTACTGAAAAACAAAAAAACTCCCGGCAAATACCAGAGACCCACAACCCAAAAATATTGTATAATCTGATTTTACTCCCTCACTACCCTACCGCAATAATTAATACTTCCCGATTTGATAGTAATTATATAAACGCCTTCCTCAATTCCGCTCAGATCAATAACTGTCTGTCCTTTTGTAGTATTAATATCCAGCCTTGTCTTTATCACCACCCTGCCTGTCATATCTGTCAGTACCACATCAGCGCTGCACATAGTTTGGATATTCCATTCAATATTCAGGTCGCCGCTGGTTGGGTTCGGATACAAATACAAAGCAGTACCAGTAACTGCCGGCAGCACACTATTTGTAGTAACCGGTGTAATTGTCCCGAATGAAGTATGTTGCTTAAAATCTATGTTCGCAGCAGTTTCATGAGATGTACTCAATGTAATAAACGATGAATGTGTGGTGTAATATTTATAGGCTTCCGGATATATGATATAAGACCCATTCGCCAGGCTTCCGAATGAATAAGCCCCGGCAGTATTGGTGTAGGTATAAGTAATTATGTGGCCGGTGATATCTTCCAGGTACACCAGCATATTAACGGCCGGCACATCGGGCGATGTGTGTTTACCCGCACCAGATACTACATAGCCGCTTATAAAGCCAGGCCCAGAAGGCACAGTGCCAAAAAGCATCACTATGTCCTGATTATCTGTAGCAGTTGTATGAGAAATACTTGTTCCAGAATCCCAATGTGGCGCCGAATATCCATAGGTAGGTATATATCCGCTGGTTCCGGGAGTTCCGCCCAGCTCATAAGCCTTTACCAGGTAACTGCCGCCTGCAGGGTCCATGAACTCATAATACATCGTGCCGCCCGATGTGCAGGCCATAGTTGAGTCAGTTGCTATAATAGAACTGTCAATCGGATTAAAATGTACCAGCCACACCCGCACAGATCCGGTCATTGTTGGCGATATGGCACCAGTAATCCTGTTCCCGTCAATGGTAACAGTAGCAGTGCCGCTGCAGCCACCTGTCGTACCGGTAACAGTAAATGTTGTAGTTGCAGTCGGGTCAATGGTCGTACTGCTACAGGTAATGCATGAAAGCCCTGTAGATGGCGACCATGAATAAGTCGTTCCGCCACTGGCAGTTAGTGTATATAGCCCGCCGCAGGCAGCATATGCCGCAGATGCAGTTATGGTAAGTCCCGATGTTACAGTTATTAATGTGTTTACAAAACTGGTACCCACTGTATAAGTAATTACAACAGTACCGGGCGTAATACCTGTTACAATTGCAGTTGTTGCGCTTATAGTAGCTATTGACGGTGTGCTGCTCGACCATACGCCGCCGGGTGTAGCATCGCTTAACGTTATAGTACTGCCCACACATACAGTACCAAGGCCTGTAATCGGCGATACAATACCTGTATCAACACCTCTTATCCTCGACTGGCTGCCTCCGCATATATAAACATAATTCCCGCCGTGCAATACACCTGTATTAAAAGCGCTGACCATAGCTGATGAAGCCACACCTCCATCACCGCTGTAACCCATAGTTCCGGTTCCGGCAAATGTGCTGATAATAGCGGAAGGATCTAATCTTCTTACCCTGTTATTTCCATTATCAGCAATATAAACATTGTCAACGTTGTCTGCCGCTACACCCGTAGGCAAATTAATCTGGGCTGCGGTTCCGGGTCCTCCATCTCCGCTGAATCCTGCAGTACCATTACCCGCTATTGTGTTGATTGTGCCATAATAGCTGCTTACTTTTCTTATTTTGTTATTACTATAGTCTGCTATAATAATATCACTGAACCCATTCAGGGCAACACCTATAGGGTTATTAAGTGCAGCTGCACTTGCCGGGCCGCCATCTCCGCTGAAACCAGCCATGCCTGTACCAACTTTGGTAGTAATAATTCCCGAAGCATCTACACACCTTATCCGGTGGTTATTCTTGTCTGCGATATACACACCTGTACCGTCTGCTGCAATTCCGGAAGGATTATTAAGAGCTGCAGCAGTTCCCGGGCCGGCATCTCCGCTATAACCACCCATTCCGTTACCGGCTATAGTACTAATTATTCCTGTAGTAGAAATTTTCCTGACCCTGTTATTGCCTTTGTCGGCAAAATATATAGAGCCCGAGGCTATATCCACAGATATACCATATGGACCGTTTATCTGAGCTAAAGCTGCCGGTCCGCCATCTCCACTGAATCCTGCGGCACCTGTGCCTGCCACGGTTGTGACAATACCTGCGCTGTTAATTTTTCGGATACGATTATTGGCATAGTCGGTGAAATACAAATTACCTGAACCATCCTCTGCAATTGCATAAGGGTTGTTGATCTCAGCCATGGTTGCAGGTCCACCATCTCCGGTATAACCTGCTACTCCGGTTCCTGCAACAGTTGTAATTGTTTGTGCTTTTGCACAGGTGCTACCCACCAATACCATTACAGCCAGTAAAAGGGTTTGTAGGTTTGATTTCATATAAATTTGATTTTATAAGGTTTGAGCATTAAAATTAAAGACTATCAACTAAATAAACATAATAGTATATATTTTCATTAACAACATTAATCCAGATCACTTTCAAAAATCAAAAACTCAAAAGAAGCTTTAAGAATCAAGTTGCTGCTTTAGGGTTCTTTTCAAAAACAAAAGCCGTCTATTTACTCCTTCACGAATTTTCTGATATTCGTGTTGTTTATTTTAATAAAATAAACCCCTTGTGGATAATTCCTTACATCCACCTTTATAAGATCGCTGATTCCTTTTTGCTCATAAATCAGTTGGCCGGCAAGGTTAGTAATTACTACATTAATAATCGTGTTTTCAGACGATATAGTTAACTCATCATGCACCGGATCAGGATATATGGTTACCTTATCAGTCGGATTAGCAATAAACCCAATGCCCGTATGGCAAAGACTATACGGTTTTATCACGATAGGAAAATAGGATCTTGCAGTACCGCAGAAATTAGTATCTGTATAAACAATAGTATCCAGGCCAGGTAATAAACCAGTTACTAAACCAGTTGAACTGATGTGCGCAATTGCTGTATTGGTTAAACCCCAATAGCCTCCTATTGCAGTTTCAGTCAAGGTATCCAGCTGACCGGGGCAAATACTGTTTTTGCCTGATACAATCCCGGACTCAGGTACAGGATTAATGGAAACACAGATTACGGTATAATCAGTGTTCATGCCATTCGTTACTGCTGCTTTAAACGTATCAGCACCTAAATACCCACTATTAGGGGTATATGTTAAGCCAGAAGGTGTAAGTATTCCACCTGTTGATGTTGTGGAATAGGTAGCTACAAGTGTACCATGTAATGGAGGTGTTACTACCGACCAGTTATCGGTACTGCCGGTTGTGGAATCCTCTACAGCCAATATTGTATTTACAGGGGCATGCAGCTGCGATTCATTTACACACAATACAACATTCTGATAATGGCCACCGGTAAAATAAAGGACGGGACCAGGTACTTTTATTGATCGCACCCTGTTATTATCCTGATCTGCAACAATTACATTATTGAGGTTATTAACTGCCAAACCCATGCAATATGATAGCTTGGCAGCAGTGGCTGCCCCCCCATCACCACTGTATCCATATATACCGTTACCAGCAATGGTATTAATAATTCCAACAGTATTTATCTGGCGCACTCTGTGGTTATAAAAATCTGAGATATCGATGTTACCTGCAGTGTCAATTGTCAGGTAATTCGGTCCGTTGAATGAAGCTGCTGTTGCAGGCCCGCCATCTCCACTGAAACCACCAATCCCGTTTCCTGCCACCGTAGTTATAATTCCTGAGGTATTAATCTTCCTTATTCTGTAGTTGGTGTAATCCGCTATATAGATATTCCCTGACTTATCTGCAGCTATACCATAAACAACGCCTATTTGTGCGGCTGTAGCAGGCCCCCCATCCCCGCTGAATCCCGCAGTAGTATTTCCGGCAAAAGTAGTAATTACACCGGTTGCAGATATTTTGCGTATTGCATGGGCATTAAACTGGCTGAAGTATATATTTCCTGATCGATCGCAAGCTAGTCCATATGGAGCATTAATCGCAGCTTCGATGGCCGGACCACCATCGCCCATATAGTCATTTACGCCGATTCCGGCAACTGTGCTGATAATACCTGCTGCATTTACTTTGCGTATCCTGTAATTCTCAAAATCAAGAATATAGAGATTGCCAAAAGCATCATGTGCAATATCAGTAGGATAATTCATAAGGGCATCAGTTGCCGGGCCTCCATCACCGCCAAAACCCTGAATTCCACTACCTGCAAACAATGATATATGACCAGATGCATCAATTACTCTAACCTTATGCGCATTGTAACCTGTATAAATATCTGAGGAAATATAGGTATTTCCAAAAGCATCAGTTGCCAACCCTCCTGGAGCCGGAACGGCTGCTGCAGTTGCTGGACCGCCATCTCCGGAATACCATGACCAACCTCCTATTCCGGCAAGGGTTGTAATGGTTTGCGCATTAGATCCTGTTGAACCAAGCAGTATAAAAGAGGTTACTATGAGTATTTGCAGGTAAGATTTCATATTCGTAAGATTTTATAAGGTTATACCATATAAAATTAAGCAGTTTCTTTGATAAATAAAATAGCATATCAATCTTTCTAAATAAATAATTAAAATTAGATTGTATCGCTTGTTCCTGTTTCAATCCCTGAATTCTTCCTTTATCCATTGATTCATTATATTTACAGTCTGATAGTAAAATCAGGATTATTCCCTTTTTACAGCACATAGCTTCTTAATGGCTAAAACCAATAACAACTCAAACCAGCAGGTCTGGAACGTGAGCGATGATGATTCGCTCTATGGGCAGGTAAGCCAGGCGGCAGTCCTGCTATTACCCCGTGGCCTGCTGGTAGCTGGTTTCCGGCAGGACAACGATTTGCTCACCCTCCACTATTCCGGTTACAACAATAACAGGCCCATATGGGAACTGGCGTTTTTTGAACAACTATTTGCTCACGAACCGCTACTGGCCACCAAGGCAACAGTAAAAGGTGTCTTTATTCTCCCCGACCGCCAATTGTTAATACCTGATGAACTCTATGATAAAACCGAAGCCGAAAACTGGCTCCGCAAAATCCATTTCATGGAACGCTCTGATGTTTTTCAGTGTTATGCATTGCCCGAGGCAAAGGCACAGTACCTGATAGCCGTTCCTGTAAATATTACTGAACTCATACGTATCAATTTCAATAAAGCAACAATTCTACCCGCATCTGTTTACCAATTCAGTAATATCCCAGCCAAAGGAGCAGTGGTACAATGCCTCATCAGCGCCGAGCAGGTCAGCACCACACTTCACAACAACGGCCAACTGCTCTGGCACAATGTTTTCGACTACAACAAAGCCGAAGATATTGCCTATATGCTGATGCAGGTAATCGACGAAAACCTAATACCCCGCCATCAGGTAACCGTAAGGTGCAATGCGGTCAGCGCGGCCGAACATAAGGTTATTGGCAATCTTTCTCAGTACTTTCCAGGTATCACTACTGGTGATGGCTACGGCTTTACATCCGGCTGGGAAAGTGCTGTTTCATTGGCTCTTCAATTGTTTTCATGCGTATAGTAGGCGGCATATTCGGCGGTCGCAGGTTCAATCCACCTGCCCGTATTCCTGCCCGGCCCACTACCGAGGTTGCCAAGGAAGGCCTCTTCAATATGCTTAATAATATGATCGATTTCGAAGGCCTTAAAACCCTCGATCTCTTTGGCGGCACCGGCAGCATCAGCTATGAACTTGCTTCACGTGGCGCCGTCGATCTTACGCTCGTAGAGCGCGATCTTACTACTATCGATTTTATAAAAAAAACCTCCAACGAACTCGACATAAACGACCGCCTGCATATCATCCGTGGCGAAGTCTTCAAATTCATGAAACAGTGCACCGAACAGTACAATTTCATATTCGCAGGCCCGCCCTATGCCCTGATAAATATTGACGAAATACCCCAGCTGGTCTTCGAGCGAAAACTGCTGTTGCCCGGTGGCATCTTTGTACATGAACATACACCCCGCAACGATTACCAGAAGCACCCCAATTTCACCCGCATGAAAAATTACGGAACAACAGTTTTTACTTTCTTTACGCAAAACAGTGATTGATATGCAACGCATCTGCTTATTTCCCGGCACCTTCGATCCCATCACACTCGGCCATGTCGATATTATTCATCGTGCCAAATCCCTGTTCGATAAGCTCATTATAGGCGTAGGCATCAACTCAACCAAGCAGCCAATGTTCACCATCGAACAGCGCACAGGCTGGATAAAAGAAATATTCAAAGACATCCCCACTATCGAAGTTACCAGCTACGAAGGCCTCACTGTCGACTTCTGCAAAAAAACAGGCGCACAATACATTCTCCGCGGCATCCGCTATGTAAGCGACTTCGAATACGAAAAAGCCATTGCCGACATGAATCGTATGTTGGTACCTGATATCGAAACCATCTTCCTCACCTGCGCCCCACTCTATTCCACAATCTCCTCCACCCTCGTCCGCGACGTTATCCGCAATGGCGGCAACGCCCGCATGTTTATACCAGATCAAGTGCAGTTTTGATAAAAAAGACGGGCCAAAAATTTTAGAAGAAAAATGAAGAGTAATCCGGAATTTGTAAAAATAGGGTGCTTACTAAAGGATTACATAGTTACCACATTATTTCAAACTTACCTTTCCATTCTCTTTCACTACAGGCAGTTCTATAGAAGTCGGGTACTGTTTGCTGTGGTAAACATGCTGTGTAGATTTTATAAAGTCTTTCTGGGTGGCCAGGAAAATATTTGGAACAAATTTCTGCGGGTTCCTGTCAAAAATCGGGAACCAGGTACTTTGAATCTGGATCATGATCCGGTGCCCTTTCTGAAACACATGATTTACCTGATGCAGACCAAAAGAATACTCTTCCACCTTTCCGGGGGTGATGGGCTCAGGTTTGGTAAAACTATTTTTAAATCGGCCCCTGAAAATATCAGCTGCTATAATTAGTTCAAACTGACTTAGCCCCTGTTTTTTCTTGTAATCGACCGGATAAACGTCTATTAATTTAATAACCCAATCTATATCCGACCCCGTAATGCTGGCAAATATATGGGCAAGAACATCTCCTGTAATGGTAATATCCAAATCAAGTGTATCAGACCGGTAACTAAGCACATCCGGCCTGTGGTCCACAAACCTCTGGTCTTCCATCAGCCATGTTTCCCACTCCGAACTATCCGAATAAGTCAGTTCAATAGGGCGGGGTCGGTATCCTACCGGACTTTCCGGGTCGCTGGTATAGCTGTCGTATGCATTATCGCTGGCAATGGGCTTTTTGAAAGACAGTTTTTTATTGTCCTGAAGATAAATTCTGGCCGGTTTCACCGATTTATCGGGCCATGTTGCATATTGCTTCCATACATTGGATCCGGTCTGGAAACAGGTGGCTTCAGGGAATTTCCCATCCCCCTTTCCTTTCAGCCAGTAATCGAACCAGGTTTTCTGAATTGCCCTGAAGTCATCGGCTGTATTGCGCTCCATATCATAGTTATGCAATATTGACGCATTAGAGTCGCCCCATTGGCCATGGCACCAGGGGCCTAATACCAGATAGTTAAAATTCTTCTTGTCATACTTTTCCATTTTTGCATACAGTGCTTCCGGGCCATTCATGTTCTCCTGGTCCCAATAGCCACCTACATGCAAAATGGGCAGCCTTGGGGTATCTGAATAGCGAAGCGGAGCTTTATCGCTCCAGTAGCTATCGTAGTTAGGATGTTTTATAAAATCGTTCCAGGTGGGAATTTCGTTATGGAAAAAGTTTTTATTTACATTTGAAATTGGCCCCAGATCGTAATACCAGTCATAGAGGTCATACATCTTAAAAGGGAAAGAAGTATCCCCTTTAGCTGCCTCCTCACTGAAAGAATATTCAAAGCCAAATGCCAGCCTGAAAGCGCCATTATGAAAAAAGTCATCTCCAAGAAAGAAATCTCCAACGGTGCCTTGCGGAGACACAGCTTTTAATGCAGGGTGCGGTTTTATGGCGCTGATCAAAGTAAGTTCGCCGGGGTACGAAATGCCTAGCTGACCTACTTTGCCATTATTATTTGTATTTTTCAAGAGCCAATCTATCAGATCATAACAATCTGAAGCCTCATCAATGGCATTCCAGTTGTCTTTATCAAAGGCGCCCTCCATAATGAAATCACCTTCACTTTTTTGTTTTCCCCTGATATTCTGGTAAACGAAAATGTAGCCTTCTTTGGCCATGTTAAAAACATAAGGGTCTTTATCCGGGTAAAAGGTGCCAATATTCCAGTCGCTATAGGGCGAGCGCATAATAATTATTGGCAGCGGGCCGGGAATACTATCTGGTGTATAAATGCGAGTAAATAATTTTTTACCATCCCGTACCGGCACCATTATTTCCTTTTTGGAATAATGAGATGGACCTTGAATCTGGGCAAGTGAAGTATATGCAAATGCGAAAAACAATAAGGCAGAAAGTATTAAGCAAGATTTTTTATTCATTCTTCAATCGAAAATTTAGTATGCCTTAGCGTTTTGAATATAAAATTACTGTTTGGAAAATTTCCTCTTCTGTTTTCAGATGTTGGATAAAAATACACTACCCCGGTTTAAATGTACACCTGAGTGGCAAAATTGCTTTTATTTTTTAATAAAATAGTCACAAAATAATGTGATTGAAAATTTTAACTCAAAAAACCATCACAAATTGTCAGAATAAGGAAACTAAAAATCAGACCTAATTATCCTTTTATTTGTAATTTCGCATAAACTTTCACTTAATGCCACATTATCATTCATTGGGTAAAATGCCAAAGAAACGGCATACGCAGTTTCGCAAACCTGATGGCACCCTTTATTCTGAACAGTTGTTCAGCACCGAGGGATTTTCTTCCAATTCATCTTTGCTGTATCATATACATCCGCCTACACAGATAATAAAAGCGGAAGAACCAATAAATATTGCCCCTCATGCTGCCAGTTCTAATATTCTGAAGCACAGGTGTTTAAAGGGTTTTAATGTAAAGCCCGATCATGACTACCTGAAAAGCCGGAAGACAGTTCTTTTCAATAACGATGTACAACTGACTCTTGCGGCGCCCACAAAAGGCCTCACAGATCATATTTTTTATAAAAATGCCGACACCGATGAAGTGTTGTTTATACATGAGGGTACAGGTACATTGAAAACCCAGTACGGGCAGATTACTTTTGGCTATGGCGATTATGTAGTGGTACCCAGGGGAACAATATACCAGATTGAGTTTGACAGGGAAAACAACCGGTTGTTTATCATAGAGTCATTCAGCCCGATAGTTTTCCCTAAAAGGTACCTGAGCAAGTATGGTCAATTGCTTGAAAATTCGCCGTTTTGCGAGCGCGACCTCAGGTTGCCAACCGATCTGAACCCCATTGATCAGAAAGGCGAATACCTTATTCAGGTAAAAAAGAAGGGTTTTCTATATCCTATATGGTATGGCCACCACCCGTTTGATGTGGTTGGCTGGGATGGATGCGAATATCCTTATGCATTGAGTATTCATGACTTTGAACCAATAACAGGCAGGGTACATCAGCCACCACCGGTACACCAGACATTTGATGCCAATAATTTTGTGATCTGTTCCTTTGTGCCAAGGCTATACGATTACCATCCTCATGCTATACCTGCACCATATAACCACAGCAACATAGACAGCGACGAAGTGCTTTATTATGTGGATGGTGACTTTATGAGCCGCAAGCATGTGGAGCGGGGCATGATTACTTTGCACCCCGCAGGAATACCCCATGGGCCACACCCTGGAACTGTAGAAAAAAGTATAGGTAAAAAAGAAACCAAAGAACTGGCAGTGATGGTTGATACATTTCATCCGCTGATATTGACGAAGGATGCGATTGGCATTGAAGATGACACTTATGTTTATAGCTGGATAGAGTAGTGTTAAAAATTAGATTTGTCAACTTTCCAAAAGTTGACAAATCTAAAAGCGAAATAGAACTTTTAGATTTTAATTTTCAACTTTTGATTTTTTATGGAATCACTTACAGTTAGCCAGAAAATGACCCAGGCAAAGGATTTTTTGCCTATAAATGGTACAGATCATATTGAATTCTATGTGGGTAACGCCAAGCAAGCAGCCCATTATTATAAAACTGCTTTCGGTTTTCAGTCGCTGGCATATGCCGGGCCAGAAACAGGTGTGAGGGACAGAGCGTCTTATGTGCTGCAGCAGGGTAAGATCAGGTTGGTGCTTACCACCCCACTGAATTCAAAAACTGCTATTTCTGAGCATATCAAAATTCATGGCGACGGTGTGAAAATACTTGCATTATGGGTAGATGATGCCTACAAAGCCTTCGAAGAGACAGTGAGCCGTGGCGGCAAGGTTTACATGGAGCCGGTAACACTTAAAGATAATGATGGAGAAGTGCGGATGAGTGGTATCTATACCTACGGCGAAACTGTTCACCTGTTTGTTGAAAGGAAAAACTACGCCGGACTTTTTCTCCCTTGTTATAAAGCCTGGAACAGCAAATACAATCCTACTGATGCCGGCCTGCTCTATGTAGACCATTGTGTAGGTAATGTAGGTTGGGGCCGCATGAACCCAACCATTAAGTGGTATGAAGATGTAATGGGCTTTGTTAATATTCTTTCATTCGATGACAAGCAAATCAATACCGAATATTCAGCATTAATGAGCAAGGTAATGAGCAATGGCAATGGCTACGTGAAATTCCCGATCAACGAGCCTGCTGAAGGCAAGAAAAAATCGCAGATAGAAGAATATCTTGATTTTTATGAGGGTGAAGGAGTGCAGCATATTGCAGTAGCAACCAATGATATAGTGACAACAGTGAAGGAATTAATGGCCCGCGGAGTGGAATTTTTGGATGCTCCACCAAATGCCTATTATGAAGATCTGCCCAACCGGGTAGGAAAAATAGATGAGGATATTGCACCGTTGCAGGAGCTGGGCATACTGGTAGATTGTGATGAAGAAGGCTATCTGCTGCAGTTATTTACCAAACCTGTAGAAGACCGTCCAACACTTTTCTTCGAAATTATTCAGCGTAAAGGCGCTCAAAGTTTTGGAGCAGGTAATTTCAAAGCATTGTTCGAATCAATAGAAAGAGAGCAGGCAAAAAGAGGTAATTTATAATTTCATTGAAAGATAATCCGCTGTATCAGAAAAAATGACTGCGGCGGATTATTTTTCGTTATCTTTAGTGTATGAAAATCATTGTTTGCACCCGGCCTGATGGCACCGAAATCTGGATCAATTACCTGGAAATAGCAGCTATTGTTCAGTTTGTTGAGGAAGATGAGGCATACTCCAGGATTATACTGAAAAGTGGTGCAGAGATAATTGTTGATGATAATCCAGAGGATATCCATGCCTCTATCATTCAGCATGATGAGTATTCTACTGCGTTTTATGTGGGGAGGTTGTAAAAAAATCAATCTCACCCCCGGCCCCTAAAGGGGAGTACACCTGTTTCAAGATTTCATCTTTGGATTTCTCCTTGGCTTTTTATCTAAGTAGTTGTGATTCTGTTTTATAATAATCCGCTATCAATATTCTTAAAATAGCATTCAATAAATATGATTCAACATCTGAAAAGGCACTGTGGGCAGAGATTTGACAACTTTTAAAAAGTTGTCAAATCTCTATTCACGATAATATTGATAGCAGCATATTATTATTTATATACGCGTATCCTTATTTAGACTAGGTATATTTTTGGATGTTTTACTAACATTTCTCCGAAAAACTACGCCTGTAATTATAATAATAAACCCGGGAGTGAAACTTATTGCGGTTTTTACAAAAATGTAAAGCTTTGCCTGTCGATTGAGTTTTTGCCGGATTTATATTGTAAATTCGCACCTTATGAAGCATTTTATCTTAATTTTCTCCGCTTTATTGATCAGTTTTGCATCTTTTGCAGTGCCGGGACCTATAGCCGGGGTAAACCATGTATGTGTAGGCAGTACAACAACCCTTAGCGATGGTACTACAGGCGGCACCTGGAGCAGCCGCGCCACAACTATTGCCACAGTAGGTTCATCAACCGGGGTAGTAACCGGGATTTTAGCAGGTACAACTACCATTACTTATACTGTAGGAGCAAGTTATGTTACTCTTGCCATGACTGTAAACGCTTTACCTATACTGGATACTATAATTGGCGGAGGTAGCTATTGTATAGGCAGTTCGGGACCACATATTGGACTAAGCGGCTCAACAGCAGGGGTAAATTACCAATTATACAATGGTAGTTCTGCTGTTGGAGGACCAATTTCTGGAACAGGAATGATTCTTGACTTTGGTATACAAACTGCAGCAGGAATTTATACCATAATTGCTACTAACGTTATTACCGGTTGTTCCAGAACTATGGCTTTGAGTGTTCCTGTAATTGTAAATGCATTACCTGCAACTTATACTCTGTATACGCCGGGCAGTGGCGCAGTTTGCTCAGGCGCCCCGGGCTTTATTTATCTTTCTGGTTCTCAAACTGGGGTTAACTATCAATTGAATATGGGAGGTATAACTGTAGGCCCGCCAGTTCCAGGTACTGGAAGCCTTTTGAATATGGGTTCTTATTCTTTTCCTGGTATTTATACTGCTGTTGGAATCAATGCATCAACCGGATGCATGAGTACAATGAGTGGGGCGGTTACTTTATCCATATTACCTTCACCCGGGCCGATAATAGGACCAAGTGGGGTATGTGCAGGTTCAAGTGTTACTTTAACCGATACCTCTGCCGGAGGTGCCTGGACCAGCAGTAATCCTGCTGTTGCTACAATTGGCACATCAGGCCATGTAATCGGTGTTACACCAGGCACAACAACAATCAAGTATACTGCACCATCTGGTTGTTGGTCTGCCGTCTCATTTTCAGTAACAAATCTGGTACTACCCATAACAGGGAGCGGTTCAGTTTGTGTTGGGTTGAATAACACCTTATCCGATGCTTCCGTAGGCGGAACATGGACTAGTTCCAATACTGCAATAGCCACTGTCGGATCCTCAAATGGTATTGTAACAGGTATTGCGGCAGGCACAGCAGTAATAAGTTATACAGTAGGCGGCACCTGCGGCTATGTGAGCAAGCCGGTTACAGTAAATTCTGCACCGGCAGCATTAACCGGTATAACCAGTGTTTGTGCCGGTGGCACTACATCATTGGCCTGCACCACTACTGGCGGCGTATGGAGCAGCAATAATACCGCAGTTGCCACGGTAGGCACTTCGGGCATAGTAACCACCATTGCCGGAGGTTCGGCAACTATCAGTTATACCTTACCCTCAGGTTGTAAATCTTCAGCTGTTATAAGTGTTGACCCTCCACCTGTTATTACAGGGGTATCGAGCATCTGCGTGGGCAATACAACAACTTATACCACCAGCATTGCAGGCTCCTGGACCAGCAGCAATCCTTTTTTCGCAAGTATATCACCGTCCGGTATCATTACTGGCCTGTTACCGGGTTCGGCAATAATTACCTGTACTTCCTTTTCAACCGGATGTGTATCCAATCATACAATCAGTGTTACTTCGAGTTGTACCGGCACACCGGCTGGTGGAACAGCCAATGCTGTTAATACCAATATCTGTGCCGGCCAGGCAGATTTGCTTTATTTGACCGGAGCTTCATCTGTTTGTGGTGTTACTTATCAATGGCAGAGTTCAACAGACAGCATCTGGTGGACGAATATTACAGGCGCTACAAATGATTCAATCTATGCGCACCCACAAACAAATATATATTACCGGTGCAAAGTTACCTGCTATAGCAGTAGTTTATTTGCTTATTCCACACCGGTGCATGTAATAGTATATAACAGCATTTCAGCACATAGCATTATCAATACACCATCCTATTTCTGCAATGGTCCTGAATTCGGGCTGAGCACCTGCGGCATTCAGCCGGGTACCAATATCCTCACTTTTTATGGCGATGGTACATCCGACAGTACACATCTATTTTCTTACAGTACCGATTCATCAGCTAATGCCCATATTTATCATGCCTACAATATGGCTGGTACCTATACTGTAAAGCAGATATTAAGGAATGGCATTATTCCTCAGGATTCAATAGCATATACATTCAATTATAATTATTGCAGAACCCTTCCCGTTTTTTTCTATTTCGATACCAATAATGACTGTGTCGATGATTACGGCGATGGCTATCCTTATCATCCCGTAACAACCGAGATTGACTCAGCCGGAATACCTGTGGATACAATCACTACGGTAGGTGGGTTCTACTATAAAGCACTGGGAGATTCGGGAACAGTATACAGGTTTAAAGTAATTTCCCATGATACGGGGTTGCATATGAGTTGCCCCACATCCGGAATATTGTATGATACCATCACTGCTTATGCCAACAATTATCCTGCGAGATTTTTTGGTTTTAACTGTACTACCACCGGTAATTTCGACATGAGCATTTCGGCTTATATGACCTGCGCAAGGCATATTGCATCTGGTTATATTGACTTTGGCAATGACTGGTGCACTGTTGAAAATGCAGTTGTAACAATGACCTTCAGCCCCAATTATGTTTTTGGCAGTTCATCTGTTACACCCTATTCTATTGTTGGCAATACGGTTACCTGGCATATTAACGGGCTGAATAATTACACAAGTCACATGTGGACACCCTACATATCTTTTAATCTAAACGTACCAGGTCCATTCCTTACTGCCGGTGATACCATACAGACCTATTTCTCCATTACACCATTATCAGGTGATATCAATCCGGTCAATAATTATTATTCAAGGGTGGATACTATTATGGCATCTTATGATCCTAATGGCATTAATGTTTCGCCACAAGGTGAAATTATACCCTGCACCCCACTGCAATATGCTATCAGGTTTGAAAATACCGGCAATGATACAGCCCACAACATTTCAGTAATTGATACCTTGCCTGATTATGTAGATGCAAGAAGCCTGAAACTGGTTTCCTCAACTTCAGTAGTCAATCTGGTACCAACCACTTACAGCGGGCATAATGTGGTGAAGTTCGACTTCCCTCATATTAATCTGCCTGACAGTTCTCATCATAACCAGTGTTTCGGTGAAGTTATTTTCACAGTTAAAGCAAAGGCCGGATTGGCTGATGGCAGTGTGATCATGAATCACGCAAGTATTTACTTTGACGATAATCTGCCGGTTTTGACAGATACCGCTACCAACATTATAGGAATCAATCCAATAATTGGTCCTGGTAGTGTTTGCCTGGGTTCATCCCTCCTACTTTCTGATGCCAGTGCAAACGGTGTTTGGAGCGCTTCCAATACTGCTGCTGCTGTTACTGGCGGATTGGTTTCAACATCTGCTGCCAGTATGGATACTATAAGTTATACACTTTCCAATTCCTGCCTTAGCAGGTCTGCAACACATGTTGTAACCATAAATCCGGTAGTAGCGGCTTCCGTAACCATAAATTCCAACAGTGGTATGGGCGATACCATTTGCACCGGAACTACACCGGTGTTCACTGCATCAACGCTGAATGGTGGCCCATCTCCTGTATACCAATGGTCAGTTGATGGTATTAATGTGGGAACCGATAGCACCTACATCTATGTGCCTTTAACTAGTGATACAGTATCAGTAATGCTGGCCAGTAACGCACAGTGTGTTACCCCCGATACTGCGACTGCAACCATGGTATTAACTGTGCTCTCGCCAATACCACCTATAGATTCGATGATAGCCAGCCCTGGTGCATTCATCAGTGCTGGTGTCTCAGATACATTCTTAGCTATTATCACCAATGGTGTTCCGGTTACGTATGAATGGCTGCTGAATGGCTTGCCAACAGGTGATACTACAGATACATTCATTACCAGTACACTGAATAATGGCGACTCTGTTACCTGTATCACCACCAGTACCGGACTTTGCCATCTGTCATCGTTTAATTCTTTCATTATCACAGTAAGCAATGTTGCAGTAAGTTACATAACCGGCCATGGCAGCCTGGTGATATACCCTAATCCGAATAAAGGAGCGTTTACAATTAAGGGTTCAATGAGTTCACCTGTGGATGAAGAGGTTACAATGGAGATTACAGATATGATTGGGCAGATGGTATTTAGCAAGCATACAGCAACACATAAAGGACTGCTGAATGAAAATGTAAGTATAAATAAGCCCATTCCGAATGGTATGTATATCCTAACCCTGCACTCTGTAATAGAAAGCAGTGTGTACCATTTTATAATTGAGGAGTAAAATTTTTGCAGGTAGTACTTGTAGGTTATTTTAGAAAACAGAACCCGCAAATAATTTCTTTTGCCCTGTATTATAGTTACCTTTGCACCCTGTTAAGGCACATACATTATATATTTACATTATTAATGATGCCTTGAATCAATTAACTAATTACAGACTTTGAAACAAATCATACAATCGTTTAAAACGGGTGAGACTGTATTGGAAGATGTGCCTGCTCCCAAAGTGAAGCGGGGGCATCTGCTGATCAAGACAACACGGAGTCTGGTGTCGGCTGGAACCGAAAGAATGCTTGTAGAATTTGGGAAGGCCAATATGCTGCAAAAAGCTCGTCAGCAGCCAGACAGGGTGAAGCAGGTATTGGCAAAAATTAAGACTGACGGATTTAAACCAACTATTCAGGCTGTCTTCAATAAACTGGGCCAGCCATTGCCTTTGGGATATTGCAATGTAGGTAAGGTAATTGCAGTTGGGGAAGGGGTAACAGATTTTGTAATCGGAGATCGGGTGGCCTCAAACGGGCCTCATGCCGAATATGTTTGTGTACCGAAAAATCTCTGTGCACATGTTCCAGATAAAGTAAGTGATGAAGAGGCTGCCTTTACTGTTATTGGTTCTATAGGATTGCAGGGCATCCGTTTATGTGACCCCCAACTGGGTGAAACCATTGTAGTTGTAGGTTTGGGGCTAATAGGATTGATAACAGCTGAATTACTGATTGCAAATGGCTGCAGGGTAATAGGCATAGATCTTGATGCCAGCAAAATTGCACTTGCAAAAACGAAGGGAGTATTGGCACTGAATCCTTCAGCTGGAATTGATGTTGTAAAATTTGTTTTAGAAAATACTGATAATATTGGCGCAGATGGCGTCCTTATTACAGCTTCGGCCAAGTCGGATGATATCATTTCCCAGGCTGCCCGGATGAGTCGGAAAAGAGGCAGGATTATTCTTGTAGGAGTGATAGGTCTGAATATAAGCAGGGCGGAATTTTATGAGAAGGAGCTCACTTTTCAGGTATCCTGTTCCTATGGGCCGGGCAGGTATGATGACAACTATGAGAAAGGAGGTAATGATTACCCATTACCTTTTGTAAGATGGACAGAACAACGGAATTTTAAAGCTGTTCTGCAAACAATAGCAACAGGTAAGCTTGATGTGGGTTCATTGATCACTGAACGTATACCTCTTGCTGAGTATAGTAAAATATACTCCAACCTAAGCAACAAAGCCTCCATAGCTTCTATCCTGGAATATCCCGAAGAAAGCAATGGATCGGATACAATAATAATTAAAGATGGCATCTTTGAGCCGGGTAAGGGAGGTATAGGTATAATAGGAGCTGGTAATTTCACAAGTATGACAATGCTGCCAGCGCTTAGCGAACTGAATGCACCATTAAATTCTATTGCCAGTTCAACAGGTCTGACAGGTACCACCCTTGCAAAGAAATATAAAATTGCTAAAAGCACTACAGATTATAAAAGCCTGATTAATGATCCTGCTGTTGATCTTGTTATGATAACCACCAGGCACAATGAACATGCTCACATGGTGGTAGAAAGTCTTAAAGCTGGGAAGCATGTTTTTGTTGAGAAACCACTGGCATTGAACCGGCAGGAACTTGATGATATAATGGCGGTATATGTTGGCACCAAAACATTGACTGTCGGGTTCAACCGGCGGTTTTCGCCACATATGCAACGCGTGAAACAACTGGTGGGTGACGGGCAGATGAATGTAATAGCAACAATGAATGCTGGTAATATACCTCCCAATGTTTGGGTGCATGATATGAAAGTGGGAGGTGGCAGAATAATGGGGGAAGCCTGCCACTATATGGATCTGATTACTTTTCTTACTGGCAGTAAGATAAAGGCAGTTTGCATGAATGCCATGGGTGTGAATCCACAGGTGAATACCGATAATGCTACTATTATGTTGCAGTATGAAAACGGCAGTACCGGTGTTATCAATTATTTCGCCAATGGTTCTAAAGCTTATTCAAAGGAAAGAATTGAAGTATTTGCACAGGAGCAAACTTTAATAACTGATAATTTTCGGTTTACAGAGGGGTTTGGAACCAGAGGCTTTTCGAAGCTGAAAACCAATGTAGATAAAGGGCATAGTGCGCAGTTTAAATTGCTGCTGGAAAGATTGAAAAACGGAGGGGAAGCATTAATCCCTTTTGATGAAATAGTGAACACAACATTAGCAGGTTTTGCGGCCATTGAAAGTTTGACTAAACACGAATGGGTAACACTCAAATCCTGATTGAACCAAGTATAATTTTATGCTTATAGATATTATTGCAGGCGCAAGGCCTAATTTTATAAAGATAGCCCCGATCATTGAAGCTATAAAGCTACAATCGGCCGCGGGAAAGGATATGCAGTATCGCTTGGTGCACACAGGGCAGCATTATGATAAAAAAATGAGCGGGGATTTCTTCGATCAGTTAAATATCCCTAATCCGGATTATAACCTGGAAGCGGGCTCTGGTACACAAGCCGAGCAGACCGGAAAAATAATGATCGGTTATGAAAGGTTGTTGCTGGAAAAACCATGTGATCTGTGCATTGTGGTGGGTGATGTTACTTCCACAATGGCTTGCTCAATTGCTGCAAAAAAAATCAATAATATTAACGTAGCCCATGTAGAGGGAGGTATACGATCTGGTGACTGGACAATGCCAGAAGAGATCAACAGGATTGTAACAGATTCAATCAGCGACTATTTTTTCACAACATCTGTAACTGCCAATAATAACCTGCGCAAATCAGGAGTGCCCGATGAAAAGATATTTTTTGTTGGTAACACAATGATTGATACGCTCTATAAACAGATGCCAAGGTTTACCAAACCTCCCATTTGGGATGATGCCAGGTTGGAAGAACGGAACTATATAATTATGACGTTGCACAGACCGGCAAATGTGGACAATGGAACAAAGCTTAAAGAACTGATCTCTGAAATTGTGCGGGCATCCAATAATTTGCCGGTAATTTTTCCTGTTCATCCCCGCACCGCAAAGATGCTGGATACAATTGGCATATCGGATTGCAATTTACATGTTATTGACCCTTTGGGATATCTGGAATTTAACTATCTTGTCAAAAATGCCAAGGCAATAATCACTGATTCTGGTGGGATAACTGAGG
The DNA here is from genome assembly GCA_903904855.1 of uncultured Bacteroidota bacterium. Lineage (GTDB taxonomy): Bacteria > Bacteroidota > Bacteroidia > Chitinophagales > Chitinophagaceae > Nemorincola. The sequence continues at coordinate 12,635 of CAIVEH010000167.1, read as the reverse complement.
AAGCAACAGTAATGGGCGTACCATGCATGACACTACGGGAGAATACTGAGCGGCCAGAAACATGTACTTTAGGAACAAATGAGTTGCTTGGAATGGATCCCGGCAATATTGCTCCTGCTTTCAGGAAATTATTTTCTGGGAACTGGAAAAAAGGAGTTATTCCAGAATTATGGGATGGTAAAACTGCTGAGCGTATTGTAAATAAAATTGCAATCATTTTTGGCTTAAGCTAATTAAAAATTATGACTGGCATACTATCAACTGAGGTCGAAAATATTGCGAACCATCTGCTTATTTTTGTGGATAAGGTGGTTGTCATTTCATCCGACCAAAGTATACAAAAGATATGGTTAAAGACAGATGATGCAGTTGTTCAACAGAATGATATTCCTGGTTTGAAAATTTCTGAGCTGGTTGGGAATACGGATGTTTGTCAATTGGGTGAACTTATTACAGATGCATTCAGAAATAATAAAAATGGTTACCTGGAATTTGGCAAAATCGATAATAACTCCGTGGTGCTTTTTGCAATGAGGGTATTACCAATTCATCCGGATAAAAATTATGTTTTTGTAACCATTGAAAATTTATCGAGGAAGGCAGGGCACGAATGCGAGGAAGCCCGGCTGATAAAAGCACTTGAAGCAACCGGTGATGGTATATGGGATCTAAATATTGCCGATGATGTAGTTTGTTTTTCCGGCAATTTGTATAAAATATTCGGCTACGAACATTATACAAGGATGTCCTTAATGGAATGGAGTGCAAATGTTTATCCGGATGACCTGGCTCAATTATTAGCAAATAAGTCAGATTTCTTTTCAGGTAAAATACCAAATTACTCTGCTGAATTAAGGTTCAGATGTAAGGACGGAACATATAAGTGGATATGGAGCCGGGGATTTGCACTCACAAAAACATTTGATGGAAAACCACTGAGATGCATAGGAACCCATACTGATATTAACGACAAGAAAATAGCAGAAGAAAAATATGCCTCAATCTCCAATCTGTTATCAAAACTGATTAATAATCTGAACAGTGGCATCTTAGTAACCGATCAGCATCACAAAGTGATCTATGCAAATGGGTTGTTCTGCGATATTTTCAGTATTCAGGGTGGACCGCCAGAAACCCTTGGCAGGACAATGGATGAGTGTTTCGAAAGAAGCAAACATTTTTATAAGCACCCTGTTCATGTACATCAGGGAATAAAAACCGCCATTACATATGGGAAAACACATCTCAACAAAGAAGTCGAATTAGTTGATGGAAGAATTCTCAGTCTTGATTTTATAACCTTATCCTTGGATGAACTTAATCGCGGTGAAATCTGGAAATTCACAGATGTTACAATGCAGAAAAGTTTAGAAAAGAAATTTGAACAGCAGCGCTTATTTTATGAAAACATTCTCAATAATTTACCTGCAGATATTGCAGCCTTTGGCACTGATCACAAGTATTTATTTGTAAACAGAAATGGGATTAAAGATGATGAGCTAAGGAAGTGGATTATAGGAAAAACGGATGTTGATTACGCCAGGTACAGAAACAGGCCCGACTCATTTTTTGAAACCAGATTTGCCCTCTATGATAAAGCTGCTGAAAGCAGGGAAAGTGCGCAGATGATTGAAAAGCTTATTTCAAAACAAGGGAAGGAAGAATATCACCTGAGGATCATAAAACCGGCAATAAATGACAAAGGGTTAACAGAGTTTTTAGTAGCTTACGGGTTGAATATTACGGATCTCATAGAGACACAGCAGTCGCTGAAAACAACGTCTGACACCTTTTCGAGTGCATTTGATTTTTCCGGGATTGGGATAGCTCTCGTTAGTCCTGAAGGAAAGTTTATGGATATAAACCCGGCATTTTGCAGAATGGTTGGCTATTCGAAAGATGAAATTCTGAATTTGACATTCCAGGACATTACTCATCCGCGTGATCTTGATGAAGATTTAGCTTTAGTAACGAAAATGTTGAAAAAAGATATTCAAACATATTCGATTGAAAAAATATATATATCAAAAAGTAGAAATATTGTTTGGGTCTTACTTACTGTTTCATTAGTATGGAATGCTGATGGATCTCCTAAATTTTTTATAGCTCAGGTGATCGACATTACCCAGAAGAAAGAGCTGGAAAACGAGATCAGAAGCAAGAACAAAGTACTCGAAGCATCAAAGGAAAGCCTGCTGAATAAAGTTAATCAGCTTGAAGATCTGAGCCATATTATAGCACATAACTTAAGAGGTCCTGCTGCTAACATCAGTATGTTTTCTGAAATACTTTCAGATCAGTTAAAAAACGGTCAGATTATTGTGCCTGATATGACTGCTACTGGTTTCACCTATGAACAGGCACTGCAATTTATTCAGGATAGCAGTAATTCATTAATCTCCAGCCTGGAAACGCTGATGGAGATTACCCAGATAAAACTGAATAAGACTATCCCATATGATGAATGTAGTTTGCCAGCAATTCTGGATGAGATATTTATTCAGTTGCAAAGCCTCATTTTCGAAAAACAGGCAGTTATTAAAACTGAACTCTCTAAGGAGAATGTAAGCTATCCAAAAGCCTATCTTGAAAATATAATTTATAATCTGCTCAGTAATGCACTCAAATATAGCCGTCCGGGTATAACTCCGGAAATTTCGATTTTTGTACAATCATTGGCCGGAAAAACAATTATTACTGTAAAAGATAATGGTCTGGGAATTAACCTGAATAAATATGGTGATCGTTTGTTTAAACTGAACCAGGTTTTTCATTCCGGGTTTAACAGTAAAGGAATTGGCCTTTACATAACCAAGACCCAGGTTGAATCTTTGGGCGGTATCATTGAAGTGAAAAGTACAGAAAATGAGGGGAGTGAATTTATTGTTACACTTTGATGAGCAAATTTATACTGATTGAATCAGGTTATCTTTAACCTTCAATAGCTAACCGGGATAACTTGATATGCCAGGCAGACTTAAAAAAATTATTAACCTTATCAGCAATATGGGTTGGCGGTATACCGCTTTCCGTATCAGTTATGAATTACAGATACGATCAGGTTTCTTAAAGAAAAAATTTCCGGTAGCGCCTGAATTTAAGCAGTACATGTCATTGCAGGCATGGAAGGAAAATAAGGCACAATTTTTTTTTAGTAGCAAAGATTCGCTTAAATTTCCCAAACAACCTGATATAGAATTAAAAGAAACTTTCTCCAATATTAATGAAGGTAAGTTTCGGTTGTTCAGCAGTATTCTTACCGATCTTGGACCAGATTATGACTGGGTAACCAATCCGGATTCCGGATTCCGGTATGATATAAAAAAACACTGGACAGAGATTCCGGATTTATCGAAAGAGGCAGGGGATATAAAATTTGTGTGGGAAAAATCCCGGTTTTCTTATTTGTACGATATTATCAGGTATGATTACCATTTTGAAGAAGATTGCGCGTCTATTGTGTTTAAAGATATCCTATCTTGGATAAAAGGTAATCCGGTGAACAGCGGACCTAATTACCGTTGCAGCCAGGAGATGTCGCTCAGGGTAATGAACTGGACTTTTGCCCTATATTACTATAAGAATTCAGAATCACTTACGGATGAAGTTTTTAACCAGATTCAATATGCCATTTACTGGCATCTGAACCATGTGTATAAAAATATAAATTTCTCCCGAATCGCAGTGCGCAACAACCATGCCATTACCGAGACATTGGTACTGTATCTGGCCGGATTACTTTACCCTTCTTTACCGGGAGCAGCAGAATGGAAAAGGCATGGAAGAAAATGGCTGGAAGAAGAAGAAATTGCTTACCAAGTATATGAAGACGGAACCTATCTGCAATTCTCAATGAATTATCATCGCATTGTTGTGCAATTACTTACATGGGCTATCACATTATCTGAAAAAAATGGAGAAAAATTCAGCGACACTTTCTATGACCGGGCGGGCAAATCACTTGAATTTTTGCGAACCTGTATGGTTGAGGAAAATGGATGGCTACCAAATTATGGAGCTAATGATGGCGCATTGTTTTTCAATTTCAGTAAGGCTCATTTCAGAGATTACAGACCACAACTGCAGGCGTTGGGAATGTCCCTTGGAATAGACCTGGGATTCAATGAATATGCTGAAGATGTGCACTGGTATGGTCTGGATCTCCACATTAACGAAAAGTGGCAGCCGGATAATGGCAGGCATGAATTCAGGGATGGTGGTTATTATATTATATTATCAGGGAGCCAGAAACACTTACTTTTATAAAATGCGGCAGCTATAAAGACCGCCCGTCTCATGCCGATAATCTGCACCTGGACATATGGTATAAAGGTGAGAATATATTGATTGATGCCGGCAGTTACAAATACAATACCGATGATACTACCATGCGCTACTTTTCCGGCACTGCCTCGCATAATACAGTTATGCTTGATGATAAAGACCAGATGCTGAAAGGGGGAAGGTTTATATGGTATTACTGGTCGAAAATGATTGATGCCATACTAATTGAAAATCCTGGAGATTATATGTTTGAGGGAAGTGTTCAGGTATTCAGTTATATTAAAAATGGCATTTTGCATAACAGGAAAGTAATTAAGAAAAAACACCTTCCTATATGGGTAATCAAGGATGAAATAAAGGGTGCACCACATGGTTTGATCAGGCAAACATGGCATATGCCTTTTGAGTTATCGGATCAGGTAAATATAACGGCCTGTTATAATGAGGGGGAAATATTGCAACCTCAAATTCAGGATGGATGGCATTCATCTCTGTATGGACAAAAAGAAAAATCCAGAGAATTGTATTTTAGCAGCAAGGAGACGATAATTAAAACTACAATCAAGGTTGATATTGACTAATGAACATACTTCTTATTCACCAGTACTTTTTAGAAGAAGATGACCCGGGAGGCTCCCGGTGGAATGAATTTACCAGGGTATGGACCGAACAGGGACATACAGTTACCGTGCTGGGAGGTATGATGCATTATAATGGAAAGGCGAAAAAACCAGAATATAAAGGCAGGTGGTTTGTAAAGAAACAACAGGGCTCTGTTGCAGTATTGAGGTGCCATGTATCTGAAGCCTATAACAAACATTTTATTGGCAGATTGTGGGGGTATTTTTCTTTTATGTTCTCTTCTCTTTATGCAGGTTTGTTTAAGGTGAAAGGGAAATTTGATGTAGTTATAGTTACTTCTCCGCCACTGTTTGTGGGAGTTAGCGGATATCTGGTATCCAGGTTAAGGCGGATGCCATTTGTTTTTGAAGTGAGAGACCTCTGGCCTGAATCAGCAATTGATACGGGTGTGCTGACAAACAAAATGGTTATCAAAATGGCTTATTGGGTTGAGGCATTTATATATAAACAGGCCAGGTTGATCAATGTCTTGACTCCTGCGTTCTACACGGCTTTGAGAGAAAAAAAAGGGATTGCTGAAAACAAATTGATTCAAATATCCAATGCAGCTGATTTCAGTTTATCCGAGAAACTATTGCATGAATTCGACCGCGACGCATTCCGCAAAGAGCATGGCCTTGATGGAAAATTTGTGATTACTTATGTTGGTGCCCATGGTGTGGCAAACTGCCTGGAACAGATCCTTGATGCAGGGGAAGTGCTGACCGATACCAATGTACTCTTCATGCTGATTGGGCAGGGTATGGAAAAGGAAAGGCTTGTAAAGATGGCTGAAGACCGGAAGATTACCAATGTGCGGTTCCTTGATTCCGTACCCAAGGCAGAGGTATTCCGGTATATACTGGCTTCCGAAATGGGAGCATCGGTGCTGAAGCGTGTTGATACGTTCAAGACTGTTTATTCCAATAAAACCTTTGATTACATGTCGTGCAAGAGGCCCATATTAATGGCTATTGATGGTGTATCACGGGAACTCCTTGAAGCTGCCGGTGCAGGTTCATATGTGGAACCAGAAAACACAGCAGAATACAACAGGGTAATTCGAATATACCTCAACGACCCGGAAAGAGTAAAAAGGGAAGGTGAAAGCGGTTACCGGTTCGCTAAAGAAAACTTTGACCGCGGAGTATTGGCCAAAAAATACCTGGAGCACATTAAGTCTATACTTTAAAATACGCCACCTGACTTTCGGTTATCAACGGCTTACTTTCAAGTCTTTGGAAAATATAAAATTACCTGTTTCCTTATCGGCCCCATGTATATGCACTGCTGCATCGAAAAATAAGCGTAGAAGCCAAACGAATCTGCCACACTGTATTGTTTACTATGGCTATCAATGGAGTTCCTTGTTTTTTCAGCGCTAACCCTGCTTTGAATGATTTCGGCTGAAGCCGTTTTTATTTTTTCGGTTTGAAAAAAAGTAATAAACAGAACTTAACCAGGAGTCCTTGTTTAAAGAAAACCAGCACTAAACACTTACGACTAAAGACTTACGACTTAAAGCGACATCGCTACCATTTCAGCAATATCCAGCACCTTAACATTGTCTTCCTGCTCTTTGTTTTTTACGCCATCGGTTAGCATGGTCATACAGAAAGGGCAATTGGATGCGATAATTGTTGCGCCGGTTTCCAATGCCTGGCCAGCACGCTCAAAATTGATACGGGTATCGCCGGGTTCCTCTTCTTTAAACATCTGAGCCCCACCGGCGCCACAGCACATGCCATTACTTTTACAGCGCTTCATTTCCACCAGTTCACTATCGAAAGCAGCCAATACTTCGCGGGGTGCCTCATAGATGTTATTTCCCCTGCCAAGGTAACAGCTATCGTGGTAAGTTATTTTTTTGCCTTGGAAGACACCACCGTCTTTCAGTTTTATTTTGCCTTCATTAATGAGTTGCTGCAGAAAAGTAGTATGGTGCATTACCTCATAATTACCTCCCAATGCAGGATATTCGTTCTTGAAAATATTGTAGCAATGCGGGCATATGGTAACCACTTTTTTAATGCCATAGCCATTCATGGTCTGAATATTATTATAGGCCATCATCTGGAACATAAACTCATTGCCTGCCCTGCGTGCCGGGTCGCCGGTACACATTTCTTCCTTACCCAGTATGGCAAATTTAATTCCCACTTTATCGAGAATCTGGGCAAAAGCCCTTGTTACCTTCTGCGCCCGCTGATCGAAACTACCCGCACATCCCACCCAGAAAAGTATCTCCGGGTTCTCTCCATTCGCAGCGTATTCACTCATTGATTTTACTGGCATAAACTAAAGTTCTAAAGGTTAAAAATCTATAGGGTTTTTCCTGAAAAAGCAGCGTAGCATAGAGGCGTATTCGGTTTCGTCTTGTTGGGCTGCATTATAGTATCTTATGACAATGTCTTTTGCCGCTTTTTTCTTTATTGGCGGATATTCAGGGATTGCATTAGCCAAATCAAAAATATCCTTAATCATGTTTAAAGTTTTTTTTCGGTGTTCATTTAATTCTTTCCTGTCTAGTCCAAGTCTTTTAATCGTGATACTCCCTCTGATGTTACTTTTAATTGCTTCTGGTTCATTTTCATTAAACTCTATATAGTCTTCCGGGTTATCAATAATTGGATTAATAAAAACAGGGCTTTCATTATTAATGTTAATTGTATGGTTTACAGCTCTTTTGGTTTCATCAATAAGAGGGAAATAATTTTTCTTATGTCTTTGGTTACAAAGCTGGCATGATAACAGCAGATTATCCCAGTCATAAGCAAGCCAGTAATATCCAGGTTTGTTTATTGCTTCATCATTTTGTACCCATCCGGCTTTGGGCCTGAAATGCTCCACATCGCCGTATGCAATATGTCCAATCTTTGCCTCACAAAAGCAACATTTATAACCCTGTAATTGAATCAGTTTTTCTTTTACCTCTTTGTTACCATATATACCCGAATCAAAATTGAAATCCATCAAACCATTACTGAATGATTTCGTTAGTTTATCGGATTCCACTTTGCCTTTATTTATTAATACTTCCGGCACCAGAGACCCAACTTTATTTTTGATCCTGATCATGTGCTTTCTTATTTTTCTTGATAAAATCAGCGGCCTCTCTGATAATGCTCATAGCTTCAATATCCAATGGGTTATCTGCTGTTGGCAGTCTATAGGATAGGTCATTTAATTCGTCCAATCTTTCTTTCTCCTTTTCATTCATGCTATCCTTATCCTTCCTTAATAAAATACTCCTTTCATCCATTAACCGCTCTACTTCTGGATTGCGCAATCCATCCAAACCAAACAGATCACTCGCCATTATCTGATCTACCCTCCAGCTCCATACCGATTTTTTATTATTATCAATCTTTACCACAAACTCATCACCCACCTGCTCTTTTTTCAGTACTATAATATTCGCATCCTTAGGTGCGCTTTGTACTATCAGCGGGCTATGTGCTGTAACAATAAATTGCGCCCTAGGAAACCTTTTCTCTAAAAAATCAAAAATCTGCCGTTGCCATTTTGGGTGTAGATGGAGGTCTATTTCATCGACAAGTATAATTACTGGTTCTTCTAAAGGGTTGTCAGAATTTGGATATTGCTTAAACATTCTTGCTGCTACATCAACAATCCAAGCTACTACCGTTTCATAACCATAACTAAGTTGCCTTATGCCCACCCAACCATATGGAGTCTTAAATTCAATCCGTGGTACTGGTTTATCAATATTAGTTGAATCTTTAAATCGTATCGGTGGTTCATCAGGTAAAATCTTTTGTAAGGTTTCAATGATTAGATCTCTTCTTTTTATAGCTCTATCTTTTAAATCTGAGTCCCTACTAGCTGCAAACTCAATTTGTAATAACCACTCTTCAGTATTAATTAATTTAGCATCAACATCAAATAATGTATCTGAATTTTCAGGTTCCAATTCTTTTTCAGAAAGAATTTGAAAACTAATTCTTCGGTTCGCGCCGTAACCAATAATAAATAAATTACTAAACGATTCAATTTCCGTTGAATTACGCCAATTTAATCGCCACAATGCATGAAGATGCCCAAAACCAATATCAATTATGGTTAAGTTTTTTTGATCCATTACTTTAGCTCGAACTAAAGCAGGTTTTTCTAAAATTGCATCTTTTTTGTTTTCTTGTTTTACGTTCAGATTTAAAGGATAAAATGATATTTTTTCGTTCAAAAACAATTTCGGACTCCATTCTTTAATTAGTCTTTCTTTTTGCTTTTCGGAAACGAAATCAATACCTCTTTTATTTAAGTCTACGTCACCTGGAATAGGTTGTTCTAATAATTGTAATTCCATCCCTGCCAAGCACTGCAACAAAGTAGTCTTCCCCGTCCCGTTATCCCCAAGTATCACATTCCATCGGCACCACTCACCTTTATCATTGCTTAATTTCAAAACGGCTTCATCACCAAAACATCTTACGTTTTTGAGTGTCAGTTCATTAAAGTAAATCCCTTTATTTTCTTCAGTCATTGTTATTCTTAATTAAGCATACATCAATTTGCCTTTCGGTTCATGTATAAATCTGCCCATAGACTTTGCAGTCTCTATCCATTCTGCCATAATAATCTGAGCATTATTAATTGCTTCAGTATATGTTTCGCCATCAGCCATGCAACCTGGTAACTCAGGAACTTCTGCGATAAATGAATTGTCGTCATTGCTCCAGTAGATGATTACTTCATATTTATTCATTGTCCTTTTTATTTTAACATCTGCACATTTCCAAATTTGCACATAAATTAAGCCATTACGCCATTAAGCAATTCAGCCATTCAAAGTCCATGCATCCCTGTCATCCGGACTAAACTTCCACGGTGCCATATTGTTCTCAATATTGCCAAACATCATGTTCCATTCCTGCGGGGCATTGCTGTCTTCCATTATGAGGTTTCGGCGCAGCTGCATGATGATGTCCAGTGGGTCTATCATTACAGGGCAGGCGTCCACACAAGCCTGGCAGGTGGTGCAGGCGCGCAGTTCTTCTACAGTTATGTAGTCATTCAGCAGGCTCTTGCCATCGTCCTTAAATTCTTTGTTTGCAGTAATGTTTTTACCCACTTCTTCCAGCCTGTCGCGGGTGTCCATCATTATCTTGCGGGGGCTCAATTTCTTTCCTGTATTATTTGCTGGGCAAACAGACGTGCATCGCCCGCACTCTGTGCAGGAATAGGCATCCAGCAGGTTTTTCCAGGTAAGGTCAGTTACATCCTTGGCGCCAAAACGTTTGTGTTCTGCCTCTGCCGTTGCCGCAGGTGCTTTATCTGGTTCCATCATATACAGCACCTCATTCTGTATATCCTTCATGTTTTTCGCCTCGCCATTGGGTGTCAGTTTGGAGTAATAGGCATTAGGGAAAGCCAGCAATATATGGAAGTGCTTGGAGTAGGGCAGATAATTGAGGAAGAAGAAAATACCCAGTATATGCAGCCACCAGCAGGTGCGCTCGATGCCTATAAGAGCAGGTACCGACATGCCTGAAAACAAGTGAACGAAATTACCGCTTACGAGGAAAGGCTTTAAGGCCAGGTAATGTTCTGCTCCTTCACGTCCCTGCAACGCCTGATCGGCAGCATTCATTATCAGCAGCAGGCTCATAAGTACTATCTCTGTTGTCAGAATGATATTGGCATCTTCACGCGGCCAGCCAATAAGCTCTTTCATATTAAGGCGGCGCACTTTAATGATATTTCTTCTAACAAGGAAAATAACACAACCAATCAGTACAAGGGAGGCAAGCACCTCAAAGAAACCTATAAGATAAGCATACAGGTTGCGAAGGCCTTCAGCGTGCGCAAACAGGCGGTGATAACCTGTAAAACCATCCAGAAAAATTTCGAGGATCTCAATATTGATAATGATGAAGCCTGCATATACGGCAAGGTGCAGAAATGCAGGAATCGGGTTCTTGAACATTTTCTTTTGCCCGATGGCCAGAAGCAACATGTTTTTCCAGCGCTGGCTGCTGTTATCACTGAGGTCTTCGTCCCGCCCAAGCAGGATGTTGCGCCGCATTTCGCCCACCTTCTTTGCGAAAATATATATGCCGGCTATCGTGCAGACTATAAACAATAACTGTTGTACCAAATGCATCCTATGGCGAATTTGAGACCGAAAATAATGGCTTTTACCCGAAATACATAAACTATCTGGCAACGGGCAAAATCAGAGCTTCTAATCCTGTATTTGAGGTCCGACTAATTTTCTATTTTCCCGGTCATATCACTTGTCTGTTTAACGTTATCTCCTCCCGACTTATCACTTATGAACTTATCACCTATCTTTAACAAAAAATTGTTTAGGTTTGAACTAATGAAATTCATGATGATGATGAAAAACAGGGCATTTGTCATGGTTGTGATATTTGTGCTAGCAACCACTGGTCGGGCATTTTCGCAAAGGCTAGAGCCTCAGTATTTTGAGAAACTCCGCATAATGGAGGATTCTCTGATAGCCACTTCAGATTCTATGTATGAGGCATTTCTCCCTGATTTGCGCCTTGGCTATTCCGAGCGTTTTGCAAGGCAACTTATTCATGCTTTAAAAATTCCTAATTCCTGGTTATATCCATTCGACAGTTTACGGAATGTTATCAATATTATTCAGCCCGATGACAGCAGCTTCCGGGTTTTTAACTGGGAGATTACGCCATCAAATGTTGCAAAGCGGTATTATGGGGCTATACAACTGCCAGGGGAAAAACTGAAACTGATAGGCCTAAATGATTATTCTGAAGAAGTGGGTAAGGGGGCGGAGGATAGTGTATTAAGTGACGGCAAATGGTTCGGGGCATTGTATTACCGGATTATGGCAAAAGACATAAAAGGCAGAAAAATGTATACCATGTTTGGCTACAACGCCTCATCTCCTATCAGTAACAAAAAGCTGTTGGATGCCATGTACTTTGAAGACAATCATGTTGTTTTTGGAGCACCCATATTCGGGGTATCATCTCATAATTTTCCGGGGCACAGGGTGAACAGATTTATACTTGAGTATAAGAAAGATGTGCAGGTATCGATGAACTGGAACGATGAGCATCATATGATTGTGTTCGACCACCTTGTTTCGCAGATGAATGACCCGCACCGTAAATATACTTTTGTGCCCAGCGGCCAGTATGACGGTATGAAGTGGGATAATAACACCTGGAACTATGTGCTGGACCTGATACCGGTAACAATTCTTAAGGATGGCGAGGCGCCAAGCGACCAGCCTAAATAATGCAGCGGAATCATTGGTTTTTTTACTTAACTTTGCACACTTTTTGTTGAGCCGCAGGTCCGGTAGCTCAGCTGGATAGAGCACCAGCCTTCTAAGCTGGGGGTCATTGGTTCGAATCCAATCCGGATCACTTTAAATTTAAACTCACTGTAAATCCTTGGTTTATAGTGAGTTTTTTTATTTTGAATTTGTTTATGTGAAAAGGTTACAGGTATAGATTGATGGTTTTACCTTAAAAAGGTAGGTAGAAACAATGTCGATATTTGCTGCTTCTGCGGGTAGTTAAGTTTTCTAATGAAATAAAACCTGCAATTTCCCATTTCATTTCAAAATATTCCTTACCTTTGCATTCCGCAATTAAAAAGTCAAAAGGATTATCTTTTTGACTTTTTGATTTTTTGCAAGTAGTAGTTCTTTATAGTTTTGAGTTTATGTAATTAATGTACCAGGTCTTTCTAAAGACTTACTACTAACG
>CAIVEH010000166.1 GCA_903904855.1 uncultured Bacteroidota bacterium | reverse complement strand
GGATTGATATTGCGACCTAAGTGCCTATACCTATAAAACTTTATTCACTATTCATCTGTTAGTATCAAAAATAACATTTATTTTATAATAGCGTTACTATTATTTCGGTATCCATAAATTATACACGCTGCTATCACACGCTTAAAAAATAATTTTTGCTATTTTTATCCGCTAATCATACTTAAATCATTTTTCAACTATGCGTTTAAACAAAAAAATAGTGCTCATTACTACCATATGTGCAGGTATGGTTGTGGGACAGAGCTTTGCTCAAAGACACGACGATGACGATGATAAGCCCAAAAACCTGAAAGTATTGCCCAAGAACATTTCAGGCAGGGAATTGCACAACATCATGAAAGGATATTGTTTCTCCTTAGGTGTGAAGTGTAATTTCTGCCATGTGGCTGAAAAAATTGAAGGCCAGGAAAAACCTAAATTCGACTTCGCATCAGATAACAAACCTGAAAAAAATATAACCCGCGATATGATGCGGATGACCGCTGCAATCAATGAAAATTACCTTGGTAAAATAATAGGTGGCGATCATACCATCGAAAAGATTGCCTGTGTTACCTGCCATATGGGAAGGCAAACACCAATAAACTCTCTGGATTCTTTAAAAAGACAGGCGAATACACCTCACTAATTTCCTGATAAAATCACTTAAATTATTAGCTGCCTGGGTTCAACAAAAACCAGGCAGCTTTTTATTTTTAAATGAATACTTATCCTCAACCTATCAGATTTAAATCCTTGTAGGACACCGAAGTGAAATTTGATTTATTCGGCCAAAAAAAATCCCCTGCAAATTGTACAGGGGATTTTATCATTTTGATTTGAATGGCAGCTTAGCTACCTGATCAACGTTATATTTCCTTTATAGACTTTATTCTGTCCCGCTGGTGTTGCTACAATTATTGCATAATTGTATACGCCAATATCCTGTGGCACGCCATGGTAGGTTCCATCCCAACCCTGAGTTCTTTCATTTGTATAATAAATACATTCGCCCCAACGGTTAAATACCCTGAATTCCACCAGTTTATCAAATTTCGATCCTACAAGATGGAAGATATCATTGCTATGGTCACCGTTTGGTGTAAAGGCTGACGGCAATCCGGTTTCTGTACTGGTGTCAACATAAACAGTAACATAGGCCGAATCAAGACAACCATTGGTATCCAGACCATAAACAGTATAGGTTGTTGTTACTGACGGAGTTGCTATCGGATTATTGATATTTGGATTGCTGAGGCTGCCATCATTCGGTGTCCAGTAATAAATAACCTCATTATTTGCATTCAGTTGTATGGAATCGCCAAACTCTATCGTTGCAGAAGCAGTAACACCTGTGAGTACCCTACCCATTACCGCATCAACTGTTACAAAATCCTGAATAGTACAACCAAAAGTTCCGCCTGGACCTGGTATTCCCGGATAGGAAATTGTCAGGGTATCGAGGAACAAACCTAATCCGGATAATGTAGGATTCTGTATTGAAGTATCGCTCAGATTAGGTGTGTTCTGTGTCCAAACAAACTGCTTTGGTACTGAGAATCCAACCGGACAAACGGTAACCACATTTGACATAGGCAGTGGCATACTGATACAAAGAGTAGTATCAGTAAATGAACTAACACCTAGTTGTATTACATAAACAAACTGAGAGGAAGTAGAAGTACAACCTAATGAGTCAGTAACTGTAAGATGAACATCGAACTGACCACATGCATCATAGGTATATGTAGGGTTATTTACTGTATCTGTAACTCCATTTCCGTAATCCCAGTAGCTGGATACAGTATAACAATTACAGTTTACATTTCCTGTATTCGGCCCAAGCGTGGTTGTTGAATTATTTACCATAATACTTGGAGTACCCAGACAGAATGTATCGGGTGTTGGCCAGAAGCTGGAAACAACACTATGACGGGTATCTACTACAGTATCCCATGATGTGTTTGGGCAATGGGCATTGCTACTTGTCAGTGTAACAGTAAATACATTCGTGCTTGTAGCACCAAATAAATGGTATGCATCACGGCCAATAGTAGAATCACCATCGCCAAAATTCCAGACATAATAGCTGGCATTAAACGTCTGGTCATTAAAATATACTGTATCCAGCAAACAGCCTCTGTTTATTGAATAGGTAAAATAGGGTACAGAAACAGCATATACGTCAACAGTTGAGGTTGCAGAACAACCCCAAACACTG
>CAIVEH010000165.1 GCA_903904855.1 uncultured Bacteroidota bacterium | reverse complement strand
TAAATTGAGCTATACTTTAGACCCAATATAAATATTACGCAGGATCCAAAATTGATCAAAGGAAAAAAAAATGTCTAACCCATAAATAGTTCTTCCTGCATATTTCGAAGCCGATACCAAAGGTAACTCCCATAAATCACCACCGCAGTATACCATAAAGCAATAACCTTGGAAGCAAACAGGAACTTGTAATGAATAATGGGTAAATACCCATCCGGGAATGAAAAAGCTTTATCCAGGCTCAGGAAATAGGGCACTGAAGCCAATATGAAAAGTTTGAAATTTTTAGATACTACCCCATAAAAGAAGAAAAATATAATAATTGGGTGCGCATAACGCTCATGCATTTGGGCGTTGAAATAAAAGAAAAACAGGCATAGTAGCCCGGTTCCTAAAAACAACATTTGATAACCGTTCTCATCAAATTCAAGTTTATCCTTTCTGAGTTGCAGTACTTTTTTAATTATTGGAACTAAAACCCATATCATCGCCAATAGAAATAACGCCAGCCCCCAGACTCTGTAAGAAAACAAAAAATATACATCGGTATCATTGATAAAATAGGGATTGCCCCGGGTAATAAGATACCAGATATTGAACGCAGATATAGACAGATTGTGATAAAGACCTATAGATCCTTTTGCAAAACCCAGTAATCTGCCTATTCCCCCATCATGCATAAAAGGTAGCAACAGTAGCATTTTAAAGAGCCCCGAACTAACTAACAGCAGGAACAGAGTTTTGAGATTCCGGATACTGTATACCATTACAATAAGTATTACTGGCAGAAACTCAATAGCCTGAGGCTTGGTATATATGGCAAGTATATAAAGCAGCATTGCCGGAACAGGGTATGCAATACCAACTACTATTGCCAAAAAAGCCAGGTTTGTATAAATGGCATCTATCTGTCCCCATACCATACTGTTGAAAACATAAGCCACATTAAGTAAAAGAAACAGATAAGGAATTTTGAACGACAATATCTTTTGCCGGAAACAACAAAGTGTTATAAGAGGTAAAAAATCGAAACAAACGAGCAGTATCTTAATATTATTAATATTATGTACAATATTAGCCTCAGTACCCTGGAGCAAATCATAAAAATATAGAGAATAAACAAATACCGGAAAATAGTTAATTGGGGACCCTACAGCATAAGCCTCCGACAACCCATGATGATGAATATACACTGCCCATTCACGCCAGAAACCCATATCATACTCCATATAAACCCTGGGGAGTAGTATCAGGTACAACAGAAAAAGAATGGCTATCTCTATTCTTGTTTTGGTAAGGGAATTTTCCATTTAAAATCAAAAATAGAAAGTTGCAAGTAGAAAGTGCAATTTGTAGCTAAATGAGTAATAATTTGCCACATAAAAAAAAACTCACTAATTGCATTACAACCTAAAATTTGAAAAACATCCCGAATACATTGCAAATTAAACAAATTCATCAATCCAGATTCAGCCCTAAAGTAAACCCCAAATAGGGCTTGCCTTCATATATCCAATCTCTATGTTTCCTGTCCATGAGATAATCAGTACCAAGGGCAACACCTATTGATATCTTTTCTACTGCCAGATTAACAGCTATGCCTGAGACAAGCAG
This sequence comes from uncultured Bacteroidota bacterium, assembly GCA_903904855.1. GTDB lineage: Bacteria > Bacteroidota > Bacteroidia > Chitinophagales > Chitinophagaceae > Nemorincola. Next base: position 38,243 of record CAIVEH010000165.1, on the reverse strand, counting down.
GACTCCATCATATTCATTGACAGGGGCCAAAGACTTTAAAACTGAATTGTTGATGATGGAACTGCCCAAACCGGTAAACAAACCGGCGCTGTAGCCTAAATGCTTTATAGTCTGCTTATAGGTACTGAGCGGAGTGTGTTTATAATTAAGCTTGTATTCGTCGATACGGTAGCCAGCATAGAATGCCCCATTAAAATTGGTGGTTAATGTATTGGGTAGCTGGCCGGCTGGAAACCTGTATTTAAGGGGTATGGTCATAAAATCCAGATCAAGAGAAGGCCGGTAGAAAGTATGACTGACTTTATTGTCCTTAAACTTATTCTGACATGCAATATAGTTTACCCTTTGCTTCGTGAGCACGGCAGAGGAGTCGCCATATTGAATAACCGGGAATACCGATAAGGTATCGTCATCAATTGAAAGGACATAAACTTTTTGTTTTGAAAACCTGCCGGTATGGTATAATCCGTCGTTGAAGTTGAATTTTGAACTCTGCTTCATCATTTCACAACTGCTGAGTAATCCAGTTACAAAGAATAAGACCAAAATGTTCTGAAGAGTAGATAGCCTAAACATTTTTAGCCTTATTAAGATAAAATTTTCTTTCAATGATGTCGTAACTGCTTCCCTCAGCAAGAATACTTACCACTAAATTTTCTACTACCACGGGGATACTATCTCTGGCTGTATCTATGTTAGTAATACCAATTTTACTTCCATCAATAATGACCACCATTCCGGATCCAAGACACGCGGCGTGATTACCTCCGGTAATTAATACAGCAGTATTTTCCTCCAGACCGATACCCAGGCAGGAAGGGATTATAGTAACTGCATGTGCCAACCTGGCGAACCGTCCCCGCCGTATAAAATGAGTATCGATAATTACATTCTGTATTAACCCAAATCCAGCAGCTATATGTAAATCTTCTTTGTACAATGCAGCGCCAATTATACCACTGGCTATAATTGTTTCAGGTAAGGCCATAGCACCAGCACTGGTGCCTGCAACAATAAAATTTGTATCGGAATTATACTTCCTGATTACTGCCTGAAGTAATTCTGTTTTACCCAATAAAGTCAGAAGTCTAACCTGATCGCCACCTGTGAAGAAAACAGCATGAGCATTCTGAATGCGCTTTAATGAATCGGGATTATGTGTGTCCTGTTCATTTTCTACATTTATAAAACCAACGTGAGTGAACCCTTCATCCTTGTAGGATTTTATATAAATCTCCTCCATCTCCAAAGGGATAGAGGATGCAGAAGCAATGATTTCAATAATCTGATGCCCCCGGGATGCCTGAGGAATAAGAGAACCTAAAATCTCGAAACGGGTCTTTGGCTTTCTTTTGTGGTCAATATTCAGGTTCTCGCCGGGCACAGGCCCTTTGTCTTCGTGACCACCAATAATTAGCAATTTTCCTTTAGGGATCATATTATAGATTCGATTGAGTTAATTCAGTGTAAGTGCCTTTGATAATATTTTCATAGTTAATCAATATTATTTGGCTCCATAGTGAATATCTATGCTTGTAAAAAGATTATCAATGCTTACCGATGAGTGCATTGGCAATCTCAAAAAGGATCAGAATAATTATGATCACATCCAGTTTTTTGCTTTCGATATGCTGAATAAGCTGGGCAAAAATGCTGAGATTATTATCTATAATTTTCAAAGTATATTCAACTTCGCGGAAACGGGTTTTTAGCTTGAATGTACGGGAAAGGCCACGATTGATTTGCGAGAGATATTGATTATCCCAAACAGTATCAGGAGCATCAATAAAATAGAGGTTATCAACAATCCTGTTGTGGGTATTGAGTGCCTTACCAATGAATTTCATCAGCCTATTTCGGGAAATACTCAGGCGGCCTCTTAATTCAAGTTCCTGAGTATACCTGGCAGTTTCGAACAGGAGATACTGCGATAACTCAGTAAAATAATCAAGCACTACAGACTGACTGACATTGAGTAATGCAATTTTTATGACATCTTCATTTATTTCAGGCACGAGGATGGAGTTGTAACCGAAAATCAGTTGACCGCCTGGCACAACTTCGATAACAAAATCTTCTTTGTATTCTTTACCCGAAGCAACAGGAAGAACAACAAATGGCAATACAAATGTCATAAACTCACTGATAGTATTTTCATCACAGTCGGAGAAAGCCACCTCACCCGAATTCTGAACAGAGATATATGAAGTAAGCCCCTTCTTAATGAATATTTCGGTTGAAGAAGCAGAGCAAACAAGGTATCTTGAATTAGCTTTAAAATCTTTCAGATGAATTCGCTCACCCAATTGGTAGGCTACTAATCTGATTTTCTGCAACGGCATGATACAAGATGTTTAATTGATTTTTTGCAGTATTTACATACAGCTTATCTATTATAAAACCGGATATGCGTCGGCAATTTTATTTCCTACCTTATAATGCGAACCCGGGAATGCAGTGAAACAGATGTTGGCCGAGGATTCAAATAGTAAGATTATATCTGAACCACCAAACTGGAAATACGATAATTCTTCACCTTTGCGGAGCGAAACGCCAACCTCAGCAGTAACTATTACCGAAGACACCTGGCACATGCCTATAGGCATTATGGCGACCAGACCTATTGATGAATCAAGTACAATAAGACCTCTGGTCTGGGCAAACTGGTATCCCAGATTATCTTTTGCATCGTAACTTCTTTTACGTTTTAAAGTGTGCTTTGCCGGGTTATGCTCTTCTGGCTTAAGCAAAACCTCCTGATATACCTGACCTTGAATAACCCGTGCTTCCAATACTTTTCCTGCAACAGGTGCATGCTGACGATGATAGTCGGCAGGCCCGAGGAAAGAGTGCATAAACAAACCTCCATCGAAGCGATCTTTGTAAGGGCTTCCTTCGAGCAGCTCGCTAATGTGCCAGTTGATATTTTTTACGGTTACCCGTGAGTCGTTTCTTATTTCCCATTGACCTGCGAAAGTGGAATCGGCAGGCATAATAATAACTGTATTATCGCTGATAGCTGCCACCGGCCTATACCCAGGTTTAAAGTTACGCGCAAAGATCTGGTTAAATGATTTCCATCCGCCACGGGGCCTCTGATACTCATGCATATTGTAATAGGGAGAATCATAAAAACTTTGTTCAGACAGCTCAGTAAGTGACTCAGGAGTATCGAGAAACAAGCCTATGGCATCGGCATACCGCACCAACCATTCAGAAAAAGGAGTCAGCTTATCCATTTTATCGTGTGGTGACACTTTATTCTGAAGAGACAGTACAGGCTCCTGGTCGGCAATAAAATAGAATGCGCTGAGGTGGTCATCAATATTGTCTCCGGAAGCTGTTTCGATGGGTACCCAATAAAGGAATTCATTGATCCATTGGAGGTATTGATCCAGATTATTAACCTTATCTAAAAAAGGCAATTTATAACCAGCGGCTTTTTTAATAGCTTTCTCGAAATCTGCCTTCCAGCCATATTTGTCTACAAGTTCCACAAGATCATTAACGACAGGGTGATATTTCTTTACAACAGGTACTTTCATGTTTTACTTCTGTTTTTGATGGTAGAAATTAATCGAAATCCTGATACAGATAAGAAGTACGGAGTTCATTTTTTGAATAATAATACAGCGTAGGCGAATAGGAAGCCTGCCTCGCTTCCAAAGCCTCCATTTCTTTTCTGATCTCCTGAACTGCCATACATATCTCACAATCCTGGGCATCCAATATCTGCGCTTCGCAAAAGATATTCAGGCATAGATCAGATAATTGAAGCCGTTTTATTTCAGCAATCATCTGAACTTTTGAAAGTCCTTTTAAAAATCTTCTAAGCTGATCTTTAGCAGCATGGGCAGATTTTTCCAATTCATAAAAAGACAGTTTCACCTCTGCTGCTGCTATATCCGGATTTTCCATAAAAAAATGTTTTTCTGTTTATAAAAATTCAATTTGCTATGGTAAATTTCATAAAACACTTCTCCCCTGAATTATCCTAATTAGTATAGCAATAATTGCTATCACCAATAAAATATGGATCAGCCCGCCTGCGCCAAAACCAATAAACCCAACTAACCATCCGATGATGAGAATAACTGCAATTAAATAAAGTAGATTGCTCATTTGTATAGTTTTAATAAAAGTGAATTTTTAAAAGTGAACTGCTAATCCGAAGGTGGATACTCCTGTAGAAAGGTCAAGGAATAAACCAGCCTTTTTAGTCATGTGGTATTCTGTTCCAATATGGAGAGCGAGGAATAAGGGGCTTGGGCCACTTTTAAGTATAGTGCTGCCGCCATAACCATCGGGCCAGGTAGTGCTTATGAGTGCAAAACCCAATGAACCTGCGAGATAAAAATCCCAACTTGGAGCTGCACCGACGAGATTGTCGAAATAATACGAAGCCTTTACACCCATAGGTATCACCGTTTCGCGATACTGATAATCCCGGTACGGGTTTTGCGGATCTCCCCAATTGTTATAATCTGTGTAAGAATAATAAGCAAGAAATGGAGCGAGCGTAAAATACCTGCTTACTGCAATTTCATAATCAGCGTGTATCACAGGTGTGGTATGACCAACATATCCATAATAACCCAGGCCCACACCCAGGTTGAGGGTGTTGCCATATTCTTCATGATGTACTTTCTCCTGTGCTGCAAGATTAAGTCCTGTCACTAAAAGTGTCAGCGTGAGTGCAGTTTTGATATTTTTCATTTTGTTTAATTAAATTGTGAGAGGAAATAATACTTAATGATGTTAACGTATACTTCAACAGCTAACCCTAATAAAAGCAGGTGGAAATTTTGCTACCTACAAATGCACTCTGTAACCTATAGTAGCCTGACACCAGATATTTCTGTAGTACATTGGAGTTGAATTTGCAGATCCATTATTATTCTGCAAGTCGATTCCAGCTTTTGCACCAAGTTCAATTCTATTCAGATAAAAATCCAAGCCACCTGTTAAGCTGAAATTGCTTTTTCTTATCTTATCGTTATAGAATTGATCTTTAAGCAGCCTGACATCAGTGATGGCTCTAAATTTATCATCCTGCTGAATAAGCAGACTGAATTCCGGACCTATCATTACAGATAGAAACTTATATGGCTTATACAAGAAGTAAACAGGGAGGTCAAGATAGCTGGCAGTCCTCTTTAATTCAAAATAATATCCTGAAGTGTACCCCTCCCCCCTGAATCCTTTCTGAGAAAATAAAGCCTCTGGCTGTATCCCGAAGAATTTTGAAATTGGAATTGCTGCAAAGATTCCCGAAAGTATACCAAAGACCGGCTTTGCTGAAAACGATTCACCTTTGAAATCAACAATGCCAGCATAATTAGTGCCTACCTTGTATCCATATTGCAATTGCTCACGTAGATCATCCTTGTCCATTATAGGAGATTGAGCCTCAGCACTACAGACAAAGATTACAATTGCAATTAAAAGAAAGCTTGAAGTTCTCATAAATCGATGCTGGCATTTTAAAATCAGAAAGTATAGTACAACAGAGTGCCTGACAAAAAGGCTATTTTGCCAGGTCTTTCAAAGATTGTCCCAGGTCATCCATGCTGTGGTTGAAATCGGTTTTAAATGTCTCCCATTTATCCTTTCCTTCAGCTTTGTAGTCATCCATCTGCTTTTTCATGTCAGAATTTTTCTTTTCCAGGTCAGCCACTTTCTTTTCGTAATCCTTCTTTGCATCAGCTTTCTGATCCTTAATTCTCGCTTTGAAATCGGCCAGGCTTTTTTCATTGGCAGCAATTTTAGCTGCCGTTTCTTTTTTGTAATTATTTATGTCATTCTGGTAATCCTGATTTGCCTGATCGAGTTGCTTATTAGAGGCATCTACGTTTTCCTGGGCGTTTTCTACCTTTTTGGCAGGCGAATCACAGCTTACCATTATCGTGTTCGTGGTCAGTCCGAGAACAGCGAGAATTATGATTGATTTTTTCATTTTTGTTTTTTGAATGTTTAAAAAAAATGAGTGCTGCAATAACCGATAATTATAAATCGGCAATGATTTTATGGATATCTTCTTTGGATTTTCCTAGCTTAAGTTGCAGTCTGCCCAAAAGCTCATCCTGCTTACCTTCTACCAGCAGCAGATCATTCTCAGTAAGCATAGCGAATTTTTGTTTCAACTTGCCTTTTGTCTCATTCCAGTTCCCTTTTAATTGTGTTGTGTTTGTCATTGTCTTTTTTATTTAGAAATTATATTTGGCATTATTTAACTTAGTGATCGGCGAGTGTTTTTTCTGAAGATTAAAGAAATAAAATCAGCAGTATGACGATAAGTATAATTGCGCCAACAGATATATAAACACCCCCGCCGATTTCACGGAGTTGCTGCCTGATGGAGCGAACTTCTTTTCTTAAACCTCTTTTTTCAGAAGAAGTAAGATTTGATTTGTCTGTATTCTTTATTTCATCCAGCCTGGAGGTTAAAATATTAACGCTGGCAGGCGCTTCAGCCAAAGCACTAGCGGCTGTGGTGTGAGCAGGCGTAACGGCCATTGATAGCTTTGGCAAAGATGTCAGAGAAAGACTGGCAATCATGATAAATACAATTATTTTTTTCATTTCAGTAAATTTTATGTGAAGAAATTTTCACTAGGCAAAGGTGAGATGATATGCACTTTAAACTGTTACAGAACTATGACTATAAATTACAACATTCATAGGTGAGATCCTTAAGAATTAGACCAAGTGCTGCTAAGTCATAACTCTTCAATCTGTGAGACCGGGCAAAATAAAAGGGAAAATAAAGTCAGTAAGAACGGACTTCTCTGCTTTCCTTACATGTTCGGCATACCTGGAAAGACTTAATTGAAACGGGATTGCAAATTCCCTATCCAGCTTACAGATAACCAGATTAATAGTTTGGATTTCATTTTTCAGCAGCGCTCTCTTAGCATCATCAAATGGCGTAAATAAATTTTCTGCCTGCTCAAAATTTTCTTTAAAATTTATTTCTACTTCTTTATAGTAATCTGCCAAAACCGGATCGGAAGTAAAGCTTTTAAGATGAGCCAGTTTTATAGCATCAGCTTTATCTACGTTGTTCATCGTATTATTGATACTTGCAGCCAGCACAGAAACAAGAGCCGGTGCTTTCATTAACAAAGCAACCTCCGGATTTGTGAGTTTTTTGAATTCCTTTATCATAATTTTCTTAGTTAAAATGTTACATTTTCCAGACGCAGTTAAATAATCTTGTGAACAACTACGTATTGTTAACCCAATTCAACAACTCTTTATCTGAAACTTTTTACGATATGCAGCTAAAAGTTTAGCATTAATTTCCACCAGTTTTCCATCACGTGTAAGCAATTTCACCATTTTAGGGGCTTTAATTTTCCCGAATCTAAGTGCCACTCCGATCATAGTTAATATGGATAATATTGCTAACCAAACAACATATTTCTTCCGTGGCAACCTGTCTGTTTGTATCTGCATAAAACATTTTTTGTACTCAATGAGATTTATCTATTAGGAGAGAATTTCTGCCTTCAGACTTTATACTGATAATATCAGTAATTCCAGGCAAGGAGAATGGGGAGCATACAAAAATCTCCCCGGAATTTACTACACTCACAAACCAAAAATACCACTGGTTTACTTTTTTAATGTTCGCACATAATTAACTATGTTCCAGATATCATTGGCATCTGCAATTTTTTTCCTGAAGCTGGGCATATCATCCCTGCCTTCTGAAATTTTATAGAAAATTGCACCATCCGACTGTGACTGAAATATGGATTTTGAAAAATCGCCAGGCTCTGTTTTAAGTTCAAATGCCTTTGTACCATCACCTTTACCAGATTTTCCGTGGCATGACTGGCAGTGTTTTGCATACAAGGCTTTTCCATCACTGATTGATTCGGTGGATATTGTTTTTTGCGGATTAGTTTTAGATGCTGAAGATGGTGGGGCATTCCATGTCTTTTTGCCATCTGGTATAAAGGAGAAGCAAATGATGGCACAACCAGCGCAGACGCTTAAGAAAATTATTTTTTTCATTGTTTAAAATTTCAGGTTAACAAAAAATACTAGAAACATTTTAAAAATTCCACAACTTGGTCATGTTGAAACCCAGCAAGTACTGGCCTTTTGAAAAATCATTCTGATTATTCATTGCATTGAGCTGAGGCAGAATATATTGGCCATTTCCAGCGATGATCTGGAAACAATGGGAACTGGTAGTAATTTCTAATCCGAAGGCTACATTGGGATGAGGATTGTTTGTCGGATTCTGAGTCAATGGTTGATCATAATCCACAAGAATGGCCATTTTTTCAGTCAGTTTATACCTCCCCATCAAAGACCAGGTAAACTGGTCATTCATTACCGTATTTCTGATAACACCCTCTGCATCTGTATATCCTGGTACATTATTAAAATGAGATAGACTTAGCGCTGTCTGTACTGACAATTTTGAATTAATCTTACGGGCTACCATTAACTGATTGAAGTAAGATAACCTGTCTCCGCGCTCTACAAAATCAGATGATGAGCGTGTATCTATAACGATATTACCATAGTAAGTTACACTAACCGGAATTGCACCCCTGGATTGTTTAACAATGGCATACTTTCCATTCAGGTCCAGATCCATATTGTTACTGCATAGTCCAAAACCTATCTGCAGATTGTTAATTGGGACATACTCAAACCCCAACCTTATTACAGGAGGAGCAAACAAACCGTAGAAATTGGAATAGCCGTTATTTATTATCCCAAAGCGATGCAGAATATCAAATTCAAGCGTATTTTTTGAGGGAACCATTACCGACTGATCATCAATAATTAGATTACTCTCAAAAGTATTTTTAACCTGTTGGTATTTTCTTACTGGAGTATTGGTCAATGAATCTACTCCTTCAGTCTGAGCAATAGCCATGCCACTGACCAGTAGAAGAAAAACAAATAAACCTGACCAGAAAAAGAAAAATGTTCTGCTATATAATTGGGTGTGTTTCATTTTAAAAAATTTAGTTGTTTTTTGCACCCTGAGATATCCATGCAAGCACCAGTGCATTAATGTTTGATGGATTATTTGGAGCTCCGATTGGCATTGCTATTGCTTCCTTACCGGTTAGCCATAAGTAAAGCCTACTACCTGGAGGCGTTGTTTTATTAATAAAGTTGCCCGAGGTCAGAGAATTAAAAACATTGTCAGAAGATAAATCCGGTGCCTGCCCCCCGGTTGTATGGCATCCTGACAATACACAGCTTTTGGAAAATACAGGTACAAGGTCGCTTTTCAGACTTACAGTTTTAGTAATAGCGGGGGAATTGTCTACGGTTACTGTTGCAACCTTGTAACAACCTGGAGTAATAAACAAAACCATGATACACGTCAGGAAAATGACTGCTATTTTTTTCATAAGAAAACAATATTTAGTAACTGAAAATTATTTATTGAAATGCAGTGTCAGTCCATTAACTATGGCATGTTCATTATCAGCACCATTAAACATTACACCGATACCAAATGGCTGATCAACTAACGTTGAGAAATCCACGTCGTTAACTAAATCTGAAGTTTTCAATGCACGCATTAAAAGCAATCTCCAGCCTGTGCCAGTCCAGAATGCATTGGCCGTAACATCGCCCCTGCTTCCGGTATAAGGTGAAACAAAGCTACCGGGAATGCATTTAGCTCCGTCACCACTGCCGATCTGCTGATAGCTATTGCCTGATGCGGCGGTTCTCGGGTCAATGGTGCTTAAATCCGATAAAGTGAGTACGCCATTTGAATCTACTGATTTAACTTTAACTGCTTTACCACCGGACATGGTATCACTTTGTAACATTGCACCACCAGAGTAATTTCCTGATGGATATACCCAGGCTGGCACTACCTCTTTTACCGATGTTCCGGTAATTGTCAATGTCTGCTTATTGCTAAACCCACCATCAGATGTTGACGCCTGTAGATCATTATGAACTTCGTTTTGATTCAGTGTACCACCTCCCCAATCCAGAAAAGCATCATTAGCCTGATTTGCGTTTACAACCTGCAACATACGCGCCCTCCAGCAATCTAAAAACTCAGATGGACCATTGGTTCTCATAGCGCCGCCTGTGGGATTGGTTGCCCCGCCAAAGGAGGAGTTAGCATGGCAAGTTGCATAACATGAGAGACTGGTAAAGGTTGGACAGGAATTAGCAATATTGAAGATCATCACAAACTGGTCTTGAATAAAGGCAGGACGGAATGTTGTGCTATCTGCATTTTTCACAGGTGTACCTGCTTCCTGAGCCCATAGTCTTTTGACTGCATTGTAATACCAAGGAGATGAAGCCAGGTTTTTCTGGTCGGCATTCCATTCAACAAGGAAGTAAATGTTACTACCGTCATATAGTGAGCGAATAGTAATATCGGTAGCATTACCAATGAAACCTCCGAATGTGCCGTTTCCAAGATCCGGGACAACTGCATGGGTTGTAAGTTTAGTTGCACCTTGCCATATTGAGGCAATTGTTCCATCCCAAGCAGTACCACCTACCGGGTTAACAACAACAGTGCCTTTTGTTGAAGTAAGAATACTAGGCGTTGCGCCTGTGGACATATTTAATGTCCGGTTGGTTTTAGTACAGAAAGTCAGGAAAACCGCGGGAAACAGGATCATCCCGATTGCAATCAATACTTTTTTATTCTTCATATTGCGTATGTTTTATTTAATATTAAACAATGAATTAGAGTGAAGAAATTCAGGTCTTATTTTCCGTTTTAATAATCCGTGCAAAGGTTACCAATAGATAAAATAGAATGCTTACACAACCATTAAAAAAACTTACATAATTCATACCCATCAATGAACAATGCAACCATTAAAGATCATAAACAAGGTATAAGCCTGTTTCAAAATAGATACTTCGTGCAAAGAGATGTATTACCAGGCAAATGAATAAAAGGTGCAAAACAATAGCACAATTCAAACCTTAAATGATAAAGTCAAACCCAGTTAGCAAGTCAGAATCACTTTGAGTGCTTTTTCCTGGGCAGCATTGCCAAATACCTCATAGGCCTCCATAATCTGATCTAATTTAAAACGATGGGTGATCAGTTTCTTGGGTTCAATTTTTTTCGATAGAACTGTTTTAAGCAACATTGGCGTAGTAACAGTATCTACCAGGCGGGTGGTGATTGTTATATTCTTCGACCATAGGGATTTCATATGGAGGGTAACGCTCTTACCATGTACTCCTATATTTGCTATATGTCCGCCAGCAGCAATAATCTCTTCACATAGCTCGAACGTTGCTGAAATACCTACAGCTTCAATAGCAACATCCACACCTCTGTTATCCGTAAGCTCCATGATTTTATCCTTTGCATTTACCAAAGCACTGTTGATGGTATGAGTTGCTCCAAATGTTTTTGCCACATTGAGCCTGTTCTCATCCATATCTATAACAATGATTTCAGCAGGTGTATAAAACTGTGCAGTCAGCAATACAGCCATGCCAATAGGGCCTGCGCCAACTATAGCTACAGTATCGCCAGGCTTCACCTGTCCATTCAAGACACCACATTCAAAACCTGTAGGCAAAATATCACTCAGCATTACCAGGGCTTCTTCATCCGCCTCTGATGAAATCGGATAAAGACTGTTATCTGCATGGGGTATCCTTACATACTCGGCCTGGGTGCCATCTATCAGATTACCTAATATCCAGCCACCATCGGTGCAGTGCGAATACATGGACTTCCGGCAATATTCACATTTGCCACAACTTGTAATACAGGAAATTATTACGTGATCACCTTCTTTGAAACGGGTAACAGAATTACCCGTTTCAACAATAATACCAACACCTTCATGACCAATTGTTGTTCCATCTTTCACATCCGGAAGATCGCCCTTCATGATATGAAGATCGGTTCCGCAAATTGTAGTCATCAATATTTTTACAATCGCATCTGTTGGTTTAAGAATAACCGGCTTTTCTTTTTCTTCCCAGCTTTTAGTGCCAGGGCCATGATATACCAATGCTTTCATTTTTGTATCTATTATCTGGATTAAATGTTGTTAACTTTTAAAATTGAATAACCTGGAAACGAGATTTACTATTGCTGATCAGATTCTATTTAGATTCAGTAGCAACTATTACCCATTCAATAGCCTGTATGCTAGCTGCATAAACCAATATTTCATGTTCAGGAGCATGGGCAATAGCATCAGCAATCAGTTTCTTATCCAGATCAGTCCCAATATTTATTGGAACAGCTATCGGCATAGCAGTAGCATTTTTATCTTCTTCTTTAAACAACTCATAGCCACCCTGCAATTCAAATTGTTTACCAGAACTTTTCTCAATTGTTTTTATCATCCTGAAAAGTCGGTTGAGCAATAAAGCACTGAATATCTGCTTATGCTTTGGCCCTTCGTTGTCAATCTGGTCGATGGCCCAGTCTCTTTCATTGTCGCCGGGTATCATTAGTTCTATCAATTCGGCAGGAGTACCAATCATTTTTACTCCTTCTCCTTCTTTGTGGTGCTTTTGATGATGTATAGACATAATTACTGATTAATTTGTGAATGAATTATCACAATGCAAAGGTGGATTCAGTTGCTATTAAATTATTTACACAACTCTTGAAGAAACTTACATTATTACTGCATTCTGAAAATAATCTGCGAAGAATACTCCATCTGTAAATTTTGTAAATCTTATCCCGAATACTGTAACAATACATTTTTCATTCCGTCTCAATTTTGTGCTGTGAATTTTATTCACAACTGTACCGCCGGTTGCGGCAAATTAAAAAGGAGTTATAATGAACAAGACACAAAAATCATTCCTTGCTTTAGCCATAGCCCTGACATCCGGGATATATTCGGCTTCTGCACAGATTTATGTACATGTGCGGCCAATAGCGCCCATCATTGTACGCACTGCACCGCCAAGCCCAAGGCATATATGGATAGGTGAAGACTGGCATGAAAATAACGGACATTATGAGCATGTAGGCGGCCATTGGGCCGAGCCGCCACGTGAAGGCTATCAATATCAGGCAGGACACTGGAACCATTCAAGAAGAGGCCATACCTGGCAGGCAGGTGGCTGGCATGAAGGCAAGGGCAAAAGAGGAGGAGACCATCGTGAACAGGGTGATCATCGTCATTAATCAGAAAAATCGTGGTTGGTTTTAATAATGGGAGCGCTTGAAAGAGCGCTCTTTTTTATTGCCTGCACTGATGATACTTCAAATTACCTTTCAGATATAATATAAAGAACAATGCCCCGGATAACTTGATTATCCAGAGCATACAATACACACAGCAGTTCATTCCTTCAAGACAATAGCAACTATTGCTTAGCCTTATCTTTTTTCTTCCTGAAGAATCCTTTCAATAAAAAGTTATGACTGGCGGCATCCATGTTTCTTTTAAATCCACCAGTACCTTGTTTCAGGTTCACTATAGTTTTATCAATATTATTTGCAAAAGAAGTATCCATTAATAACTTGCCAATGGTGCCTCTGCCTTCAGTTATATTATCCATTATTGCTGCCATGTCGGTAGAAATACTGGCAGCATTATCAGCTGTAATTTTAATTTTGCACATTATTTCATCCATACTTACCGGTCTGATAGTGGCAATAATATCATTATTACTTATCTCAGGCTGGCCTGCTGATCCCGGTATCAGGGAAACCACTTTATTACCCATTAACCCATCTGTACCGATAACTGCACTCACATTCTTTTTTATAAATTTTCGGGAACTCTCATTGACCACAAATCTTACACTAACAGAGGTATCTGATAACTGATGAATACCACCTATCACGCCAATATTTATACCAGAAAACCGGACATTATTACCAACCTGAAGCCCATCAATGTTTTTGAATATTCCATAGATATGAAATGAGCGGCTGAATAATTGCTGCCTATCGCCAACAAAATAAATACCTGCAACAAAAAGCGCTATGGTTATTGATATAAATAACCCGAGCCTGACATTATTTCCTGTCGTCTTTTTCATTTTTAAAAAATTTTAGATAAAGAAGGAACGGATCCATTCATCTTCCGATGAAGATAATTCGCCGAACGTACCTTCTGCTATGAATATGCCATCCTTAATTATTATTATCCTGTTGGCAGTAATACGGGCACATGCAACATCATGAGTAATAATAATTGAAGCTGTACTGTATTTTCTCTGTACTTCCAGTATGAGGTTACTGATCTCTTTAGAAGTTATAGGATCCAGTCCGGTGGTGGGTTCATCATAAAGTATGATTTCAGGTTTGAGAATCAAAGTGCGCGCCAGGCCGACACGCTTAATCATACCACCTGAAAGCTCAGATGGCATTTTATCAATTGCTTCTTCGAGCCCTACATTTTTCAATGCTTCCCTTATTAATGCTTCAGTATCAGTTTTATCCTGATCTTTTAAATCCCGTAGTGGAAATTCCAGATTTTCCCTTACAGTCATAGAGTCATATAATGCTGCACTCTGAAATAAAAAACCAACTCTTTTTCTCAAAAGATTCAATTCATGGTTTTGTAATTCAGAAATATTTTTACCGAACAATACAGCCTTTCCATCATCAGGATCTATTAATCCAACAAGGCACTTAATGAGAACAGATTTGCCACTACCCGACTTGCCAAGAACAACCAGGTTTTCCCCTTTTTTCAATGTGACATTTATATCTTTAAGCACATCCTTAGTGCCAAATGATTTTTTCAAATGTTCAAGCTCTGCAACAATATCTTCCATTTCACATCAATTAAACAGGCTGGTTAATTGTACTGCTATCATATCGATAATAAAAACAGCTAAAGATCCGATGACTACTGCTGAATTAGCAGCGGCACCAACTCCTTCAGTGCCTTTTACCGAATTATACCCTTTATAACATCCGATGATACCGACACTAAAACCAAAAAAGAATGTTTTGATAAGCGCAGGAAACACATCGTTAAAAGTAACGGAAGAAAAGACCTGGGTAAAGAACAGATGAAAGCTGATATCTCCTTTAAGATTTACAGCCAGGAAACAACCAAACAATGAAATGGCATCGGAAGCTATGACCAAAACAGGTAACATTAATGTTGTTGCTGCAACGCGGGTTACCACAAGAAATTTAAAAGGATTCAAACCAGAAACCTCCATAGCATCTATTTGTTCTGTAACTTTCATTGACGCCAGTTCAGCGCCAATACCTGAGCCCACTTTACCTGCAAAAATCAAAGCAGCTATTACGGGACCAATTTCACGGATAATAGATATAGAAACCATTCCCGGTAACCAGGATTCAGCTCCAAACTGCGCCATGGTTGGCCTGGATTGAATAGTCAATACCATACCCATAATCAACCCTGTAATCGCAATTAATGGCAATGACTTGTAACCAATAATATAAGATTGGTTCATTAGAGCCTTAAATTCATACGGCGGTTTAACTACTTCCCTGAAGAAGCGGGCAGCAAATCTGCTGAGCTGCCCCACTTCTTCAAAAAAGCCTTTTAAACTTTTAGTAAATAGATATTCAGCAGGATAGCTTTCCATTGTATTTTTATCGCTCATTATACTTGGTGAATCTGGTGCTTAATAATGTAATGACACTAACATAGAATTGCATAATCAGCGCGAGACAGCCGGTGTGTTTACATAAGGCTGACTTTGAGGAACCGACTTGTCAGCAATCACAGCTTTCCCTGCATGATAAAAATTCTGATCTGAATTCCAAAAATCTGCCGTAACAATACCTATGAATTGCATATAAACTGCATTGCAATATTCTGTATTTTCACTACAGATAAGATATCCGTTCTCATTCATGCATACCTTATAATTTTCAGTGAACCCGGTATTATAATTTGAACCAGCAATCTGGGCTGTAGTTGATTTAATAGCTTCTGTTTGTTTAAATTCAGTTTTAGCAATAACAGTTGATTGAGCATCTACACAGCAGTAAAAGCCAGTCAAGGCTATTACAAACACAAAAATCTTTACCATTTGAATTCAATTAAGGCGTGAATGATTTTTCACTATACAAAGTTGTGAATAAGGTAAGGATAGAGTGTTATATAACTTATGTAAATGATTACATGATTCACACCTCCTTGGTCTGGCCAAACTAATTGCGCCAGTTGCAATATATATCCTTCAACCTGCATTAAAGTAATCCTTTACAAATGCATGTTGCTGGGTTTCCGTCATCCAGGCTGAATGATGTACTTTCACTTCTATTTTCTCAAACTGCTGATCCGCCCTCAGGACATTAAATAATTCCACCTTAGCATCAGTTGGTCCAAAAAGGATCACCTTCTGGTAATTTTTTATTATTGCCCCAAGTTGATTATAAAAATTTGCCTGACCCTTATGATCCAAATTATGCATAAGGCTTTCGTTCTTATCTACTGCCTCAGTCCTGACAACATGAGAAAAATCTGACACAAGAGTTCTGGTCTCAATCGGATCAATGGTATACTCAATCAGGATCGCATTGGAATGATCCATACAAATACCCAATTTATTCGCGTTCGCCATTGTTGCTGTAGTTATTAATCAAAGAAATAACAGCATCAATACAGGATAAATGAATACAGGCACCAATGCTGTTATTATTGAGATACAATTAATAAATATAACTGAGGAAATTTCCAGACTGAAGTTTTAATACCCTAAGGATTAGCAGCTGTAACTTCTATGGCCGACTTCTCATCAATGTGCCTATTTTCCATGTCACGATCGAGTGAATAGAGTTCATTGTGACTTGCTTTTTCGCCACCGGCAATTTTTATTTTATCCATTAAATTCATAGCAAATGACTCTTCCTCAACTTGTTCTTTTACAAACCACTGCATAAAATTCCAGGTAGCCCAATCTTCTTCATCTAAGCTCAGTTTAACCACGGAGTAAATAGATTTGGTATTACTAACCTCATGCTCAAATATTTTTTCAAAACAATCGCTGATACCTGCGGGATGCTTTGGTGGAGCAGGGATAGCCGCAATACTTACTTTAGCACCTCGCTTTAAAATGTATTCAAGAATCATTGTCATATGGTTGCGCTCTTCTTCAGCATGTCTGAACAGAAATTTCGCAATTCCTGTATATCCCTGGCTACTAGCCCATGCCCCATAGCTTAAATACAGCTGCGATGCCTGAGCTTCTCCGGTAACCTGTGTATTCAATACGGTTGTCAGTTTTTCTGATAGTCTGTTCGTTTTCATTTTTGCGATTTTCTTTTTTTAATTGATTAAAATGCTTCTTTAATTATGGATTTTTGATTGACATGAAGTTCAGCCAATTGCTTTTCCACCGCTACCATCATTGGCGGCGGGCCGCATAAATAGAATCGCTGATTTATATCCGGGACATTCGCCTTTATAAATTCCCGGGTAATTTGTCCATGAGCATAACCCTCCACCTTTTCTTCAGAAAGAATGTTGATGAAATTAACTCCAAGAATAGATTTGAACTCTTCTTCAAGAATTATATCAGATTTGGTTTTATTGGAAAAAATAAGCTTGTTGTTGCCGATTTTATTAACCGAGTTAAGGTACCTGAAAATGGATATGAACGGCGTTACACCTGCGCCCCCGGCTATAAATATGCCATCACCTTTATAGGCAATAGCGCCAAAGGCGGCATGCAATATCAGTTCATCACCTTTATTCAGGTGCAGCAGCTGATTGGTTACACCATTACGCTCAGGATAAGTTTTAATGATAAACTCGAAATAATTATCATCGGGCAGGCAGGTAAAGGTAAATGGCCTACGTTCTTCTTCCCACTCTATTGTTTTCAAGGATATTTCGGTTGCTTGTCCGGGAGTAAAAACCAGATCTATGGTTTTTGATGTAACAATCCTTATCACGTCATGTGTTACCTTGCCGATTGAGTCTATTATTACCCTATGTTGTTCCATATTTGTTCAATTATATTAGGACCTGCTTTCATTGCTCTTCAGCACTTTATCCTCTTCTTTTATTCTTACATACAACATTGCTGCATTGAGTACAGAGAAAATTACAGCAGTATAGTACAGGTGAAATATGAGTGGTATAATTGCAATTTCAATTGTTACAAGTATATAATTGGGATGGCTTATATATTTGTATGGACCTCTTATAATAAGCGGCAAACCTGAAATGTGGTAAATTTTAGT
Organism: uncultured Bacteroidota bacterium; assembly: GCA_903904855.1. Classification (GTDB taxonomy): domain Bacteria; phylum Bacteroidota; class Bacteroidia; order Chitinophagales; family Chitinophagaceae; genus Nemorincola. Next base: position 20,098 of record CAIVEH010000165.1, on the reverse strand, counting down.
GTTCCAGAAATTGCCTAAAGACCATATGGTCCATACTTTGAGTAGGAGCAGAATAAAATAACACGCCAGCAAAAATTGATTAAATGAGCCAGGCTGTTTAAGGGTATATTCAATAATAAGTGCGCATAAAAATGAAACATGCATCAATACCATTACCGGGTAATGTTTTTGTCCATATTCAACAGCGCCATTCTTTAGCAACCATCGCTCATTCTTTGCAGAATAATTAAGTTCTATGATTCTTATAAGAATGATGAACGATATAAAAAGAATGAAAGCCATTTTAGGATTTGTTCATTTTTAATAAAACCATCTCGCTCGAAAACCCAGGCCCCATTGACAACATTAACCCATACCCCTCCTGAAAACCACCCGTAAAAAATCTTTCCAGAACATACAATACTGTTGGACTGGACATGTTTCCATAATCAATCATCACATCCTTTGTATTCTTGAGTTGGTCGCTGCTAATCGATAATGCTTCTTCGTAAGAATTGAGAACTTTTTTCCCTCCGGGATGAAAAATGAAATTATTGATGTCAGAAACTTTCAATTGATACTTGCTTAAAAAAGTAGTAACATCATTAAGTATATTCCGGGAAATAATACCTGGAATGTCCTGAGAAAACAAAACCTTAAATCCGCTATCCCTGAATTCCCAACCCATAACATCCTCAGTATCGTAATACAATTTGCTTTGCGAACCGATGTAGGCAAACTTATTTTCAGTAAAATTTTTATGGTTGTCGCCGGTAATTATACATGCGGCTATTCCATCAGCAAATAAACTAGCGCCCACCAGATTACTCTTGCTGAAATCGTTTCTTAAAAACGTAAGAGAACATAGTTCTACAGCAATCATTAGCACTACAGCATTTGGGTTACCTATTGCCAATTTAGAAGCTGTGGCAAAACCAGCTACTCCTCCCGCACATCCCAAACCAAAAACAGGAGTCCTGCAGATATCCTGGTTCAGTCTCATTTTGTTTACAATAAGCGCATCAAGACTGGGTGTAGCCAGGCCGGTGGTCGATAGGAAAATTATATCGGTAATATCTTCCTTACGGATATGGGCCCGAGAAATACAATCAGTAATTGCCTTTACAGAGTATTCAAGAGCTATGCTGATATAGTCCTTATTCTGAGCCTCAAAAGTATGTACATCAGAGTAGTAACTTAAAGGTTTGCAAAAGCTCCTGGTTTTTATCTCCGTATTTTCAAATACCTGCATCATCCTATCTATATTGAGCGATGCAGATGCAAATAATTTACCGGCATATTGTTTCGCCTCCTGTTGATCGGTTTTATAAGGGAAATCAATTATTGACACTGCGGCTAATGATGGCATGATATGTAAAAATTAAGAATTAAAAAGCTAATCCAGATTGTCTAGTCGATTGTTTCAAAGACAGGCACTTATTGTTCAATCGGCCTGATTTTAACCAGCCAGAATACGGCTATGGCTAAAGGAGCAAAGATAGACAGGAATATAATCCAGATAATCTTGTTAGCTGAATTAAGCTCTTTTAATCGGGCAATAATAACAAGGCAATAAATGAGTGCAGCAGCTGTAATAATTCCTGAAATAGCTAAAATGATAAACAAGTTATCAAAATTGTGGCTTGTAACTGCAACTATACCCAGGGGACCTGAGTGACCTGAAATGGGAGAAAAAACCAGTGACAGATAGTAAATAAGGCAAAATGCAAAACAGACTATTGGCATAAAAAATATAATGCCGGTTCTTACCTTCATTTTGCCATCAAAAACCATGATATTTTCCATAATGATGTTTGTTTTAATAGTGTTTTATAAAAAAGCACAGATTGCATTTATGCATCAATATAATATAAGAATTCAACCTTTTTACAAATTACGGCAGTACTATAGGTTGGACCTTGAAATTATCAATGTTTCAATTCAGGCGGTGTAGCATGTTTAGAAAAATATTCCTTTACAAAGGCATGCTGCTGGTTCTCCGTCATCTTATCAGAGTTGTGTACTTTAATTTCAATTTTTTCAAAATTATGATCCGCCCTCAGAATATTAAACAATTCCACTTTTGCATTAGTGGGACCGAAAAGTATTACTGCCTCATAATTTCTAATGATCTCCCCAAGATGCTTATAATAACTACCCTCTTCATGCTGCTCTTTATGATGCATAAGGCCCTCACTCTTTTTAAGTGTATCCTCCTTTACAGAATGAGTAAAGTCTGAGTTCAGAGTTTTAGTTTCCATCGGATCAGTTGTAAATTCGATTAGATGAGCATTGGCATGATCCATCCAGATGCCTAATTTATTTGTATTCGCCATTGGTTTACTATTTTAAGTTTTATAAAAATTAAGAGGTTAACAACAACCTGATTTACTAGAATGTCAATGTCATATCATTCTTAATAAATCGTGAATGTATTTTCTCAAGACAAAGATGAAGCCTTTCATGGCCTTGAATGTTACATAATATTGTGCTTGTTTTGCAATGTTCATACAAGGGCCAAATGAAATTCGGTTATTGTTTCAATAAAAGCAGCCGGTTACCTTACCAGATTATGCAGTTTCTGTGAATTAACAATTTCAATATTGTGGTTCTTTCTTATCAGTATCATCTCTTCGTTTTTGAATTCATTAAGGGTTCTGATAAGCGATTCGGCAGCAGTGCCGGCGATAGCTGCTATATCATTGCGCGACATATCAATGCAATACCGCTGGCCATTATCTGACTTATACTTTTTTTCCAGGCTGATTAAGGCTCCTGCTACTTTTTTACGTAAAGTGTTATAGGCATTTCCAATCAGTTGCTGCTCATGCTCCGTAACATTTTTAGCTAGCATTTTCAGTAATTTATTGGCAACAGTCTGGTTTTTATACACCATATTTTCAAAATCAGTTCTTGGTATGCATACCAGTTCCGATAATTCGGTAGTCTCTGCTATCTCCTTATAAGGGGTCTCTTCAAACAACGCATTATATCCTAAGAAATCACCTGAACTATATAAGCCTATCACCAACTGCCTTCCTTCTTCATGCACCTTATAAGTTCTTACTTTACCCTTCACAATATAGTATACATAATCAGGCCGCTTACCTTGCTTATAAACCACTGTTTTCTTTTGATAAGTAGTAGTGTTTATGTTTAAGGTAAGCTTCTCAATCGTCTGGTTGCTTACAGGTACAGGTAAATTGTCTGGTCGGGTATATTCAATGTATAAATGCTTTTTGATAGCATTGTACATCCTAAAAATATTTTCAATTGCATTGAGCAATTCATTGGATTTGATGGGTAAAGCCAAACAATCATTGGCTCCTGAATCCATTGCTTTTCTGAAATCATCCAGGTTTCTATTGGGTGTCAGCAAAATGACTGGTATTGTTTGTGTCTCAGGATCATGACGGATAATATGCACCATTGATAAACCATCAATTCCAGGCAGTACCAGATTACTGATAATCAGGTCGGGCTTGTATTTTGCAGCTATTTCAATTCCCTGATGGCCGTCTGTGGCTTCCAAAGTTTTATAATTCGCCAGTACAAGCATCTCTGCCAGATTTTTAGCAATACTTTTATTACCCTCAACAATCAGAATTACTTTCATAACATTTCGTTTTTTGGTTTTGAACATCACTTATAAAACGTCTTATCGAACAGAGAAAAGCATGCACACCGTTTCAAAATTCCACATCCCATTGTAGTCAACCATTGAAACCAGAACAACAGACCAGGTTACTTCTGCATTTCATTTACCTGATTAATAAATGCTGTAGTATGCAGATCACTCTCTTTACCATATCCATCTACCAGCGTTCCTTTTTCTCCATCCCAGGCCTCTATGGCATATAGTATAGCGCTGTCGGATGGGTCTGACTCTCCTTCAAAACGAAAAAAATGGACTATCCTTACTTGTGCAGGATTGAATGTTTTTTGTGTTGTCAATGACATCAACCCCTCAGGCAAAGCTTTAAACTGAGTAACATAACCTGCACCTTCCAGCCTATTAATGCAGGATACCAGGGTGGTCATGTGCAATTTCTCAATGTTATCCATTTCTGTATTTTCCATATTGTGGTTTTTATTGCAAAAGGGTTATTATAATTCGTTACATCAGATAATGGATATTGCCACCTTTGTCAGGCAATATCCATACCATATTCATTCAAGAAAGAAATTGGTTAGTGACTCCCCCCTTCTCCACGGTGTTCACCACGATGTTCACCATGAACTCTATGCTGATGCCGTTCGCGACCAGGATGATCGCGATGAACGAAACAGGAGCTCAGATTCAAAGTAATAGCAACTGCCAGGAATAATAAAATGATTGATTTTTTCATAAAAATTGTTCTTTTAGTGTTGTTAAAATTTGATTTAGAAAATGTTTGTTCTATGGTGTTTTACCTTCCAGAACTTTCTTCTTGTCATAATATTCCTCAGTATTTAATTCACCTTTGGCATATCTCTTTTTCAGTATATCCAGAGGGCTATCAGGCTTGTAGCGTTGCCCGGGAATCTGGTAAGGCGTTGCAAAAATCCAGAAAAGCAGTATTAACCAAATACACCACCAAATAAGGTGCATACCCCAGAATTGATAACCGTAGGAAAACATAGCTGTTGAATAATATCGTTAGTATAAATGTTTATTCCCTGCCAGAATTTATGCTTCCAACACCATTTTCTCCTTGCTGTTAACCTGGTAAATCAGCTCAATTTCGCACAAAACAGATATCTCATCACCTACCATTATTCCGCCTGCATCCATTGCAGTATTCCACACAAGTCCCCATTCGCTTCTGTTGATTTTACCTGTAACAGTGAAACCTGCTTTTTCATTTCCCCAGGGGTCAGTTGCCGTACCTCCGAACTGAATATTCAGCTTTATGTTCTTTGTAACTTCCTTTATAGTAAGTTCACCCCATAATTCCTGATTACCACTATGATCGGGTTTACCTATTGTACTTGAGGTGAATGATATCTGTTTGTACTTTGTTACATCGAGAAAATCCGGACCTTTCAGATGTTCATCTCTTGAATCATCACCAGTGCTGATGGAGGCAGCATCTATCCATAAATCAACTGTTGCAGTAGTAAAATCCTTTTCAGTTGTATAAATACTGGCATCAAATTTTTTGAAAGTACCTTTCACATTGGATATCATCAGATGTCTTACTTTAAATCCGATTTCGCTGTGGGTTGAATCTATACTCCATTTAGTTTCCTGTATGATTTCTGTCTTTTTCATTTTATAATTTTTACGGGGATTAAAATTTGTGTAGGAAATGACTGATAATATTTGGGGGTGATTATTAAATCTGCACCCGGAAGAATTGCCATAACAGGCCTTCGTCGCCATACTCTTTGCTTCTTATAGCTAGCCAGCACCCGGTATCTTTCTAGAGTCAACCGGTCGGTTGCAGTAAAAAATGTTTTCATGATGCCAGGCTTTATTTTTTAGAATCTCTCTGTTCGTCCATTGATCTTTGGCCAGCCTTAACCTTCCGTTCCTTCTTATTCATCTTGCGCTCCTTCTTATCAGCTTTAGAAGCTTTTTTATCCATCTTAACATGGGTTTCATTCAGCTTGTGATTCCGCCTGTCTTCTTTCTTTTGTTCCTTTTCTTCTTTCCTGGTCTTATTCTGTGCCAGTGCAAAAGAAGGAGAATAGCCCATGCCTAAAATTATCAAGGCAACTACAATGTACTTTTTCATTTTTATCTGTTTTTTTGTTGAAGAAATTCCAGAGGCGAAATACCTAAGGATACATTATTACAAGAAGCTTATCCAGCTCCTGAAGAATTGTCGACATTTTATCTTTTACATTGTCCATTTTCAGTTTGATCCCAGTCATGAAATCCCCGGAATTATGGTCATTGAATTCATGATGCGGAATAGTATTGTAACCGTTGGCTGTTTTCGTATTGCTGCTATTATCTATCATGAATTCCGGTGTTGTATTAGTTGATTATTTATACAGCAAAGGTGCAACTATCTATACAGTTCACTGTTACATAACTAAGGTTATAAGTTACATGATTCATAGTTCATCATCAACGTCTATATTCTATTGGGTACTTGACCAGGTTATTAAAATCACTAAAAAAATAAACCTGAAAGCAGTTTCGAATAGCCCTAAAACAAGAATGAGCCTGTTAACGAAACAGGCTCATTCTTGTTTTAATATCAATAATCATCAGGGCATTTTGCTAATTATAGCACGCCTGTTTTTAGTCCTTCCCTCTTCAGTTTCATTGCTTGCTGCGGGTTGTGTTTTACCATGCCCATAAACTTTTATCCTGGCTGGATTTGCCCCTTTGCTCTTTAAGTAGGTTTTCACAGCTTCTCCACGTCGTTCAGACAATTTCAAATTATAAGCTTCAGAACCTACAGCATCTGTATGCGCATCTACTCTTATATACATATCATCCTGACTGATCATCTCCCTTGATGTTTCATTAAGCATGTGATAAGAGGAAACGTGGATAATAGATTTGTTGAAATCAAACAATACCGGCACAGTCAGATCAAGTGGCTCTTCTGCTTCAACAACATGTGTTGGCGCTGGTGATGGAATAGGAGCTGCCAGTAAAAAATCAGCGCCATTTGTTGTACAATTACCAACTGTAGCAACCATATCTGTATACTTACCTTCGCATAATCCGCTTAGCGTAACAGTATTATCTGAATTAACAGTACCTGTGTAGGCTGCGTGATAACCATTGTAGGAATAATTGACAACAACCGGATTGCCTCCTTTTAAGCCTTTAAATGTTGCAGTACCATCACAAATACCTGATAAACTAGGACTGGTGGTAGTCTGAGATGAAATGGCTATTATCGGATCTGCGAGCGTCAGGTCCTTACCTTTGGCACTCTGGTTACGTATTGTAACTGAAATACCTGTATAATTCCCTGCTCCAAGATGACCGATATTTACATTTCCATCTTCCTGAACAACAGAAGTACTGCGGTAAGGAGAACCACCATTTATGCTATAATCCACAATTACAGACTGGTTTGGCGGTAGCCCATGTAGTGTAAAACTTCCATCCTCCAGCAAACACTGTGTCGGTGCCATCTGGTCAGTGAAAGAAATATTCATTGGAGTTTTCTCATGTTTACGGAAGAAAAAGCGAGCACCAAAATTTATACCATACTCCTGGTTCGTACTTGCAGTAACATTATTCAGGACAGAACTGTAAGTTCCGATACCACTTTCCAAACGATAGTTATTCTGAGCAGCATTCTTGAAGGGTTGCAGCATATAATAAACTCCAAGATTAAGCGCTACATAATCAGACAGGTAATAATTGAAAGATGGCTGAAGGAGCAATCCAATGGATCCCATAGTATAAGTAGTACTCCCCTTGGTTGAATTGGGAACTAATCCATTCCCTACATTAATACCAGCGGCACGCTCAGCATTTACATAACTCTGATAATTGCCGTTAGGATTGTTTTTAAGGAATTCAGCCTTTGTTACAAACCAGTCATTAGTTGAAGCTACAGGTGAATTGTCATAAACAGATACCGTACCTGCATCGCCTGTCTGATCGAACTTATAGATAGCCTCATAATTGAAAGAAGCCTTTGTTGTATACTTATTTTCCATCCGCATATTGATCAAGGCACCAGCATCGGCTGAGAAGCCCCAATGTTTGTTGAAACGCGTTTTATATTTAAGAACAACCGGGAGATTAATATTGGAAGAATGGACAGTCTCACTTAAACTTAGTCCGGTAACAACCTGCCGGTAAAGGTTACCATTACCATCAGTTGCCTGGTATTCGGCATGGTAGTTATTCAGGTTGGCCTTTCCGTATTGCTCCGTGTACATAAATCCTGCTCCGATACCGAAATGCCTCATCTGGCCAAAAAAGAAGCCCAGTTGCGCATCTCCGCCCAGCGAATACCCGTTACTGAATTTCAACTGCCCCGGACTCATATTTAGCCCGTTCGCGTAATTGACTGATGAATTTGCTGTTGTAAACTTCTGGCTGGCCATACCACCCATCAGATTGACATCTATAACCCATCTGGACACCAGGTAATCCGGCTGCTCGTGTGAATTTGGTTCCTGTGCTATTGCTGATGCTGAACTACATGCAGCTATCAACAAGATTATTATTTTTTTCATTTTCTAGATTTTTGCTGATGAATTATTAGTTTTTGATAAACCTTGTGGTAGCTACCTTAATACCATTATTATAACAGATAACCAGGTAAGAACCCGCTGGTATTCCAGCCACATCAATTGTAGCCTTATTATCATTAGCCTCAACAGAGGTTATCTTTTGCCCAATCATATTCAATACTTCTATTTGGGTTTTTCCAAGAACTGATGAGCCGATAGTTACATTAATAATACTGCTGGCCGGATTAGGATAAACCGTTATGCCTGCAACATTGTTTACATTTTGCACGCCTGTTGGTATATAGAAGTATGTCTTCTGCAGACAACCACCAGATGTGGTCAAAGACCAATAATGTTTGTTTGCAAAATCCGGATTTACATTAATGTAATCCTGATTAATTTCGCCAACCAGCAATGTGGAATCCAATGTATTTGCATCATCGTAGCCCCACTGGTAAGTATCATTATTTGCAGGTGTGCATACAAAGTGATTATTGAAATAAGAAACCACATCAACCTGTGCATTACTTGTGCTGACATTTACAGTCATTACTATGCTTTTATTGGTACAGCCTGTAGCGGTAAATGTCGAATTCAAGGTTATGTATGCATTACCAGCTTCAGTAAAGTTGATCAATGAATATTGATGAGCTGTACCTTGTGCCCAGACAATAGCATTAACTGCTGTCCATTTATAAGTGGTCAAAGCCTGTGGTGAATTACTGGTACCATAATTCTGATACATCGTTCCCAGGCAGGCATTTGAAGGCGCCTGTGTCGTAACAACCGGAATAGCTGGTAACGGATTCACTATGATAGTTTTTGTGGCTCTGTCTGTACCGCAGGTATTCACAACAGTATAGCTGATGATTGCGGTACCTGCGGAAAGGCCTGTAACAATACCGGTTGTACCAACTGTGGCTGCTGCATTGCCGCTTGTCCATGTGCCTCCTGCTGTAATGTCGGTCAATGATATTGATAAACCTGCACACACTTCTGATGGGCCAGAAATTGCGCCTGCATATGGCAACGGATTAACCAGAACAATTTTCGTTGTACCTGTTGTACCACACATATTGGTTACTGTATAGCTAATAGTATCAGTACCAGGAATTACTCCTGCTACCAAACCAGCTGTTACCGTTGCTGTACCATTATTACTACCCCAGATACCGCCGGCTGATGCATCTGATAATGTGATGGAAGAACCCACACATACACTTGATGCTCCGGTAATAACACCTGCATCTGGCAAAGGATTGATTACAATGTTTTTGGTGGTTGAAATTGTACCACACATATTGGTTACTGAATAACTGATAACAACAGTACCTGCTGATACACCTGCCACAACACCTGCTGTGCCAACGGTTGCATTAGCATTACTGCTGCTCCAGGTTCCGCCTGTGGTTAAATCGGTTAATGTGATAAAAGAACCGACACAAACACTGGAAAAACCGATAATATTACCTGAATAAGGTAAAGGATTCACCGTAATCGTTTGTATTGCTGTTGCTGTACCGCACATATTTGAAACAGCGTAACTAATAACAGGCAAACCTGCACCGACTCCAGTAACCGTTCCCGAAACAATGCCTGCTGTAGCTAAAGTAATATCACTACTGCTCCATGATCCGCCAGCAACGCCATCCGTATAAGTAATCGAAGAACCTACACATACACTGGTAGAACCTGAAATGACCCCGGCTGTTGGCAGTGGATTAATTACAATAGGATAGGTTGTAACAGCTGATCCGCACGTATTGGTATATGTATAAATCAGGGTATCATTACCGGCTGTAATTCCGGTTACCGCACCTGAAGTACCAATTGAAGCTGTAGTATTACTGCTGCTCCACACCCCGCCCGATATTCCATCTGTCAATGTTATTACAGAACCAGCACAAACACTGGTGAGGCCAGTAATAGTACCTGCATAAGGTAATGAAGTAATAATTACAGGATGTACTGCTGTGGCAGATCCACATATACCGGTAACAGTATAACTCACAATAACCGAGCCTCCTGAAACACCTGTAACCAGGTCGCCGGAAACTGTAGCATTCGTATTACTACTGCTCCAGGTACCTCCTGAAATTCCATCAGACAATGTGATGGATGAACCCACACATACATTGGATGCACCGGTTATTACACCAGCATTTGTCAATGAATTTACATTTATAATTTTTGATGTTGTTGCAGAACCACAAATATTGGCAACTGAATACATTATTGTATCCAAACCAGCCAATATTCCTGTTACTACTCCCGTAAGTCCAACAGTAGCATTTGTATTGCTTCTACTCCAGATGCCTCCTGTTATGCCATCAGATAATGTGATCGATGAACCAACACATACACTGGAAGCGCCTGAAATACTACCTGCGTTGGGTAACGGATTTATGGTAATAACACTTGTTGCTATTGCAGTTCCACATCCGCCGGTAACTGTATAAGAAATTGTATCAACACCCGGTGTTATCCCTGTTACCACACCTGTACTACCTACTGTTGCACTTGTATTGCTGCTGCTCCAGGTACCTCCTGTTGTAGCATCAGATAAATTAATTTGAGACGCAACACATACTGTCGATGGCCCTGATATAGTTCCTGCACTTGTTAATGAGCCGATTGTTATAATTTTTGTAGCCGATGCTGTTCCGCAAGTGTTAGAAACAGTGTAAGTGATTGTATCAATACCAGATGTAACCCCGGTAACAATACCACTTGTGCCAATAGTGGCATTTCCATTACTTACACTCCAAATACCTCCAGAAACACCTTCAGACATGGCAATTTGTGAGCCAATACATACACTTGATGCACCCGTTATACTGCCTGCATTAGGTAGAGGATTTACGGTAATAACACTTGTAGCTATTGCTGTTCCGCATCCTCCTGGCACTGTATAAGAAATTGTATCAACACCCGGTGTTATCCCTGTTACCACACCTGTACTACCTACTGTTGCAATTGTATTGCTGCTGCTCCAGGTACCTCCTGTTGTAGCATCAGATAAAGTAATCTGCGAAGCAACACATACCGTGGATGGCCCTGTTATAGTTCCTGCACTTGTCAGGATACCAATTGTAATAATTTTTGTAGCCGTAGCTGTTCCGCAAATTCCTGAAACAGTATAGCTGATGGTATCAATACCTGATGTTACTCCGGTAACAATGCCGGTTGTACCTATAGTCGCATTAGTATTACTGGCACTCCAAACACCTCCTGAAACACCATCAGTCATTGTTATTTGTGAACCAGCACATACATTTGATGGCCCTGCAATAATACCTGAATTTGTGGTTGCATTTACCGTAATGGTTTTGGTGGCCGTACAGCCTATCGACATGGTATAAGTTATGGTATCAGTACCCGGTAGAATACCAATAACATGCCCGGAAGCTGAGCCAACGGTTGCGATGAGGGCATTGCTGCTGCTCCAGGTTCCACCTCCAGTTGAGTCAACTAAAGTAATAGAATCTCCCTGGCATACACTGCCCGGTCCGGTAATGGCAACAGGTAATCCATTAACTGTAAAAGTGATTGAATTGGTACATCCTAATAAAGTAGTATAAGTAATAATTGCATTACCCGGAAATTTACCAGTTATCATTCCTGAATTGGAATCAACAGCGGCAATGGCAGTATCGCTTGATGTCCATTTTCCTCCAGGTGTTGAATCCGTAAGCATTGAGGTGGATCCAACGCAGGTATGTTTAATACCGCCTGGTAAAGGTGCCGTACAGGCATTGGGAGTAATCTTAACATAACTCCCATTAATAGCAATCGCGCCATTAATGGTAAGAGCCCGCCCGTTAAGTGTATCACCGGTTTCCAAAGAAATAGCGCCGGCAACAACCAGCGTTCCATTAAAAACAGAGTTGGAATAGATATCTACTGCACCATCAACTTTCCAGTATACATTTTTTGCCTGAGCCCCGTTGATCAATACTATATTTGATAAAGTACCTGTCGTAAGTGATCCGTTTATTTTGATTACAAACACAGCATTCGGATCGCCTTCTGCATTCAGGTAAAGGTTGCCAGTAAGCTGAGTAATTCCGGTTATCTGATACGAATGGGGTGTAAGTACGAGGTCATGTCCAAAATCAGGAGGATTAAGCAACATAATATCGGCTGGTAAGGCTACAAGATAATTGTAAACATTTGTAAGATCTGCTGCAGCGTTTGCTGTAGAAATATCCATACCATGAATGGTACCGGTTACATTTAAAGGATTAAATCCTGTTGGCATAGTTGAATTTCCACCTACATTACCTATAACATATGTTATAGGAGTACTGGTTACTGCTCCAATACTCGAAAACACACCATAAGCGGCTGTAGAGTCAAGCATTGCTGGCGCGGCAGGCCCGGTAAGTAATGGGCTGCCACATCCAATAGGTGTCCAGGCAACAAGTTGGCTAACTAGTACTGCTGCATTGATAGACAGCGCTCTTCCTTCAAGTGTATCCAGCGTACTGGTCATATCTATCTGTCCGTTTGCTACAATGGTTCCTCTCATTGTTGTTCCGGTACCTACAATTACAGCGCCACCTACCTGCCAGAAAACATTACAAGCCAGTGCACCGTTGATCAATTTAATCTTAGAAGAAGCATTGGTAGACAGAACTCCGTTAATCTGAAAGATAAATACGGCATTCGGATTTCCCTGAGCATCCAGAATAAGATTGCCAGTCAGGGTTGAAGCCCCTGAAAGAAAATATACTCCATGAAAAAGTGTTGCACCACCTCCAAAAGGGCTCGCAAGAGTTGCTGTTGGTATAGCAGTACTTAATTGAGTATACAGGCTTACAACATTTGGTGTAACCAGCCCGGTTGTGCCATCTGCAGTATGCATTACGCCATCTACATTCCCGAAGCCGGTAACACTTCCCGGAAGGTCAGAACCTACATTTCCTGTGAGGTGAGTAAGATACTTGGTTCCGGAGCAGGTCATAGCTCCGTTGGTAGTAAAAAGCACAAAATTTGCTGCTGTACCTAATGTGGGCGCCGTTTGTCCATACGACACACCTGCAAGTAAAAACAGGATCAGCCCTGTTACCGCTTTTTGTAATTTATTTTTCACTTGTTCCGTATTAGCTGCGAAATAATTTCCACAGGCCACAAAGGTACCGGCAGCAATTCCCTTAACCATTACACAACATTGGCTAAGAATTACATGATTCACACCTTGCAAGACTTACAAGTTTAGGCAAATAAAAAAGAGTGCTGCATGGTAAGCAACACTCTTTTTTCCAGAATGACTATCTGAGCAATAATTTCAACCAAAAGATATTAATCACATCCTGTCCATATACCAGCTCAGTTCCTTTTCCATTTTTTTATACTTGAAAATTGTAGTGATGATTTTTTGCAGACGCACAAAAGCTGTTTCGCTTTTTACTACATAGTCGAAAGCACGGTGGTGCATACAGTTAATTGCCACATCTATTTTGTCCTGCGATGATAGCATGATAACAGGTATATCAGGATTAAACTTTTTTATTCTGTCAAGTGTGTCTATTCCTTTCATTGCCGTCTTATCTATACCATCCAGATGATAGTCCAGGATTATTACATCAGGACATCCTGAGAGATGCTCCAGGCAAAGTTCTCCTGTAGCAAAGGTTTCAATATTAAAATCTGCATTTTCAAGAAATTCCAACTCAAGCAATTTCAAGAATAATGCATCGTCATCTACAAGATATAATTTTATCTTCTCGTTTTTCATTGTCCGGTACTTTTAATGTTTATTAATTCCTCCTGCAATTCTTTATAGGCAAGTTCGCAAACCCCTTCTATCTTTAATATCAATTCGGGTATTCCATCTGTGTCTTGCTGCGACAGGGCATATTCCTGTATTTTTTTAGCCATCGCAACAAAGTCCTGGCTTATTCCCATTATTGAGAATGAGGGAATTATTTTATGTATTGCAGAGCTCAGTTTTTCCCAATCTCTTTCCTCCATACTTTGTTTAATAGCTTTTATTAATGGTGGTGTCTGTTCCAGATAAACAGAGATCATTTCACTCATTAACACAGGGTTTGATTTGGTACGGTGATTTAAGTAATCAAGATCTATGCTTTTATACCTTTTTCCTTCATCATTATTTACCGGTAACAGTATTCCGGCCACTTGTTTCTTTACAAGGCTTACTATTTTGCTGTAAAGCAGTTTTTCATCTACCGGCTTTGCTATATAGTCATTCATACCAACTGCCTTACATTTTGCCAGATCAACAGTGGTTACATCTGCCGTTAGTGCAATAATAGGTATTTTAGAGTGCATTTGATTGCGGATATAATCAGTTGCCTCAAAACCATTCATTTCGGGCATTTGCAGGTCCATCAATACAATATCATACGAATTAGCCTGCATTTTTTCAACGGCAATTCTGCCATTGCCTGCTATATCCCGGTCAAATCCATAATCATCCAGCAGCGTTTTCATCAGCAACTGATTGAGCGCTATATCTTCAACCACCAGCACCTTAATATTTTTTATATCGGTATCCAGTTCTATAATCTCAGAAATGGGTATAGCATCTGCTTTTGTTTTTTCAAAAGGCAGAATAAAACTGAATGTAGAGCCTTTATCAATTTCACTTGTAACTTTAATGGTCCCACCCTGTGGCTCTACCAGCTGTTTCACTATTGCAAGCCCCAAACCCGTCCCACCATACAGTCTTGATGTGCCGCTTGATGCCTGCTGAAAATTATCAAAAATCCTCCCGATTTTATTTTCAGGTATCCCGATGCCCGTATCTGCAATTGCAAATTCAATGGTTACTTTATCATCTGTTTCTGCGAGCATAGTCACCTTTACTGTTATACTACCCTGTGCGGTAAATTTTACTGCATTACTTACCAGGTTCAGTATAATCTGGTGCAACCTTACAGGGTCTCCAACCAGAATTTCAGGTATCCGGTTATCATACACTTTTATTAGCTCCAGGTTCTTTTCCTGAATCTTTGTTTCAAACATATGCAGCATAGCTGCCAGAGATAATGCCATCTTGAACGGCACCTTTTCAAAAGTCATTTTCCCGGCGTCTACTTTTGCCAGGTCCAGAATATCATTGATCAGTACAATCAACGCATCGCCACTTATTTTTATCGCTGTGAGGTATTCTCTTTGTTTGGCGGTAAGGTCTGTTTTCAGTACCACTTTTGTAAAACCGATAATGGCATTCATAGGGGTCCTTATCTCATGGCTCATATTCGACAGGAACTGCTGCTTTGATTTTACTGAATCTTCAGCAAGGTGAGTTGCTGCCTCTGCCTTGATTTTTGCGTCCTCGGCAAATTTGGTAGCCATCTCTGCAATAACAATTGCCTCTGTCAGTTCTTTTTCAATCCTTTTCTGGTCTGTTATATCCCTGGCAACAACTACTATTCCCTGCACTTTTCCCTGTCCGTCTTTATAAACTGAACCATTAAACAAGACATCCGTTAGCTTGTGGTCTCTTATTGTCAGCGGATAATCTGCCACAAACCCCTTTGCAAATACTTCCTTATATCCTTCCCTTGCCTTATCGGGTTCTGTGAAGTAATCAAAAAAATCAGTCCCTTTCAATGCCTCCCTTGTCTTCCCGGTTATGACTACCGATGCATTATTCATATCGGTTATTTTCCCTTCAGGGCTGATTGTAAACAATGGGTCAAGACTTGCCTCAATCAGGCTTCTTGAATATTGCGATGCCAGCTGCACTTTATTATTAAATGCTTCCAGTTCTTTATTGGTGATTTCCCATTTCTCTTTTTCCTTGTTCTGAAAATCAAGTTCTATATCTGCTATTACCAGTTCTGCAGCGCGCTTTTCCTTCTCCCCGGTCTGAAAAACAAGTTCCTTGTTAGCTAAAAATAACTCCGCTGCACGCTTCTCTTTTTCGTCATTCTGAAAAGCAAGTTCTTTATTGGCAATAACTAACTCATCGGCACGTTTTCCCTTTTCTGTATTTTGAAAGGCCAGTTCTTCATTGGCAATGATCAGTTCCGCAGCGCGTTTTTCCTTTTCATCATTTTGAAAGGCAAGTTCTTTGTTTGCGATATGCAGCTCGGCTGCGCGCTTTTCCTTCTCATCGTTCTGAAAGGCGAGTTCTGTATTTGCGATTATCAGTTCAGCTGCACGCTTTTCTTTCTCAGCGGCCCGCTTTTCTTTTACATCATTCTGAAATGCAAGCTCCTTATTGGCAATGATCAGTTCAGCTGCACGTTTTTCCTTTTCCCCGTTCTGAAATGCAAGTTCCTTGTTGGCAATGATCAGTTCATCAGCACGTTTTTCCTTTTCCCCGTTCTGAAAAGCAAGCTCTTTGTTGGCAATGATCAGTTCATTGGCCCTTTTTTCCTTTTCATCATTCTGAAACGCGAGCTCCTTATTGGCAATAATCAGTTCAGCTGCCCTTTTTTCTTTTTCATCATTCTGAAACCTGAGTTGCTTACTGGCAATGCTTATACCTCTTGCTACAAAAACAACACCGATAACATTACCACTGCTATCTTTGTAAACAGACCCGTTGAATGTTAAATCAATCAATTCACCACCTTTAGCTCTCAGAGTAAGAGGCCCTGTTACAAACCCATCTACTAATCCCAGCTTATATAGCCCGGATGCATTTTGAGGTTCAGTAAAATAATCGCAAAAATTTGTGTTAGTGATACTTTGTAAAGTATGGCTTGTAATTTCAACTGCCGCACGGTTAATATCTATGATCTTGCCGTCTGCGCTGATTACAAATAATGGATCAGGACTCGCTTCAATCAGACTGCTGGCATACTGAGGTTCATGCGACTTGGTTCTTTCCATTTTTCCGCTTTTATATTGCTATTTACAGGTGACCTGTGTTATTGTTTCTAATTTCCCACTTCTTCAATGGGAGTCCGTCTTTTATCCTTTAGTTGATTAAAATGCGTAGGAGTAAGCCCGGTTACTTTTTTAAACTGATTGGAGAGGTGGGCTACACTGCTGTAGTTCATCTTCCAGGCAATTTCAGTTATGTTCAGTTCGTCATACATAATAAGCTCTTTGATTCTTTCCACCTTATGAGAGATCATAAACTGCTCAATAGTTGTACCCTGTACTTCCGAGAAAAGGTTGGCCATATAGGTATAATTATGTTCCAGTTTTTTACTCAGAAAATCCGAAAAATTCACATTGCTCTCTCCATCCGAATGGTGCACCATTTCAATTATGGTGGTCTTTATCCGTTCAATAAGTATGGCCCTTTTATCATCCATCAGTTCAAGACCGGAACTGAGTAAAGCAGCCCTGAGACCGGACCGTTGCTCATCAGTAAGGTCCTCCATGATTTCCGCTTCACCTAGTTCCACAAGAATAAAGTGCAGCCCGAGTTTTTTAAGCTCTTCTTTCACCACCGATTTACATCGGGCGCTCACCATGAATTTAATAAATATTTTCAATAAATTATTTTTTTGGATAAACAAAGCAAAGTTTACTCTTTATTTCCAATAATCGTTACACAACTTTAATAGTGTGTTACATAATTCACAGGTTTGTTTTTAAAATTCCTTTCGGCAATAATTAGAACTTATTATAATTGCATACTGAAACCGACTATAGGCAGAATCCTGATATTATTAGACTGACCATTATCATAAATTTTGCCATGTAAATACCGGAATTTTCATCACAAACTGCTTAGATCTATGCTTACAAAGTTGCTCAGTTTATTAAATAGTGTGCATCCCTTAGATGCAGAGACTGAAAGCATAATTAATCAGTACTTTGAAATTATTGAAGTACCCAGGCGCCATATGCTTCTAAAAGATGGTGAAATCTGTAATTATACCTACTTTATGCTGTCTGGCCTTGTAAGGGTCTTTTATATCAAAGACGATGAAGAAGTAAGTGCTATGTTCAGTGAAGAAAACGATATACTTAACTCACCCTACAGCTTTTATTCCCGCAAACCTGGCTATCATTTTATCGAAACACTCCAGCCATCAGTATTGGCTCGTATCAGCTATAAAGACCTCCAGCAACTTTATCTCAGGTGTCCTATATTAAACCATATCGGCAGGGTAATTACCGAGAATTACTTTGTAAAAAGTGAGGAGCGTTTATACCTTATTCGCAACCACACAGCAGAAGAACGATATGCATATTTTCTCGACAATTATCCATCATTGGTCCAGAAATTACCTTTAAAATATATTGCATCCTATCTCGGTATTACACCCGAAACATTAAGCAGAACCAGAAGTAAAATCCGCAGATAATGCAATTCAAATTTCAAACCTAACTCCTGCTTCATTGCATACTTAATATCATGCCTGTTTAATAGCTGCATGATAGGTCTCTATTATAATCACTAAACAAATCACTAATAGATACTATCCTGTTTCTTGACAAATATCAACAAATCGCAACTCGCTATTTTATTGACATTTGTCATTGAAATCGCTACCTCCCAAAAATATCTTTGTGTTACTCACTGCAAAAAAAGGTGAGATACAATATGGAAAACAAGTCAAAAAATGCAAATCCAAAATGGACACGAATAGTTTATATCATCGGTGTAATAGCTTCTATAGCAGGCATCCTTGACCCAATGGAAGGCTCCGTAGTACTAATGGCGGGAGGATTATTATTAGCTATATCCACATATGCCACAAAGGAAAAATATTGGAAACTATTCTTAACAACATCAATAATGATGGTGGTAGGTGTATTCTTTCTTTTTTACTTTTCTTCACTGGGTGGCTTTCCCCCATTGTCGTGGTGGTGGAGCTTATTGATTATGCCCTACCCCATTGGTTGGATCATGCTCATAGTTACGCTGATAGTAAGAGCAGTAAAGCTCAAAAAAGCCAGGAAACTGCTTGCCACATCCTGAATGCTGAATACTGCATTTAGCTATCTCTACCATCAGGAACACATTGTATGCCATAAATTGATCCGGGGCTCTTCCTGAGGCGCATATTCTGCAAACTTGAGTTTACTATAACCAGGTGGTTTAGTTTCTTTAGTTGGTTGCTTCAAGTCGAATGGCAATACAAACAATGATTATTTTAATTATCATTGCGGATAACCAACATTAGCCGTCATGAAAAAAATAATCTTTGTGCTTGTCATTCTTGCATCCTTCGGAATGGGATATGCGTTTTGCAAAATCACTGCACCACCTAAAGCGCCTTCATCCGGAAGAGTTACAGGCCTTGGCGGCATATTCTTCAAATGCAAGGATACCAAAAAATTAAAAGAATGGTATGCCAAAAACCTCGGGCTGAATACAGATCAATATGGCACACTGTTTGAATGGCGGCTGGCACGCGACAGCACCAAAAAAGGGGTCACTCAATGGAGCCCTTTCAGCGAAAAGACAACTTATTTCTCACCATCCACCAAAGATTTTATGATCAACTACCGTGTGGAAAATCTCGTAGACCTTATAGCACAATTGCGAAAGGATGGAGTCGTGATAACAGATACTATGGAAACAGTTGAATACGGAAAATTCATACACATCATGGATCTGGAGAATAATAAAATAGAGCTTTGGGAACCTAATGATGATTATAAGGGTAGTGAAACAGGCATTACGAAGTAGCTATATTAATGCATAGCAATATATAAATCTGCAGAAAATTTATACACCCTGCCAGACATGAGGCTTTCCCATTCTTTTGGGGAACTCACGTACCGCAAATAATAATATTCTATTTCTTCTCGACTAAATCTAATTGATCCTTCACAGTATTTCTTACCACATTTCCCACCCTAAAACCACCCTAACTCAATCTCCCTCAACCCCTTACCACCACCCCATTTTGTGGATATCTTTATTTGCCATTTTCATAAACCCTATTTACCTTTGGGTCATAATAACCAATAAATACAGATTTTATCAACTATGGCATAAACAAATAGCAAATTTTAATAGTATCTGCACTTTTAAACCAGATTCCACATTATACCTAAATTATACCTTTTTATACCTTTTTATACC
>CAIVEH010000164.1 GCA_903904855.1 uncultured Bacteroidota bacterium | reverse complement strand
GGCGAGGTGGTATTATAACTACCAGCCTGCCGAAGGCAGCAGGGAGGCTGAGATGATGAAGTATTATAAGGCGAGAGAGTGGGTGTAGGAATGATGACAAAATAAAGTACGCCATCTTACTCGTTCTTTTCCATTTTTGTGTTGTTGCAAAGTCTTTAAATAGGTTCCTATTCGCAGATTTTACGCCTGGCAAAAAAGAAAAATAACTTCGCAATATGGTGTACTTTTTTTAAACAACATCACTTAGTGTAAATAGGATCAAATAAATTAAAGAAACGCTTTCGAAAAAATTACTATCCAACAAAAGCAAAATCATCTAAATCTCCATTAATCATACTGAAATTCAACTATTCTGCGATCACGTCTTACTGCCATTTTCATAAATTTCCCACAAAAACCACCCAAAAATCAGCTAAAAGCCAGTCCAGGCAAGGTTTTCCGGCGTTTTGAAATTTGTGGATATCTTCTTTTGGCAAATAGATTGCAGGTGGTTTTTTTGGATTAATTTTGAGAAAAGATTTATGGCTAAAACAGTAACCAATATGGCAGACGATAAATTAAAAGTTTTGAAACTGGCACTCGATAAGATCGAGAAAGATTATGGAAAGGGTTCAGTGATGATGCTGGGCGACAAGCAGAAGGAGAAAATGGATGTCATCAGCACCGGCTCTATAGGGCTGGATGTGGCGCTGGGTGTGGGCGGATTGCCTTGCGGACGTATTGTGGAAATATACGGGCCGGAATCATCTGGTAAAACTACTGTAGCTATTCATACCATTGCCCAATCGCAGAAGAAAGGTGGTATATGTGCTATAATAGATGCCGAACATGCATTTGATGCCAACTATGCCCGTAAACTGGGAGTGGATGTAGATAACCTCATTATTTCACAGCCCGATTATGGTGAGCAAGCACTGGAAATTGCCGACCGCCTGATATCAAGTGGCGCGGTAGATGTAGTGGTGATTGACTCTGTAGCAGCATTGGTGCCCAAGGGCGAACTGGAAGGTGAAATGGGCGAAAGCAAAATGGGACTACAGGCGCGGCTTATGAGCCAGGCACTCAGGAAGCTTACTGCTACCATATCCCGCACAGGATGTTGCTGCATATTCATCAATCAACTGCGTGAGAAGATCGGAGTAATGTTTGGCAACCCGGAAACTACTACCGGTGGTAATGCATTGAAATTCTATGCTTCGGTACGTCTGGATATACGCCGCATCAGCCAGATAAAGGATGGCGATGTAGCCAGCGGAAACCGTACCCGTGTGAAAGTGGTTAAAAATAAGGTAGCACCACCTTTCAGGCAGGTAGAGTTTGATATTATTTTTGGAGAAGGAATCAGCAAAGTTGGTGAAGTGATAGATATGGGAGTGGAACTGGGCATATTGCAGAAAAGTGGTTCATGGTTCAGCTATGGAGACAGCAAAATTGGCCAGGGACGGGATGCTGTTAAGCAATTCCTGCACGATAATCCCGAAATGATGGATGAAATGGAAGCAAGGATCAGGGAAGCGCTTGCAGTAGCATAACTGACATTAAATAAACATTCGTATTTTCATAATTATGCCACGTATAAACGTGGCATAATTTTTGGTTAGGCTATCTGTAGGATACTTATTACTTTTGGTACGCTTTTTGCCTGCTCCGGCAGGCAGGTTTTGAAATCACAATATATAATTTAAATGATGCAACCCGAACAGTTCTTTGAACTGATGCTTAAAGAATTGGAAGTGCATACAGAAATGCAGCCTTATTATAAGTTTCTGGGGAAAAAATCATCCTGGCATTTCAGGAGAAATTATTTTCTGGAGCGGCTGAGGTATATTAAGAAATACCTTGTAGATGGCAATCCTGATAAAAAGTCGGTATGTATCTGGGACTGCGGATGCGGCTATGGCACAACCTGCCTGTTTCTGGCAATGAACGGCATCAAAACATTTGGCACTACCCTTGAGTTTTATTACGACACCATTCAGAAACGAATGGACTACTGGAGCCAGTTTGGTGATGCCTCATTATTTACCTGCACCTACGAGAACCTTTTTGACAACAAACCAAAACCTGCCAGTTTCGACTGGATAATAGTGCAGGATACGCTGCACCACCTGGAACCAATAGATGAGGCGCTGCAGATTTTCAATGAAAGCCTAAAGAAAAACGGTAAAGTACTTTCAATTGAAGAAAACGGAAACAACCTGATCCAGCGGCTGAAATTGTATAAATACCGAGGCAATAAACGGATCATTACATTCTGGGATGAGAAGCTGAAGAAAGACATATTGATAGGCAATGAAAATATACGCAGCCTTGAAACCTGGGAGAAGCTTTTTATAAAAAACAGGTTCCATATTCTTCCTGACAGCATCCAGTACATCAGGTATTTTCTGCCATTAAATTACCGTTTTTCCGACCCTGAAAAGTTGCTTGCAAGAGAGCGTGCCATACAATCGGGTAAGGGTATGCGCCGGGAATATTTTTTCTTTGGCTTGAATTTCATAGCTGAAAAGAATTAAAGCCTGACTAGTAACGGGTGCATATTTTCTTCGGATTATCTTATTTTTGAAAGATGAAACAAACTGTAATCCTCTCTGCAATCATAATCGTTTTAACATTTATGATCAGATGTGCAAAGCCCAGCTCGACGCCTGTTAAAAACCTGGCTACCTGTACCAGCTGCAACGGAGATACTACTATATATCAAAAACCAGACTCTACAGATCTCTGGTATTACCTGCCATCCGCATTCACACCAAATAATGATGGCATCAACGATGTTTTCAAGCTGGTATACAGCAAAAGAGTTAATGAAGACAGCTCTACAATAACCATCTGGGACAAAAACGGTAACGGCGTATTTGAAGGAACGGTAAACCAGGTATGGAAAGGCAAAGACACCAAGGGGAATTTATGCCCTGCAGGCCACTACCCTCTTTATCTGAAAATCATGACAAGTACCGGAGTCTGGAAAAACCAATGTGGCTGTGTTACTATTCTTACCTACAAGGGCAATTGTATATATACCGGTGGGGTAGCCTATTCTTACTTCGATCAGATCGATACTGCCAATGGCTTCACTAATACGACCTATGATCACATTTGCCCGTGATTTGAAGTTGGCAGTATACAATTAGCAGTTGGCAGTTTGCAGTATACAGTTTGCAGTATACAGTTTAGAGTTGGCAAGTTTATACTTCTATAGTGGTGAATTCAAATTTACTGCCATCAAACAGCCCTTTATCACTCAGTTTCAATGATGGTATAACCAGCAATGCCATAAATGACAAGGTCATAAATGGCGCGTGAAGCGCAGTGCCAAGGGACTTAGCCAACCTGTCGAGCTGTGTATATTCTTCTGCTGTCTTATAACCATTGTTATCCGACATCAACCCTGCAACCGGGAGCGGCATACATTGTATATCTGTATTATTCACCGCTACAGATATCCCACCTTTGCAGTTGATTAATGCATTTACTGCTGCACATATTGAAGCATCATCAACTCCAACTGCAATGATGTTGTGGCAGTCGTGAGCTATAGTTGAGGTAAGAGCCCCTTTCTTCAAACCAAAATTTTTAATGAATCCAATAGCTACAGGAGCATCAACGTGATAACGGTTTATTACTGCTATTTTCAGAATATCCCGCTCCGTATCACTGACAATGAATCCATCATTAATCTTTGCAGTCAACTGAAGGCAATTAGTTACAAGCTGGCCTTCGATAGCTTCAATAACTCTTATAATGACTGAATCAGAATGGGCCTTTATTTTAAAATCATCTACTTGTTTAAGTGTGGCATTGAAATTATTGATAGGGCTCACAATAACATCTTCTAATAATGACTTGCCATTTTCTGCCACCAACTGGCCATTGATCCAGGTTTGGATTACATTGAAATCATCGAGATTATCTACTACAATAAAATCAGCAGGGTCATTTACCCTCAGTAAGCCTACCGGTATTTTATAGTGCAATACAGGGTTAACACTGGCAGCACGCAGCACATTGAAGAGATCATATCCTTTTGTAAGAGATCTTTTCACCAATCCATTTATATGATGTAACACCAGTTCATCAGGGTGTTTATCATCACTGCAGAGCATTACTTTGTCAGGGTGCGATCTCAGTAGTTCACATAGCGCTTCAAAGTTTTTTGCTGCGCTGCCCTCACGTATCAATATGTGCATACCCAGTGCTACTTTCTCCAGCGCTTCTTCCAGAGTAAAACATTCATGATCGGTGCTGATACCGGCTGCTGCATAGGTAGCCGCATCTTTGCCTCTGAGGCCGGGTGCATGGCCATCAATCGGTTTTCCTGCTCTTTTTGCGGTAGTAATTTTAGCCATTACCTCAGCATCATTATAGAGCACGCCCGGATAGTTCATCATCTCAGACAGATACCAGATATCAGGGTTGTTTAACAGTGTTTCTACTGCTGCTGCATCCAATGTTGCACCGGCAGTTTCGAATGTAGTTGCTGGCACGCAGGAAGGCGCACCAAGGAAAAACTTAAAAGGAGATAGCCTACTGTTATCAATCATGTACTGAACACCTTCAATACCACATACATTGGCTATCTCATGAGGGTCAGATACGGTAGCTACGGTGCCATGTACTACTGCCATCTGAGCGAAAGCGGTTGGCACCAGCATCGAGCTTTCAATGTGAATATGGGCATCAATAAAACCGGGAAGGATATAGTGATCAGGCGCTGTTTCTTTCTCTGTTACGGAAATAATAATACCACCTTCAACAATGATTTCTGCCGGGTAAATTCTACTGTTGAAAAGGTCAATTAATTTACCTGTAATACTGAATGAATTCATTAATCTGGAATTTTCTGATTGCACTTAAAAAAAGAGGTCTGTTATTGAAGCTGTATATTAATACTGAAACAAATAGCTTAATCAATGTAGTCTGACTTATTATCTTATCAGCATTACTTCACCCTTAAATGTTTTGGGTTTGCCATCGGGGCGGGAAACTGTAATGCTATAAAAATAGTTGCCTACATCCTGATTTACACCACGGTATTTTCCATCCCATCCAGCATTTACATCCAGGGAATTATGGTAAACCAACTGGCCCCAACGGTTATAAACCGTAAAATCGATCAGTTTATCATACTTTACATTTACAATCCTGAAAACATCGTTCAAACCATCATTATTTGGTGTGAAAGTATTGGGAATATACTCCTGGGTGTTATCATCAACAGTTATATTCACAAAGACAGTATCAGGGCATCCCCACATATTCATACCTATAACGGAATATACTGTCGAAACAACCGGATTGACAACAGGGCTGTCGATTTGCGGATTGCTTATTGTACCATCATCCGGCAACCACATATAAAATTGAGCTCCTTCGGCATTCAGTCTTATACTGCCACCCAGCGGTAAAACCTGGGCTGGAGAGACATTGGTCAAAACTACAGATGGATGTACAGTAACAACTTCGGTGACAGTAGCGGCGCAATTAGCCCGCTTAATAGTTAAGATGAATAAACCTGAATCAGCGGCGGAAACATTGGATATTACAGGGTTCTGATCGAATGATATATAACCGTTTGGACCCTTCCATTCCCAATTCAGATTAAGGACACTATCGGAAGCATGAAGCAACAATGTTTTACCAGCACAAACAGGGCTGTTGCTCCAAACAACAGGATTTGGTGGTGGTTGCGGGTCATTTAAGGTTATTGGGCCGGCAGCATTGGAAAGACAGCTAAAAGAATTTACAATAATATTATTGTAATAACCTTGCCTCAACCCGGTAATAGTAATATTACCAGCTGTATCAGCCACCCTGGTAAGCGATGCACCAGTGCCATTCACTAAATAACTAATGGAATAAGATACACCTGGAGCCAGACCATACAGGGTAATAGTACCATCGGCGCCTGAACAAGTGGATGGATTGACAGAAGTCACATTGGTGATATCAGGCACAGGATGAACAATTACCACAGTAAATGCCGCAGCAGAAACACAAGCCGCCTTCGAAACTATAACAGTATAAGTACCAGATTCGGCAACAGTGGATCCAGCAATTTGTGGATTCTGAAGTGTAGAGGAATAACCACCCGGACCTGACCACAAATAATTAACTCCGCTTGTGGCATCAGTGGCCGTAAGCTTTATAGTTGTTCCCGCACATACAGGGGTATTGTTTCCTGCAACCGGAGTGGCAGGCGTTGGCGGCAAAACTAATACAACCGGCCCTGTCACTGTATTAGAGACACAACCAAGTGAAGTAGTAACAGTAAAATTAGTGTAACTACCTGCTGCAAGGCCACTGATAAGGATATTACCGGATCCGTCGGCAGTTAAGGTAAGTGTAACCGGCGTACTGCCAAAAATATAATGTACTGTAAATGCTTCACCCGGCGTCAAGCCACTTAAAGTTACTGAACCATCGTTATTGATACAGGTAGTGGGATTGGTAAAAGTATAACTACTGATAACCGGTGTAGGGTTTATTGTAACGTTGGTAGTTACATAACAGCCTGCAGCCGTAATATAAGTGATAACTGCAGTACCGGTTGCCAGACCTGATAACAGTCCTGAAGTCATTCCGATGGTTGCGGATGCAGGATTATTACTGCTCCAGGTACCGCCTGGTAGTGTGTTGGTTAAAGTGGCAGTTGCCCCCTCGCACAAAACTGTGGTTCCGGCAATTACAGATGGAAGCGCATTTATGGTAACCTGCCTTGCCATAAAGCAACCTGCAGGTGTAGTGTATCTTATATAAGATGTACCGGCCGAAACACCGGTTACAATACCTGTTGATCCGACCGTTGCTACTCCAGGTGTAAGACTGCTCCAGGAGCCACCAGGTGTGGCATCATACAGATTGCTGGTAGAACCCTGGCAAAAAATAGCCAAACCGGTAATTGATAAGGGCAAAGGATTAATTGTAGCCACAGCGCTTACCATACATCCTGCTGCAGAAGTATAGGAGATGGTTGTAGTACCAATTGTTATTCCGGTAAGTACGCCGGATGATGAACCAATAGTGGCTACCGAGGTATTGGAGCTGCTCCAGACTCCTCCAGGCAGTGTATTGCTTAAAGAAGTGGTACTACCAAGGCAAATACTCAGTGCACCAATAATTGCTGATGGCAAAGGATTAACTGTTACAGTGTAGTCAGCAATACAGCCGAGGCCGGAAGTAAACCGGATTGTAGTACTACCCGCAACCACGCCTGAAACTACTCCTGTTGCCGGTACCACATTTGCTACCGATGGCAACAGACTGCTCCACGAGCCGCCGCCTGCAGTCAGGTTGCTCAGATTTATAGTGCTGCCAGCACATACAGAGTGGCTGCCAGTAGTAGCTTCGAGCGGATTAACAGTAATTGTTGCTACGGCATTGCAACCAGCAGCAGTTGTATAACTGATATCTACCGTTCCCGGAGCTATGCCTGTAACAACACCGGTAAGAGTACCTACCACGCCTGTTGCAGGGTCGGAGGAAGACCATGTTCCACCAACTATTGCATTGCTCAGTATAATGTTGTTGCCCTGGCAAACAGATGAAGGACCAGTTACAGGCAAATCTGGATTAACTGTAATGATCACTGTTGCCAAGCATCCGCTTGACTTGGTATAACTGATAGTGGTAACACCTCCACCTGTTCCTGTAACTATTCCTGAAATTGAGCCTATAGATGCAATTGCAGGATTTGCGCTGCTCCATACGCCACCTGTTGCAGGGTAAGCAAGAGTTGTTGTGCTGCCCTGGCAAACAGTTGTTGTACCTGTTATAGAAACTATTGGATCAACAGTAACGGGCAGTGTGGCAATACAACCATCTGGCAGTGTATAAGTAATCGTTATTGTGCCAGCCGATACACCAGTAACAATACCAGACGATGAACCAATGGTAGCCACTGTGGCATCGCTGCTTAACCAGTTGCCACCTGCAACAACATCAGTTAACACTGAGGAATTACATATCAGCGCACTTCCCGATATCGCGGCAGGAGTTACTCGAACAGTGGCTGTAACTAAAGAAACACACCCTGCTGATGTTGTATAACTTATTGTGGTAGTGCCCGCCGCCATACCGGTCATATTACCACTTAGAGATACTATAGCAGCCACCGCAGGATTGGCGCTCGACCAGCTGCCTCCGCTAACTGAGTTGCCAAGCAATACAGAACTGCCCGCACAAACAGAAGGAGTGCCTGTTATTGGCGCCACAGGATTGATGGTAACATTGGCTGTAGAAACACAACCATACAAAGTAGTATAACTAATAACCGTAACTCCAGAAGAAATACTATTTACCAGCCCTGAGGAGCCGACGATTAATGCAACTGAAGGATCAGAACTTGACCATGAACCACCTGCAACAGGATTTGATAATAAAGACGTATTGCCGAGGCATACTGAAGTAGTGCCTCCTATAGCCATTGGTATATCAACAGTAACAGTCATTGTAGCAATACAGCCTGAAGGAGTAGAATAAGTTATTGCTGCAGTGCCTGAAGCTATGCCCGTAACGATCCCGAGGCCGGCATCCATTGTTGCCACTGATGGATTACCGCTGCTCCATGTGCCAAAAGGTATAGAATTACTCAGAGTTATAGAGTTTCCTAAACAAACTTCGGTTGCACCGGTAACAGGAGATATCGGATTCACGGAAACCGGTATGAACACAGAGCAGCCGGATGGGTTGGTATAAGATATATTCACCACACCCCCGGTAAGTCCATTGACAATACCTGTAGATGAGCCTACTGTGGCTATTAAAATATTGGCGCTGGACCATGTGCCGCCCAATGTTACATCACTTAAAACAACACTGCCACCGGGGCATAAGGAAGTTACTCCGGTAATGGGTGTAGCAAGGCTAACTGTAAGAGGTACAGAACTTGTGCAACCTGATAAACTGGTATAAGATATATTGCAGATACCAACTGCCATACCAGTTATTACGCCTGAAGTTGTGCCGGCAGTGGCTATTGAGCTGTTACTGCTTGCCCATGTCCCGGAAGCCGGGCTGGCTGTATAGATTGACGTACCACCCACACATAAAGAGGAACTACCTGATATGGTAGGATTGGCATTTATAGTAACAACAGTCGTTGCATAGCATCCACCGGGCAGGGCGTAAGAAATTAATGAAGTTCCGGAAGCAACACCACTAAGTGAACCAGAGGAAGAATTGATTGTTGCCACGGAAGGATTGCTGCTCGACCATACTCCTCCTGATATAGGATGGCTAAATGTAGTAGTAGCCCCCTGGCACAAAACCGGTGTGCCTGATATAGGGGCAAGTGTATAAACAGTAAGCGACCTGCTGGTAACACAGCCCGTAGGCAATGTATAAGTTATAGTATCAAGGCCGGGAGAGATACTGTTAACAATGCCTGTACCCGCACCAATGGTTGCAATTGCCGGATTACTAACAGACCAAGTGCCTCCCGGTGCGGCATCGGTGAAAGTGGTAGTGCCACCCATGCAGATGGATGAAATTCCTAGGATAGGCGCCAGTGCATTAACTGTCAGGTTTTTCATTGCATAACAGCCTGCTCCGTTGGTCGTATACGTAATAACTGCTGTACCAGTTGACACTCCTGTTGCCACGCCAATACTCCCTACGCCGGATATGCCTGCAATGCCCGGGGAACTGGTGCTCCAGGTTCCTCCGGAGGTAGTATCATTCAGTGTAGTGGTGCTTCCCAGGCAAACTGTTGCCGCACCTAAAATTGGCGATACAACAGGCTTTACCAAAATAGGATAGGTTGCAGTACAGCCCGCTGGTGAGGTATAAGTGATAGTTACCGGTCCGGCAGAAACGCCTGTAACCAATCCGGAAGTGCTACCAACTGTTGCTTTTGAAACGGCGCTGCTTGACCATGTGCCTGGCCCGATAGGATCAGTCAGGGTTGCGGACCCTCCGATACAATAAACGGATAGCCCGCTTACACTTCCGGCAGAATTAACAATAACAGTATTGGTAGCATTGTAAGAATTTCCACAGGCATCGGTAGCCGTTAAAGTATAGGTGGTACTGACGGCAGGGTTTACCGTTACCGTTGCTCCTGTAGCGCCACCCGGCGCCCAGGAATAGTTAAATGGCCCTACCCCATAAAGAGAAGAGGCTGTCATGGTGGCTGTCTGCCCTGCGCAAATGCTTGCCGGGCTTGTGGCCATTGTTCCTGCCTCAGCAGTATGGCCAAATACAGTTACAGTTAAATCGCCGAGGGCAGAGATATAAGCATTGCTGCAAGATGGACTGGTAGGCGCATAGTTTTGTGAGAAGTACATCGTAAGGTTGAGACCATAAGAAGTACAGCTTGCTGCTGGTATGCACGAATGTATTTCCGGAAAAATGGTCGTATTGATCATGTTACAGGTTCCGGTACTGGTATCAGTACATGTCCAGAATTGAGATGTAGGTGTGGGGCTGCGGCAGGTACCCAGCATAAAATCAAACGCGCCATTATTTATGTGCGCCCCTCCCCCGGTAGTATAACTGAAAGTAAACTGCACATCTGTAACTGAAATACCTGCCGGAACAACCGCAGCATTGAAATACGGGCAAGCGGCAGTCCAGCCTGAGCTATAAGCAGAACCGCCAGGTACAGGTGAGCTGGTAGCGGTTGACATCAATGGATCAATAATTACCGGATAAGATGAAGCAGGACGATTCAGGAAATTTCCCGGCAATTCAATATCCAGCACATTGCCGTTAATGGCATATTCCAGTAATTGTAAAGTACTCTTTGATTCTTTTTTCTCATAGGCAGTTGCCGCTGAAATTTTATAGGCGGTTTTACCCTCACTGTTTTTTATTTCCAGTATACCGGTTTGCCTTTTTTGATTCTCTCCCGGAACATAAAAAGACCAGCCCTTTTGCCATTCTATATGGTCGCGTACCAGTAGTTTGCCATCGGCATAGGCAGGCAATGCATTATTGATGATATAATTTGTTTTTATTGCCCCCCTGGCCACATACATCTCAATATCAATGCCGGGCCATGCATTGGTGATATATACCCCATCATCACCAGCAGTATAATGGCTATAATCGGCAGCGCCTGTTACTTGCTGTGTACCATCTGGTTTTTCATAAACAAGTTCCAGGTTATTATTAAACCGAATTAACTGATCATTATTACCCAATATAGCATGTCCTTCCTTCGGACTTATTACTACAGCTGTTTCCTGTTCAGTAGCAGTAAAAATACCTTTTGAATTGCCTGGCTCCAGGTGGGTTTTAATTGTTCTCCAATTGCCTTGGGCATCTTTATAATGCATGGGATTAGAACCCGTCTGCTGCATTATATCTTTTCCGTTGGTTCCTTCTTTAATGAACGTTTTCGAAATATCAGTACGCTTTCCTATCAGTTCATAGCAGTTATCGCAGGGCGTTTCGGCAAACAGCATACCCAGCTCAGGGTGCTGTTCAAAGCCAGGGTTATTTTGTTTAGCCTCTGGGGTGATATTTTGAGCAGGAAGACTGAACGAAGTATAGTTGCGGGGAGTGGCATTCATTGCATTCCTGGCATGAATGGTCTGTTGCTGGCCATATAAACCACCACTTGCCAAAACTGAAAGGAAAAATAATACCAATATTACAGGCGTAACAAATTGCTTCATAGATATCCGGTATTCACATTGGCCTGCATACCACACCTGTTTTGCAAAAGGGCGCTATTGCAATGACCTGATAATATAAAGTTCAAATTTAATTAAAATACCCGATACCGGCCGTGGAAATCTACCAAACGAATATGTTCATTACCTTATGTGATCTAGCTAATCCGAATGATTAGGGCAGGAACATTTATTTTATGGCATCCATTTGTACCACGTTGTCAGTTCTCCGGTTGCTCTCCAGTCCGGCCTCGCATCATAGGCGAAGTTCTCAATAAACCGGAAGCCGAGTTTTTCCAGGATATGCCTGGATGCGCCGTTATTTATATCAGTCATTCCATAAATATCTTTATACCCCAGCTTTTCTATTCCATATTGCAACGAAGCTCTTCCTGATTCTGTAGCATATCCCTTACCCCAGAATTTCCGCATCAGCCGGTAGCCAAAATCATAATAATTAGTATGCGCATTCACCGGCCCTTCCATAAACTTATAGCCGGTCCAACCGACAAAATCATTGGTTCCCTTTTCTAACACAGCCCAGCGGCCGATACTATAATCCCTGTACTGGCTCAATACATATGCAATGTTTTCCCTGCTCTGCTCTATAGATGTATAGGGCTTTTTGCCCAGGAATTTATGTACTTCAGGGTCACTATCCATTTCAAACATACCCTGCTCATCTGCCATAGATAATGGCCGGATAATGAGTCTTTCAGTTTCTATAAAAATTTCCATCAGGTGAACATTTTACTCCATCACTACCCAGATTTTTTCGGCATCTTTTTTTCTGATACTCAGGTAATAACCTGCCACCTGTATCGCCAGCGGGTCGCCCATAGGGGCTATCATTTCAATCCAGATCGGTTCCCCGGGTATACAACCCATTTCCATCAGTGTAAGCTGAAAATCGCTCTCATCATGGCTCTTGATAATGGCTTTTTTGCCAGTTGGTAATTCAGATAATCGTAACGTATTTTCTGCCTGTTCTTCCATTTTTGTAAAATTACGGAAGAATTGAGAAAAGGGATAACTTTATCATTTTGCATCCATATAACTTAATTACTCAACTCCCCAGAGCAATGCAAGGTGGTTACCAAATGAATATCCTGGCTATCTCAGGTAGCCTCCGTTCAAACTCATCAAATAACGCAGTGATCAATGCTGCTGTAACTTATTTCCCTCCAGGAGTTAATGTAACCATTTATGACGGGCTTGGCAGATTACCTCATTTCAATGACATAAGCGATCCCTCACCCGAAGTTATTGATCTGAGAAACAAGATCAGACAGGCCGATGGTGTTCTGATATGCTCTCCCGAGTATGCCTTTGGCGTACCAGGATCACTCAAAAATGCACTCGACTGGACGGTATCTTCTGGTGAGTTTGTAAACAAACCGCTGGCTTTAGTAACCGCCGCAACTGGAGGCCAGAACGCTCATGCAGCACTGTTACTGATTTTTACAGCCTTATCAGCCAACCTTACTCCTGATACTACCTTGCTGATCTCTTTTATACGGACAAAGATGAACACGGCAGGAGAAGTAATAGATCCTACTACCTTGGACAATATCCATAAAGTAGTTGCAGCTTTTATAGGAACGATTGAAAACACTAAGAAAAATGAATAGCCAGGTTATTAAGGTCCCAGGTCTTTCGAATAGGAAACAGACTAAGATAATACTGCTCATTTGTGTGGCTATCTTTCTAGGAATTACATCTGTCGCCCAGGATTTGGAGGTGCCGGGAGTGGCAGAAATAAGGGCAGAGTTTAATACAATAAATGAAGATCATGGCCTGAAGAAACTTGTTTTGGAGAATGAGGAATTCATGGAGAATGTTACCGATGGAGGAGGCACACTCACTTGCTGGTATAAAAAGGACATGATCGTAAAAATTGTTGAGTGGATTGGCCTTTCATATGGCAACACTTCAAGGGAGTTTTATTTCAAAGGTGGCAAGTTGATTTTTATTTACTGCAAGGTTTGCAATTTTGTGCAAAAGGACAATGACGATCTGGATTATGCAAAAACGATGACTGCTTTTGAAGGGCGTTATTACATTAAGGACAACAAGATAATAAAAGTGGTAATCAATCAATGGGCCGAAATCGAAATGGGGAAAGATATTCTGGACAATAAGATTGCGGACGGTGAAAAGTATTTTAAGATGTTAAGTAAAGAAAAGTGACTTTATGAATTGGTATATAGAAATGTTATTGGCAGATTCTAAATTAAGTAACTCGAAAAAAAACAGCTCTGAAAGATCGAAATTTAATAGCCAGGACCGAAGCCCATGGTAACAAAACATTAGTCAGGAAGCCCTGCAAAGACGAGATATTATTTTTGGAAAATCTAGTTTCACTAACTTTACCAAAACAATAACCCAAAACTAATTTCCTTGTCCCTTTTATTGACAAGGAAATTAATAATAAGTAATCACATACTCTGTATAGGTAACTGGCATCCGTTTCCCGCCCTTCCACCTTATTTCGGTTTGCTTTATGATATTACCTGTTTTATCGTATTCGTTTTTGTAGGAGTAGCTTTTCATTTCATCAAGGGTACCATCCCTTTTATAGGTATTGTATTCTATAGGGAAACTGTTTTCATATTTTATTGTACGCTTTTCCATCAGCGTACCATCGGGCAAGTAATATTCAGTGGATATTCTTCTGCCCAATGAATCATTTTTCTGTACCCACTTACTCTCCATATCCGTATCCGAACTGTAATCTGCCCCACCTGTTTTATTGCCGTTATCATCGTAGGCGCAGGTCAGTTTCGAGAACACTTCGCCATCCGGCCCTTTTTCAAAATAAACCTGTTGAAAGTTTCTTTTGTCATATTGATAACTGATTACCTGTTTCAGCTGGCTGTCTTTATCGTAAATCTGTGATTCCAGTAAGTTTCCCTTATCATCATACTTATAGGCTATTCTACCTAAAAGTTTTTTATTGGTATCTGTTGTTACTTCCTCAATTTTATTACCACCGGCATCATACTTAAATGTGGTCAGGGTTACCATTTCATCATCAAAAATATTCAGATCCCATTCATTGGGTCTGTTTTGCGCATCATACTTATAAATGCAATGCCATTTAGGTGATTTATCATCAGAGAATTCATTCTGATCAACCAGATGACCCGCCTTATCATATACGTTGTACCCACTGTCCAGCAAAGATTTTGTTGTATCCCCAACTATTCCGGAAAATTCATAATCTCTGTAAGTAACTGACTTTACATTCCCGATCAATCCATTCTCCGCAGCTGTCAGCGGTATCTTCACAACATTTTCTTTCTCCCATATTTTCCCTTTCCGGGGGTTATGCCAGCCATTAGCTACTGTATCCTTAGAAGTTGTATTCTTTCCTGTATTTGAATTATTGGAGCAGGAAGAAATACTAAATAATACAAATGAAATGAAAGCAACAAATACAATATTCAGAATCTTAATCATCGAAAATTTTATTTTTAAATCCATTGAATTTTAGAATTGTGAAAAACTAAACCCTGCTCCGCCCTTCTTCGGCTATTGTACTTTCAAAAAGATCTTTAAGATCAAGAGAAAATCCAGGCAATATTGGCGAGGTAACAGTATCTCCGATAGTCATCTGTCGGGATGGCACGTATTTTCCGTTAATGAGTGTATTAATAACAAAAGTCTGGTCCTGCGATACTACCCAATATTCCTTTACTCCGGCCTGTTCATAAGCTTCAAACTTATAGATTATATCCTTGGTATTGTTGCTTGGAGACAGAATTTCAACTACAATATCAGGCGCGCCGATGCACCCCCTCTTGTCTATCTTCGATTTATCGCAGATCACACAAAGATCAGGTTGCAGAACGGTAAAAATATCTTCGTCATTATTTGTTTTTTGAGGAAGGCGAACATCAAAAGGGGCAGAATAAACCCTGCATGGTTTCCTTTTTAGAAAATAGCCCAGTTCAATATGCAGATACCCTGAAATAGTCTGATGAATCGGATTTGGAGAAGGGCTCATTCTGAATATTTTGCCCTTTATTAATTCCACACGTTCCTCAAACTGCCACTTAAAGTAATCAGCATAAGAATACACCTTGTTCAAATCCAGATCGGCAAATTGCATAAAGCAAATTTAATTTACTCAAAATTACAAAATTTACTTTTCCAAAACCTTTAACCTTACATAATGGTTTAATCCAAATTATCTGGTTCTCAAACCTGTCTATCCTCGCTCATTCCTGAATTATCACTTATCCTTCTACCCTATCTCGCAGTCTTAAACTCTGATGTGAAATGAAATTCCACTTTCGGGTTATTCTGCCGCTCTGTATTCAGAAACCATTCACTCTGGGCCAGGTAAACCAGGTTGCCATCTTTATCTTCCATAATGTTGTTCGTTTTGAAGCGGGCAAAATCTTCCACTGCCTTTTTATCACCGGTTATCCAGCATGCTTTATAAAAAGCCAGCGGCACAAAACTACATGCTGCGCCATACTCCTGCAGCAACCGATACTGTATCACCTCAAACTGCAGATCACCCACACAACCTATTATCTTTCTGTGTCCGCCATGCTGGGTGAACAACTGCGCGACACCTTCATCCGTCAACTGTCTTATCCCTTTCTCCAGTTGCTTTGTCTTCATCGGGTCTTTATTCACCAGTTCTTTAAACAATTCCGGAGAGAAGGTAGGTATGCCTGTAAATTGCAGTACTTCCCCCTCAGTAAGTGTATCTCCTATCTTAAAAGTACCTGTATCAAACAAACCAACCACATCACCCGGAAAAGCCTCTTCTATAACATCCTTCTCCCGCGCCATAAAAGAGTAAGGGTTACTGAACCGTACATCTTTCTCAAGCCGGGTATGCTTGTAATAAGTATTGCGTGCAAAACGCCCTGAACACACCCTCAGAAACGCAATCCTGTCTCTGTGACGAGGATCAAGGTTGGCATGTATCTTAAAAACAAATCCGGTAAATTTTTCCTCTCCGGGCGCCACAAAACGCTTATCGGTATCCCTACCCTGCGGTTGAGGCGCTATTCTTATAAATGTATCCAGCAACTCTTTTACCCCGAAATTATTTACCGCACTTCCAAAAAATACCGGAGCTATTTTTCCTTTCAGGTAGCTGTCTGTATCCAGTTCGCCATATACACCCTGCAGCAGTTCCACATCTTCTCTCAGTTGGTTGGCATCACGCTCCCCTATCTTGTCATCCAGCAGCGGGTTGCTCAGGTCATCAATAGGTATACTGTTTTCTTCAGTCGATTTCTGACTGGCAGTAAACAGGTTCAGGCTGCTGTCGTAAAGGTTATAAACCCCCTTGAATTCCTTACCCATATTGATAGGCCAGGAAAGAGGGTGAAGAGACAATTTCAGTTCCTTCTCAATTTCATCAAGCAGGTCGAAGGGGAATTTACCATCACGGTCCAGCTTGTTCACAAACACAATCACAGGCGTATCACGCATCCGGCACACTTCCACCAGCTTGCGGGTTTGTTCCTCTACCCCGTTCACGCTGTCTATTACCAGTATTACACTATCTACCGCAGTAAGCGTGCGGTAAGTATCCTCTGCAAAGTCTTTATGCCCCGGGGTATCCAGCAGGTTGATGAGTGATTTGTTATACTCAAAACTCATTACAGAGGTAGCCACACTGATACCCCTTTGGCGCTCTATTTCCATAAAGTCGCTGGTGGCGTGTTTCTTTATCTTATTGCTCTTCACTGCGCCAGCCACCTGAATAGCGCCGCCAAAAAGCAGCAGCTTCTCAGTAAGTGTAGTCTTACCCGCATCCGGGTGCGATATAATGGCAAATGTCCGGCGTTGCGCTATTTCTTTTTCGTTCATTATTTATGGAGTAGAAAGTCGATAGTACGAGGTCTAAAGACTTATCAGATTATTAAAAGTGTGCAAAGGTACGGAGAAAAGGATTGAGGTGGAATGGTGAATTTTTCGAGAAATGCTTGTTTCAGATTGCCATAACACAAACATTCCATAAGTTTATCTTTTGAATTACGGTACTCTATGGAGACACTTACAATTAAAACCAATAATGCTAACGCATTGAAACTTTTGGAGGATCTTGAAGCTTGTAATTTAATTCAGGTAATAAAAAGAACTGTTGTAAAAGGCAGGCGCAAAAAATTGTCTTAACGTCTGGCAGGTATCCTGACAACAGAACAAGCAATTGTGATTCGTAAAGAACTGACTGAAATGCGTAACGAATAGGAACGGATTATCCGATTGATACCAACATTGTTATTTATTTTTGGGAAGATTAATTGCCCTCAAACGGTAAGTTGTTCGTTTCTGGCATTATTGATTCTAACCCTATATTTTCTATAATTATTTATAATGCAATAATTTCTCCTGTTATTTTCTGTGCTGTGACTTCCCGGCTGCTGCTAGCCTTACCAGTTTCTTAATTAAAGGCGAATCCCTGAAATAATTGGTTTCATCTGTTATCACATTCGAATAAATAAATATCAACGAACCGCCTTTCAGGGCATTCATTATCCCAATGTGGGTTTCTTCGGGCAGAACCAGACAGCCATTACTCTGCCCCATATATCCATTATTATCAGCTATGCCGCATTGGGTAGCATAAGCATCCGTTCTTTTTATATTGCCATCAGTTTTGCTGGTCTGGCACTTGCAGCTATCTGGCATTATACAATACAATGTATCTTTTATTGTCAGTAGCCGTCTCAGCGAATCCGTCCCGAAATTCTGAGAACCTGTGGTATGTACCACCACATCCCGCTCCAATAAATGATCATTGATTCCCCTCTCCACTCCCTCCATTATCACTACACAATCGTGTTTGCGGGCCAAGCTGAACCTGCAAAGGTGGCAGGGATTATCAGGGTGCGTTCCCTTTGTTGCCAGTGTCATCCCCAGGCTGCTGCAGTCACTACCCAGGGAATTGCTGAAATATACCGGCAAATAGTATTTATCATTCTTTTTACTTCCTGTACCAGCTCCCTGGGTTACCAGACTTTCATATAATATTTTTCTCCGTTTCAGGTCCACGGTTATCATTCTTTGCCTGTTACCTGGCTTTGTATAGTCCACCACACTTATAATCTGCTTCTTTTTGTATTGCTTCACCCTTTTCAACCTAACCTGATTGTCATCTATCAGTTTTTTCTCCAGGCAGGCAACTTCAAAAGCTGCTAATGAAATATTTGCGCTATCAATATGAGCCTGATTATATATACTTATTGCATTCTTTAGTATCTGCCCATACTTTTTATTTGTAGAAATCCGCTGAAGCAGGCTATCCGTATTATACCAACCTGTAGTTTGCTGGGCAAAACCGGTCTGGCATAGAATAAAAAGGCCTGCCAATACACATAATACACTATTGCATGTAAGCATCAGAAAAGGCTGGAAGCTGACTTTAATGGGGTTAAAAACCATATTTTTACCAAAATTCGTTAATTTTATCAATGTTTTTTACCACAACCCAACCATTTAAGCAATAAAGCAGTCTTTATTACTGTTTAGTATTAATAACAAATATACTTGTCTATAGCTTTGGCATATAATACCACCGGCCATGCGAGTGAGTTGGAACAACTCATTCAAGGATGTATCCACAACGAACGTGGTGCGCAGGAGAAGCTATATCACCTGTTTTATCCCAGGATGATGGCGGTAGTCAGGCGGTATATTGATCAAGAGACACAGGCAGAAGAGGTAATGAATAATGGGTATTTAAGGGCGTTTCAGAAAATAGGACAGTATAATTTTCAAGGTTCTTTCGAAGGTTGGCTCAGAAAAATCATATTTCATGCAGTTGCAGATTATGTAAAGCAGAATTCAAGATACTCGAATAAGGTTGTACTGGTAGAAAAAGATGAATATGTACATAAAGATCATGCCGATAAATTGTATTACGACCAGTTGCTGAAACTTGTTCATGCACTGCCAGATGCAACCAGGAATGTGTTTAATATGTATGTGATGGAAGGATTTACACACAGGGAAATAGGCAATTTGCTTGGCATAAGTGAGGGAACATCAAAATGGCATTTATCGGAAGGAAGAAGATTGCTGAAGGATAAAATAGAGAAATTAGAACTGCATTTGAAAGTATAAAAGGTAGTAAAAGAATTTTTAAAATTATAAATTTATCCAAATGGATAATAACCTAGTAAGTATCGATGACCTGGTAAGGCAGCGATTAGGCGGAGCGGAGGAACGGGAGCCATCAGGCGCCTGGCTTCGTATGCGTGAGCTGCTTGATGAAAAAGAAGACCGTAAACCAGTCGGTTTTATCTGGCGCCGTATGTTTGGTGGCATCGCAATTCTTGCGCTGTTGGCTTCACTCAGCCTGGGTGGTTACAAACTATCCTCGCACTATCGCAGTATAGGTTCCGGAAATGGAACTGAAATTGCAATGAATACACCAACCGGCAATTCTTCATCTGATCATACAATTACCAATAAGGACAATAATAACCTGCCAGGTAATAATTTAAACAATCCTGACCACAAACAAAACACCGTTATAGCTGGTAAAAATGAAAATAAACCAGCCAACAACAATATAAAGAATACACATTCAAACACATCAGTCAACAATATAGCTACCAATACAAACACTAATAAGAATAAAGAAAACAATAGCGGAACCAACAGCCATATAAATAGTAATCCTGTTTTGGCTGCAACAACTAATGATGCAACATTACCATCAAAAGTTGCTAAAAAAGCCAAGACCAGCCCTTCTACAAATACCGAAATAGCAAATCATCCTACTTCAAGTAATAACACAAATCAAAAAAACCAGAATAACAATGATGCAAATTCCACATCGGACAACGAAGTAAATAACAATACAACAAAAACCGAACAATTAACCGCATCAACAAATACAGATCAACCAATTAATAACAGTTTAATAAACAAAACACAGGAACATAAATCTACTCCTGCTGCAAAGTCAGACATCAGCAAATCAGGCAACAGCACTGCTTCTACCGCTGGCGCTAAAAAACAAAATGGCTTAGCTAATGGCACTGCCAAGCACAACCAAAATTCTTTAGCCGTTAAGGAAGTAAAGCATCCTGCTAAGGGATCTGATAAAGTAGTTTCAGAAAATGAAAACTCCACTTCAGGAACTAATGATGAAGTAGCGATCAGTAAGATGCCAATCGGTTCTTCACACCCAAGTGGCGCTGATACCAGGAAAAAACTGCCTGTAAATAATCCAATTGCCAATAGTGTAAACAAGACCAATGATGCTGATAAGAAGTTGGCTACCAGTGGTTCTTCTGCACATGGTAAAGGCACCAAATCTACTCCTGATAAAAAGGACAATAATCTTGATGCTAAGAAACTGCCTGTGGCAAGTTCTGGCCATGGTGTAGCTAAAGTACCAGGTGAAAATGTTGCAGATAATACCGATCTGAAAAATAATGATTCAATAAGTACCAGGATGGTAAAAAAACTGATACAGAAAATCACTATCAGACCACGTCTCACCCAGACCGGACCAAATACTTATGTAACTCATATGGATACCATTTCCAATGAAACTATTAACCAGGAATTTGCTGTAAACGATAATACACGGGTTTATGGTCCTCCTACTGTGAGGCAGTACATGGAGAGAAACAGTAATAATGCCAATGATGGTAATAAACTGATTATCCCCGGCGCATCAACTGAATGGACTGATGATGTAGCTGCCGAAAAAGTTGCTGAGAAACTTGCCAAAAACGAAAAAAGCAAATCGAAAGGCGGCACTGGATTAGCTCAAAGCTTAGAGAGTGCAATTAATGATATCAAGTATTCTATCAGTGGAACCAGGTTTTCGGCAGGTCTCAAAGGAGGTATCAATGGTACGTTCTTTGGCCCTAACAACTTCAAGGGCTTCCAGATGGGAGTAACTGGCAATTTTATTTTCAGCGAAAGTGTAAATATCCTTGCTGAGCTACAATATTTCCAGAGAGTGAACAGCGGGTACATAATGAATGACGATTATTATACTTATACACAAATAGGCCCTAATATGTGGAGCAGGCAGCAGATACAGAATCCGTTCAGCTTCTCTACACTGCATAGTTTCGAACTGCCGCTTATTGTGCGCTATACCAAGAAGAACTTCAATTTCTTTATAGGCGCTAATATGATCTATACAATGGCAGTAAACGAAAGCCAGGGTATAGCTACACCTGGCGCCAGCACTCAGGTAGCTGCTGTGGGTAACGATACTCAACCAAATATTAAGGAAAGCGATTTTAACGGAAGGTTCGGATTAGGTTACTTATTCGGAGCATCAGTGCAGTTATCACCGGTAATGTCTCTGGATATCAGAGATGTGCAGACACTGTGGGATAATGCCGGCACTACGGGCTCGAAAGAAGTATCAAGCCAGTTATTCCGTAGTCCTTCTTTCCAGTTATCGCTGGGCTATCGTTTTGGTGGTAAGAAAGCCAAACAGAAAGAGTAACCGTTTCGCCGGTTAGTATATTGAAACCCGGAAGTGTGCGCTTCCGGGTTTCTCATTTTCGGGATGATACTTAAGAAAAAGATCAGGGTACTTGCCGCCACAGCAACTTACCATCACTCATATTTATTGCATATACCTCATTCTTTATGTTGGCAAAGAAAATGTGGTTCAACTCATCGATACAATAGCAGGTATTGGCCCGTTTCTCATACTCCTTACCCGGTCTTAATTCCTTTTCACGGACCTCCCAGAGTTTCCTGTGCCCATCGAGCGACATGCACACAAAGCCTACACCGGTTTCTGTGGTCTTATCGTAATCCCTTATCACAAAACAATCCTGTTTTTCGGATACTGCAATGATTGAACCATGCAGAAAACTAATGTGCCTGTTCAGCACAGTATCGGGCCCCATAAGCATCATTTTATTATCAGATCCTTTGACACTACCATAAGTAACAACAGTAGTGCCAAAACGTTGATCATCGCGCCTGATGCCATTGTTCTCATCAAGATATAATTTACCTGTTGGTTCATACTTGTTCTGATCATGGCTGTCGTATGGGGCTATCATGTTGCTCATAATATCCAATACCCATTTATTGCCATCCAGCGAGTTGATTACCAGTTTCTCTTTATAACTATTGGGTTCCAGATTTCCTACGCCCGATGATAGTTGAGGAAACAAGGCAGGCAAAGTTTTTGATGACCAGGTATTTATTTTTTTACCGGTAGCTACCGAATAAAACTTAACATCGCTGGGTTGGGTCAAAATCATGGTATCGCCGGTGAACCGCACTGAGCCAGGCCTATAGGCATTATACAGGCTGGAGCGTCTTATTTTATTCCCGGTAGCGGGTTCTATAACATGAAGCCGGTAGCAAGGGCTTCCTTTCGACAAACGGCCACCACCGGCAGCTACCAGGTAATCAATGACAAATAGCTTACCATCATAAACTGCAAGCCTGTTTACCCCCTCCGATTTCCCATAACCCAGCAAGGCAGGGTTGAGCATTTTAAGCGTAACTATCCAGATAAACGGCACACCAATTGTAAAGAATGACTTTACCAGCCATGGTATCCTATCAGGGAATAGCTTTTTATTAAACCATATTACGATGAAAAAGTAAATAACGATGATCCCATAACCGAGCCAGGGATTAGAGAAAAAACTGTCGAGCGGAGAATTGTAATTCATAAGTATGGTTTAAAATTAAAAATTTTTTTATAAAACCAATCATTACAACATACCTCCTTTTGAAAACTTCAGGTTTCTTCACAAAACTTCCTCTGAACAGTCCTAAAATAGGCTAACAGCTTTTCTTGATTTTTTAGAGAAAATTTCGGCTAGGACGGATCAGTAAAGGCCTGTTAACTCTCGAAATGCGTATTTCCAGTTTGATGCAACTACATAGAAGCCGTCGGCTCGACTGGACAGAAAAAGATTGCTTTGTATGCCCCATTAGTTTTTACAAGTTTGGTTGCAGCAATGCCGTTAACAGCAGTGTCGGATATCGCCCTTATGGTGTCTCCATTATCGTATATCCACATATTTCCAACTGTAAGCGGATAACTTAGGCCAAAGCGGCATCACACATCATGCATTCCCTAATTCGCCCGACATCATGTCGATACCTCAGAGTACACCTCAATGTTTCAATAATATCAGCTCCATTAATATCAATGGCAATAAATATTCCTGGGACATAGGATACCAATTTTCTACGGCAATGATCTATTTAATAAAGTATAAAAGTCCGTAGTTCCTGATTCAAAGAGTTGAGCAATTCAGTAACAAAGAGTGCAACCTATTATTGCAAAGTATTGAATATAAGATTACTGGAATTCGGGTGTATGCAATTAAGCTTACTCAACAAGCACTGAACATTGCCCTCACTTGGTGACGTTGTTGGTATTTCTAACAAACAACGGCG
Source organism: uncultured Bacteroidota bacterium (assembly GCA_903904855.1). Lineage (GTDB taxonomy): Bacteria > Bacteroidota > Bacteroidia > Chitinophagales > Chitinophagaceae > Nemorincola. The sequence continues at coordinate 37,940 of CAIVEH010000164.1, read as the reverse complement.
GAGAAAATACCCTATATTTGAAAGAACCATTTCTTAAATGATGAACAACCTCCAGAAACGGGTTCTGGCCATAGTAATAATATCAGTTGGCTTCATCCTGATTATATACGCTAAGCTATTCATTAGTTCAGTGCCCTACCCTTTCCTTACATGGGGTTTGGGCTTCCTTACAATACTTGCAGGCAGCGCATTGCTTCAAAAAACCAGAGGAATCAAAGAAGAAAAAAGTACTGCCTTAGCCAATACTGAACTGGAGGAATTAATGACTAGCAGCCACAAAATCGTTGTTGACCTTGAAGCATGTGAAATCAAAGAGAATAATTACCAAGAGGAAATCATCAGACAAAGCAGTACTACTGATGATATTGTAGATTATGCACTGATGTTTGACTCTATAGGTTCAGGGTATACACCTTTTACTGGCGAAACGACAGAAAAAGTAACAGTAAACCAGACAGTATTAATCTACAATACAACAGTTTCAGGCAAACCGGTAAAGTTTTTAAGCCCTGTTCTTCCATTTGAACGGGAGACCCTTATGTTCAAACTATTTGCGCAAAAACAAACAACCATATACATTAGCGAAACGAGCAATAAATACTACTTCGATGTAAAGTTTTTATTCAATTAATACCATAGAATATGCCACTGAAAATCAGGAAAATTTCAAAATACTATTAGCACCCTTGAAAGTAAATATTAATTACTTAAGTATTTTACAAAGCATATTTCGCCCTGCCTGGCTTTGTGACTAAGGTTTTGCAACCGGGGGCTTCACCCCCGGCTGTTATATTACGCTCTGTGCGCCACCGCTAAAGTTAAGGCGATACGGGTCAGAGCTATATGTTATTTAGGTAATTGCCCTTGCCATTTAAGGAAAGGGGTTTAATTAAACGCATTAATCCCTGTAACATCCATACCGGTTATCAGCAGATGGATATCGTGGGTGCCTTCATAGGTTACTACCGATTCCAGGTTCATCATGTGGCGCATAATACTGTATTCGCCGGTGATGCCCATACCACCAAGTATCTGCCGTGCTTCGCGGGCTATTTTCAGGGCAGTATCGCAACTGTTCCTTTTGGCCATAGATATCTGTGCAGGCGTGGCACGGTCTTCATTGCGCAATATCCCTACCCTCCAGTTAAGCAACTGGCCCTTGGTGATCTCGGTGATCATCTCCGCAAGCTTCTTCTGTGTGAGCTGGAAACCGGCTATCGGCCTGCCAAACTGAATCCTTTGTTTAGAGTAACGCAATGCAGTATCGTAGCAATCCATGGCACAACCCAATGCCCCCCATGCTATACCAAATCGTGCGCTGGAAAGGCAGGACAGCGGCCCTTTCAACCCCTTCACCTTAGGGAATATGTTTGCTTTAGGCACCCTCACATTATCAAATACCAGTTCGCCGGTGGCTGAAGCACGGAGGCTCCATTTGCCATGGGTTTCGGGGGTTGTAAAACCTTCCATGCCGCGCTCAAGTATCATGCCATGTATTTCGCCGGCCTCGTCTTTGGCCCAGACCACAGCGATATCGGCAAAAGGCGCATTGGATATCCACATTTTAGATCCGTTCAGGATTACATGGTCGCCATCGTCCTGATAATGACTGCGCATCCCAGCAGGATTAGAACCATGGTCTGGCTCTGTAAGACCGAAACAACCCATCAGTTCGCCTGTCGCCAGTTTTGGCAGGTATTTATGTTTTTGTTCTTCGCTGCCGAATTTATAGATCGGGAACATGACAAGAGATCCTTGAACAGATGCTGTAGACCGTACGCCGGAATCGCCTCTTTCCAATTCCTGCATCATTATTCCATAAGTGAGATAATCGAGCCCTGGCCCCCCGTATTCCTGAGGAATGAACGGGCCAAAGCAACCTAATTCACCTAAACCCTTGATAATCTGCTTAGGAAACTCAGCTTTTTGTGCAAAATCTTCTATTATTGGGGAGATTTCCTTCTTAACGTAAGCTCTTACTGTGTCCCTGATTAGCTTCTGTTCGTCTGTCAAAAGTTCATCAACCAGGTAATAATCGGGGTGTTGATACTGATCCTGTTCCATGTTTTGTTAAATTTGGAATGAAATTGTGGCGCAAAGGTAGCATTTTTGGCATATTGGTATAATTTTGCACTCCAATTTATCGTTCCACTGTTTTTAGTTCGTTAATTATAGGGATATAAATAAAACTCATAGTCCCTGAAAACCTTTACTACAGCGATTCTTAACAATATATAACATGTGAGCCGCTGTTTGTTAAAGAAATTAGCAAATTATGGAACGTATTTTGAGCGTTATTTCAGTAAGCGGTTTTTGCAGAAAACACTAAACCTTTTTCCGGCAATTGCTGTCTTACCAGATGCAAGGTAACTGAATTTGGAACGAATAACCCTATTTATTAACAATTAAAGAAACAACAATAATATATGAGGCAATTAAAAATTGCTACCCAGATTACGAACAGGGACTCGCAAGCGGTAGAAAAATACCTCCAGGAGATCAGTAAGATATCTATGATATCGCCTGAGGAAGAAACCACGCTAGCCCAGAAGATACACATGGGCGACCAGCGCGCACTGGAAAAACTGGTTAAATCCAACCTTCGTTTCGTAGTATCGGTAGCTAAACAGTACCAGCACCAGGGACTTTCCCTGAGTGACCTTATCAACGAGGGCAATCTCGGGCTTATCAAGGCTGCGCAGCGCTTTGATGAAACCAAGGGTTTTAAATTCATTTCTTATGCTGTTTGGTGGATCCGTCAGTCGATACTACAGGCACTTGCCGAGCAGGGAAGGCTGGTGCGCTTACCACAAAATAAGATTGGAACTTATAATAAAGCAAACAAGGCTTTTATAGCTTTCGAACAGGAGAATGAGCGCGAACCTTCGACTGAAGAGCTTGCTGACATTCTGGACATGAGCGAAACAGAAGTTACCAATATATTCACCAGCAACACCCGCCATACTTCGCTCGATGCACCTGTTCATGAAGCAGAAGATGTGGCAATGGGCGACCTGCTACCCGGCAGCAGCGATACTGATGATGATGTAATGAAGGACAGTCTGCGTAATGAAATACGCCGAATCCTGAAATCGCTCAGCATCCGCGAAGCTGAAATACTGGCAGCCTACTTCGGACTGGAAGGCGATAATGGCCCAAGCATAGAAGAAATAGGCGACAAATACGACCTGACCAAGGAGCGTATCCGCCAGATTAAAGAGCGCGCCATCAAGCGCCTGCAGAAAGCACGTTACAGCAATGCGCTGAAAGTATACTTAGGATAGTGGATGAGTGAGCGGTTGAGTTAGGTTAAAAGTTAGAAGGGGGTGGTTTTCCACTCCCTTTTTGTTTTATTAGTGATATCAGCAAAACCAGAAAAAATTATTTCAAACACTTGATATTTAATAAAAGTTTCTTTACTATTGTGATCAATAACTAATAGTTTTAGGGTTCTGATTTCTGCAGCTAATCAAGGGCTTTTACCTGTTATAAAGATTGTAAGCAGAAACAGTAGCAATTATTGAATCAGCATTTTTTCCTGGCTTAAACAAAACAAATAATGAGCACAATATTCATTTCTTCATAATGCCCTTACAAAGGCAGTGGTCCAAATCCAATAATTTTTCCCAAAAATAATCACTTGCCAAAATTCTTAAGTGAATTTCGATTCATTACATTAAACCTAACTATTTTATTTATGGTTGGCTGATTGAATTTGCTATTAAAAATTGTGGCTAAAATTATGAGGTAGGGTATCTGGCAAGCTGTTCAGTGATTTGACCTTTTTTGGAATAAAAAAGTACGAAAATTTATATTTTTAATAAAAACTAAAAGATCTAGCATGGAAGAAAAAGATAATTTACCACTATTTTCAAAAATATCGGCTTCCCTTACCGGGTTTTCAGAAATGGAGCTATGGGGTACCGGCATGATGGAAACTTATTATAATTATGTAATGGGCAAATGCGGTGAATCCAGCCCAACCAAACTCGATTTGGAATATTTCTTTGAAAAGGCAAAAGAAATATATTTGGGGGATAATAATGATGAAAATTGGATAGATACCCAAATCCAAACCTGGATTTTCCCACCAACATCCTATGGTGGGTTAGCGCAGTTAATCATCACTTTATGGTATACCGGAAACTGGGGCTTAGGTTTTAACGGAAGCCCCATCAGCGCGCAGGCATATGTTCAAGGGCTTATCTGGAATGCGGGAGAAACCCACCCTTCAGGGGCAAAACAACCTGGATTCGGATCATGGAATATTCCACCAATTAATATAAAAAAATAAAAAAATGAACATAAAAGACAGGCACGATTATGATGTTGTAATTGTTGGCACAGGAATATCAGGGGCCGTTCTGGCCGCCACACTTACAAAAGCCGGAAAAAAAGTATTAATGCTGGAAGCAGGCCTTAATGCAGGCATGTATATGGATGTAAATGGTTCCTATACCACCTATCAGGGTTATCTGGATACATTTTATAATGCAGCAGCAAAAGTTCCTAATTCTCCCTACCCTGACTTAAAAAACGCACAATCACCCAATGTGCTTAACCTAAGTAATAAAACCCCTTATTCAAGCCCTGGATACTTTGTTCAGGAAGGCCCATTACCTTTCGCAAGTGAAAACACGCGTATTCCAGGTGGAACAACTATGCACTGGCTGGGCACTACGTTAAGGATGCTGCCCAACGATTTCAAAATGCAGACTATGTATGGGCGTGGAGTGGACTGGCCATTTCCTTATGAGGAAATGAACAAATATTATGAAATGGCTGAAAATGAAATTGGCGTTTCGGGGAATGTTGAAGAGTTGAAAATGCCCAATATGGGCGAGAATTTTTTCAGCCCGGGTTATGTGTTCCCGATGGAAAAAATTCCTCAGAGTTATCTGGACCATAAGTTGATGGAAAAGACAGAAGGCCTTAAAGTAAATCTGAACAACAAAGATTACACTATAACCTGCATTAGCACACCTCAGGGAAGGAACTCAACACCCAATAAAAAATACAGGATACAAGGAGTGAGATGGGATTCTGATACCAAGGAATTGAAATTGTATGACTATTCAGATCCTAAGGAGGAATACCAACCAGTTGCTTCTTTGTGGGATCCATATACCGGGGAACGATGCGAAGGAAATGCGAGCTGCGTACCCATTTGCCCTGTACAGGCAAAGTATAACGCGCTTAAAACGCTGAAAAAAGCGGATATCAGCAAACTGAATATTATTACTCAGGCTGTTGCTGTATCTGTTATTGTTGAAGATTTTGACGAAAGAAATATTAATGGAGTCGTTTACAAGCAATACGACAATCAGCATTCTGCCGAATACACTACCCATGTGGCTAAAGGCAAAATTTATGTACTTGCCTGCAGTGCTATTGAAAATGCAAAATTATTACTGGCCTCCAAGGCAGCAAACAGCAGTGATCAGGTGGGGCGAAACCTCATGGACCACATGGTGATGCTAACATGGGGCCTGACGCCGGAACCAATCTATCCATATAGGGGTCCGGGGTCAACTACCAACATCCCTACTTTCAGGGATGGTGAATTCAGGAAGGAACATGCGGCCTGGATATCACCATTGGATAACTGGGGATGGTCATGGCCGACCGGGGCACCAGGCTCAGACCTTACAAACGCCATGAACTCAGGATTGTTTGGCAAGAAATTGCGTGAAGAAATGAACTATATTATTACCAGGCAGTTCCTGTTGCATTTCGAATGTGAGCAGATACCAGAGGAAGGAAACAGGGTAACAATAGATGACAGGTACCTGGACCGGCTTGGCAATTACCGCCCAATACTTCATTACAGCGCTTCTGATTATATGAAAAAATCATTTGAAGCCGCCCAAAAGGTATCTGAACAGATTTTTGCCGCTAATAATATTGAAAACAAAACTTTGTATAAACCAACGGACGCCGACTATGTGGTATACAAGGGCCAGCAGTATACCTTTTTTGGCGCAGGCCACCTGGTGGGAACGCACCGTATGGGCACTGCCCCGGAAAACTCCGTGGTTAATTCGGACCAGAAATGCTGGGACCATGACAATCTGTACCTGGTTGGTTGCGGCAATATGCCAACTTTAGGCACGTCCAACCCGACACTAACAATGACAGCGCTAACATTTAAAGCCGCAGAGGCAATTCTCAGACAACTTGAAAATCAATAAACATGAGCACATACTTTAAAAGTGACAAACCAAGAAGCGCCAATGACCCGGAAAGGCAGAAATTAGTGCCGGAACACTTAATGGATATAGCACCCAGGCCCGATGCCTGCCCTATGGATATTAAGACCTTGCATGGATTATTGCAATATGCAATACACCTGGAATTGACGACAATTCCTGCTTATCTCACAACGCTCTATTCGATAAAGGAAGGCACCAATGAAGCTTCATCCATTATTTGCAGAAGTATTGCAGTAGAGGAAATGCTGCACATGGTTATGGCCGCTAATATTTTGAATGCAGTGGGAGGAAAGCCACATATAACTTCCGCTGAGACAGTCCCGGCATATCCTGCTGAACTAACAAAACTATGTACACCATTCCCGATCAATCTGGAGAAATTTTCGCAATCTTCTATTTCCACTTTCATGGAGATAGAGCAACCACATGCGTTACCCAAGCACCATTGTGACAAGATTTGCTTTGAGTCTATTGGTGATTTTTATAATACCATTTCGGAGGGAATGAAATACCTGGAAGCAGAAGCGAGCAAAAGGAATACTACCATTTTCACAGGCAATCATAAACTTCAGGTAACAGAAAATGAATATTATGGTGCCGGAGGAAAACTTATAGCGGTATATAAAATTGAAGATGCATTAATAGCCATTAGTGAAATTGTTGGTCAAGGTGAAGGAGTAGATGGCTCAATCATTGACCCGGATTCCATATTCTTCCATCAGGATGTTGAATATGCGCATTATTACCGTTTTAAAGAAATCTATTGCGGGCGCTATTATTGCGAACAGGACAAACCCCATGAGAATCCCAATGGCGAGCCATTCCCAGTGGATTGGGATGCAGTTCATAATATGCAGCTAAACCCCAAACTGAGTGATTATAAAGTAGGGTCGGAATTATGGAATAATACCTATGAATTCAATAAGACCTATATGGCGCTTCTTGAGAACATTGAAAAAGCATGTACCGGAAATCCGAAAATATTGCGTGACGGAATAGGGCTAATGTATGACCTGAAGTATAAAGCGACAGCATTAATGAATATGCCCACTGGCAATTTGGATAATGATGGGAAACCATTAATGGCCGGGCCAACTTTTGAGCGGATCTAAGCTAGCTAAAAATATAGAAAGATACATCATGCCATGGTGATGCATCTTTCTATATTCTCATTGCCATATACCTTTTGTTGATTTTGGAAAACAAATAATCTTCAGGAAAATCACTGCCAATATTCCCTTCATGTCCCTATACTTCCCTATTTCGCATACCATCCATTATATAACCCATGGTATTTTCGCGAGGCAATTTTTAGTTCCATTGATTTTGGGTTAACAAGCTCCATTTTAACCAGGCTGTTAATGGTCGCTTCCGCCACATATGGCATATCCGGTATAGCAGTAATAGCTTTTTGAGGAGCAACATTATAACCTTGCGATGTGACAAAATTTATAAATGCTGCCCGATCGGTATCATAGCGAAAACAGACAGTAAAACTAATATTTCTCGGTGTTTTCAGGCTATCACCTTGCTGCAACATTTTAGTAATGATTTTATCATTATCCATCCAGTTATGGGTCTCCTCATCGGGGTATAAAAACCTCCGGTAGGTATCCCAGTCCGGGTCTGATTTAATACCCAGCACATAGGCATTGTTTTTGAAACTCCGGGTATATAGCCTGTTGAGTGCAGTACGCACACCGGAAGTATCTTTTACATAATAATAATTTACCCGCTGGCAGTTTCGGGTAACTGTACCGGCAAGTATTTTAGGGGTCACACCGGTGAGGAAATTGCCGGTAGCTTCCAGCATATCTTCCAACACAGCGATCTCCTCCTTGTCAATTAGCCCCATAGTATTGCAATTTTTGGTTTTAGGGCCAGTAATTACCAGAAACGGGAATCGCTTATCGGGAGCGGTTTCCAGTAATCCCATATCCACAAGTACTGATGCCGAAGCATTGCCAGTTTTTACCATATAGGTATCCCATTGCTCATTCTGAGCCGAAACACCTGAAAAAAAACAGGAGCCAATAATGGTCAATGAAAGAATAATATATTTCACAGGGTAAAGTAACTAAAAATGATGCAATCACTCCACCACTTTAGGAAACAATTGTGAACCCCTGCCCAGAATACAAGCCTATAATATTTTACTCAAAAACAGACTTTACACCTAACTTGCACGCATGGAAAACGCACCTTTCACACTTGACCAGGCTACCGAGATAGCTGAAGATTTTGAAGACCTGGTGGATACGGGTTTCATTAAGGAAGGAAGGAAATGGATCATCAGTAGTATAGAGGTTTGTCCATTCCATGAAGCCCATAAATCTTTGTACCCTCAGAGTATAATAACTAAAAGTAAAGCTGCTACAGCGTTGAATGCCGATGATGCATCGCAAGGTTTTGATGTAACTTTATTACTTACAGATGGTAAAGAAACTGCTACTTACAGCAGTATAGATATCCGGTCTTTTGCCGACTTGATGGGTATTAATTACAGATTTCCCGCATAAAATAGTGTTCTTCATCTTCATCAAGAGATGAGTTGGTCATGCGGGCTATAAAATCAACCTGAAAACTTGTTGGAGCTTGAATAAGCTTATAAATATTGTCTTTATCCAACTGTTCAAAAATCATTTTTTAATCAGAAGTTTAGAATTTTGAAGTGATTTATTAATAATCAATTACATTTAATGCATTTTAATTTCTGCAATTTTTTGCTGACGATTATCATGATTTTGGATATAAATTTTACAAACCATAATGCCTATATTTGTAAATAATTAACTAAATAAACCATCATTTGCAACCAAAATTTTCCTCTCCTATTTTACCCTTACCGCAGAACGCAAATACTTATTCTTAATGGAAGAATCAAATGAGCATCAATCCCCTATTTTTCAACTAATGGTTGAATCAGCACCCAATGCAATTTTATTGGTTGATGGGGATGATATTATTACCCTGGCTAACCGCCAGGCCGAAGTGTTGTTTGGATATTCCAGAACTGAACTGACAGGTAATAATATTGATATACTTATACCAGACAGATACAAAGAACGTCACCTGCGTTTTACCAAAGCTTTTATTAAGAATCCCTCAGCCCGGACTTTTGGTGCCGGAAGGGAATTGTATGCTTTAAGAAAGGACGGGACTGAGATACCTGCGGAGATCGCCCTTAGCCTATTACCATCGCCAGATTCATTGATACAGGTATCTGTTATTGATATAACAGAGCGTAAACGCGCCGAGGCCAGGTTCAAAGCCCTGATAGAGCATAATATAGACGCCATAGTTATGCTTGATGAAAATGGTTTTGTTACCTATACATCTCCTGCCACTTATAATATGATGGGATATGAGCCTGGTGAATTTCTGGGCCGACATGGTAATATATTTTTTCATCCTGACGAAATGGATATAGTTGCTTACAGGATGAATGAAGCTATGAAAAATCCCGGCAAGGCTATTTATTCGCAGAACAGGATTAGACATAAAGACGGACACTATATCTGGACCGAGGGAACAACCACCAACCTACTGAATGATAAAAATGTAAAAGCTATAGTCGGTAATTTCAGGGAAATTACCGACAAGCGACTGGCAGACGAAAAACTTGAAAGGAGTGAAAAACGGTTCAAAGCACTGATCGAGAATAATTATGAGATCATCACGCTGAGAGACAAGGAGAGTAATTTAATTTATATTTCTCCCGGAGCAGAAAAAACTCTTGGGTATAGAGTGGAGGAGCTCAGTGATATAAAATTCAGTGACATTTTTCATCCAGAAGATACTGAGGCGGTACAGAACAGATTTTCAGAATCAATCCATAAACCAGGCATTCCCATTTTTGGAATTCAAAGAATGAAGCACAAAGACGGACATTACATCTGGCTAGATGGGACAATTACTAATTTTCTGGATGATGAAAATGTTAAGGCAGTTGTGGGTAATTTCAGAGACATTACTGACCGGAAAGCTAGTGAAGAAAAAATCCAACAAAATGAAAAACGGTTCAGGGCTTTAATTGAGCATAATTTCGATGCAATCTCGCTATATGATGAAAAAGGAAACATTCTGTATCAATCACCAGCAACTGAGCGATTAATTGGTTATAAACTGGAAGAGCGTATGGGTATGTCGGTTCGTGATTATATTCATACAGATGATTTACCCAAAGCACTGGAACGTCTCGACGAAGCCAGAAAAAATCCGGGTAAACCTGTTTATGGCATCAACAGAAAGCTACATAAAGACGGGCACTATATATGGACCGAAGGCACAACAACCAACCTGCTGAATGATGAAAGTGTAAAAGCAATGGTCGGAAATTTCAGAGATATTACCGACCGGAAAACAGCTGAAGAGAAGCTAATAAGAGCAAACAGAATATATGCTTTAATCAGTAACATTAACAAAGCAATCGCCCATACAGATGATGAGTTAAAGCTATTTAATGAGGCGTGTCAGATTGCGGTAGAAACGGGAAAGTTTGAAATGGCATTCATAGCAAGACTTGATCTGGCTACAAATAATTTAAAACTGATTGCGCATTACAATACAATTAAAGCAGATATAGAAAAATTCGAGAATTATACTTTCGGAAAGAACGGATTAATCGAAAATCTCCTGAAGAACGGGAAGCATTCATTTGTTAATAACTATGAATCCACCCCTTATACTACTACCACAGGGGAGTATATTTTAGAAAGGGGATTTAAATCAAGTATTGCCTTATCAATTCGTAAAGGCGGGGAAATTGCCTATTCCCTACATATATTTTCCAATCAAAAGAATTTATTTGATAGCCAGGAATTAGAATTACTCTCAGAAATTACCGATGATCTGTCGTTTGCCCTGGATATATTTGAGAAAGAAAAATTGCGCAGAGAAGCAGAAGAAAAAACCATAAAGGCCAAACGCTTATATGCATTCATCAGCGCGATAAATCAAACCATAGTTCATGTACCCGATAAACAAACTCTTTTTGAAGAAACCTGCAGGATTGCTGTAGAAATTGGAAAGTTTGAATTTGCATTTATCGGGAATATTGATTATAAAAATAAATTACTTCACCTTGTAGCTCATAGAAATGGAACAGATGCTGATTTGGAAATGTTCCAGAATTTCGAATATCAAACTGGCGGAGCACTCGACAGAGTGCTTAAGTCTGATAGCTATAGCTATAGCTATATCAATGATTATGAAAAAGCCCCGGCTTATCATAAACCCACACAATATGCCCTAAACAGAGGATTCAGATCAGGGATTATTTTGCCTGTCTGGCAGTCCGGAAATATAGTCTCAACATTCAATCTTTTATCCACTCAGGCCAACATTTTTGATGAGCAGGAACTCAGATTACTGGAAGAGATTTCCAACGATTTATCTTTTGCTTTAGATACATTTGAGAAGGAGAGAATGCGCAGGGAAGCTGAGGCAAAAAAGAATCAGGCAATGCGTTTATATGCATTTATTAGTGCGATAAACCAGGCAATAGTACATGAAAATGATAAGCAGGAGCTTTTTGATAAAACATGCAGGATCGCAGTTGAATTCGGCGGATTTGAATTAGCACTTGTATGTTCACTAGATGAAGTAAACAGTACAATGTGTCTGATAGCTCATGCAAATGCTTCCGCCTCAGAAATTGAAATGTTTCAGAATCTTACTTTTGAAAGTACAGGAGCAACTTATGCAGTTTTGAAATCAGGTAAATGTAGCTATATCAACGACTACGAAAAAGTGGCAAAGAAAAATAACGTCGTTCAATTTGCTCTGAGGCGTGGATTCAGGTCAGGAATAGTTTTACCACTTAAACAATCAGGCAAAATAATTGCATCATTGAGCCTTATGTCGGGCCAACCGGATTTGTTTGATGTACAGGAGATTAAATTGCTGGAAGAAATTGCTGAGGACATTTCATTCGCATTGGATGTTATAGAGAAGGAAAGGCTACGGAAGTATGCTGAATTTAAACTGAGACATAATGAATTCAGGTTAATGCAAGCTCAGGGTATAGCCCATATCGGAAGCTGGGAGATGATAATTGATAATCCTTTTGTAATATGGTCGGATGAACACTGTAGAATATACGGATTAGATCCTATTGAAAACAAACAAACCAGAAATAGCTGGCTTTCCTTTATTCATCCTGATGATATTGAATTTGTATTAAAAACGGTGGACGAAGCTAAAGCAGGTTTTAAAAGTATGGATTTCAACCATCGGATAATTCTCAGGGATGGGAAAATAAAAAATATACATTGCCAGTCTTATTTCGAAACAGATTCAGAAGGTAACCCGAGCAGCCTGGTTGGAATATCACATGACATTACAGAACAAAAAGAGGCAGAAGATAAAATCATTCATGCAAACAGATTATATGCATTTATAAGCCAGATCAATCAGGCTATTGTTCGCTCCATTGATCAGCAGACTGTCTTTAGAGAGGTCTGCCGCATTGCAGTTGAGTATGGTAAATTCAGGGCTGCATGGATCGGAATATTAGATGATTCAAGAGAAATACTGAACCTGCAGGATCATTGTGGTTTGCTGGGAGATGATATTACTCTGTTTACTAACTATAAATATGATAGAAATGGTATACAGGGAATTGTAATTAATTCGGGTGTCAGTTATGTTTGTAATAATATTCAGGAAGACCCTATCCTGGCCAACAGATATGAACTTACCCGAAAAAGAAGTTGGCTTTCCTGCATGGTACTGCCAATAAAAAAAGCAGGAGAAATAGGCGGCACATTAAATATACTTTCAAGCGATCTGAATTTCTTTGATAACGAAGAAATTCGATTACTTGAAGAGGCTACAAATGATATTTCTTTTGCTCTTGACATTTTTGAAGGAGACAAATTACGTATCGAATTCGAAAAAAATCTGGTTCATAGTTAATTTCGACTCAAACAGACTCAATCCATTGCCCACATTGGTAGCTGGGAACAGAATTTCAAAACAGGTGTAGATGTGTGGTCGGATGAAACATGTAAAATTTATGGCCTTTCAACGGATAACAAGATACATACTCGTGAAGAATGGGAAGAATTTATCCATCCAGATGACCTTGAATATGTGAGAAAGGTATCGAACGAGGAATTGACCTCACAAGGCTATACAGCCTTCCATCACAGGATCAGGAGAAGAAATGGAGATATCAGGTATGTATTCTCTCAAGCCAGTTTGGAGTATGATACCTATGGCAATGCTATTGGCCTGATAGGTGCAGTGCATGATATAACAGAAACAAGAAAAGCAGAAGAAGCGCTTGCTCAATCTGAATCTAATCTGCGATTAATAATGGATCTTATACCCCAATCAATATTTGCGAAGGATATTGAAGGTACCTATTTGTTTGTAAACAAAGCATTTGCCTCACTATACGGAGTTACGCCTGAAGAACTTGTGGGCAAAAAAATGTCTGATTCTATACCAGAATCAGGTGAAGCCAAAATCTTTAATAAACAGGATGTTGAAGTTATAGCGACAGGCAACAGAATTTCCATTCCAGACCATACCTTTACTGACAGTAAGGGGAATGTGCGCTCTTTTAATACGATAAAAATCCCATTTATAGTTGCCGGCCCCAAAATAATTGCCTCATTGGGAGTTTCAAATGAGATAACTGAACAAAAACAAGTTGAAGAAGAACGGACCAAAATGATAGCAGATATTATTCAGCGCAATAAAGACCTTGAACAGTTTTCCTACATAGTATCGCACAATCTACGCGCTCCGGTTGCCAACATAATGGGACTAAGTGAAATTCTACAAATACCAGAATTGAATAATGAAGAACAAGGCCGGTTGATAACAGATTTGGGAATTTGCGTTAACAAACTGGACGAGGTGATAATTGACATAAATAACGTATTGAGATTCAAATCGAAAGAGGGTTACAAGAAAGAAAATATTAAATTCTCAAAAATAATTGATGACATTAAAATCGGTATAGAAGCCACAATTAAAAACGAAGGAGTCAGTATTATAACTGAATTTAGTCAGGTTGATGATTTATTCACATTGAAAACATATATTCACAGCATTTTTCACAATCTGATATCAAATAGCATAAAGTACAGACAGCTTGGTATTAACCCATTAATTGAAATTTCGAGTGCCAGGAATGGTAATACTATCTGCCTTACTTTTAAGGATAATGGATTGGGAATAGATCTGGCTAAATGTGGTGCACAGGTTTTCGGATTGTATAAGCGGTTTCATGGGCACATTGAAGGAAAAGGAATGGGGCTGTTTATGGTGAAAACCCAGGTGGAATCATTGGGAGGGAAAATAAGCATTGAAAGTGAAGTAAATAAAGGCACAATTTTTTATATTGAATTTGAACTTAACTAACCTGATTAGCTTATATTTATGAACCAAAATAAGAACAGAGTATTTATTGTTATTGATGACGACCGGATCAATAATATGATATGTACTAAAATGATTGGAATGTCATTTCCTGAATCTGACATCCAAACATTTCTGCTTCCTGAAGAAGGGCTTAATTACTTACAGACATATAATCAGGTTGAGGACAAGCCTAATGCTATACTGTTCCTTGATATAAATATGCCAGTGCTTTCAGGATGGGATATACTGAAAAAAATGGAAGATTTCCCCGAAACACGGAAAAACAGTATAGATACCTATATGCTGTCTTCTTCAGTTGGCCACCTTGATCTTGAAAAAGCCGATAACCATCCATTGGTAAAGGGCTATATCTCAAAACCTTTGACAAAGGCTAAATTGTTTAGCTATTTTGCCAGTAGCACGGTGGAAGAAGTTAAGTGAAAGCAGTCTGTTTATTATGGTTAAAGGCGTTACTCCGACAGCTAGAATTAAAGGAAGCATTTTATTTGAAATAAAGGTTCACTTTCGATTTTTTGCAATAATAAAATATTAACCCTTACATTTGTCCTGACTTTAGGGGTGCCAATTATTAAGGCTGAGATCATACCCTTCGGACCAGATCAGGATAATGCCTGCGTATGGAAAAAGCAGATAGATAATATCTCCCTCCTTAAAGTTAACAGTTGGCAGTTTATAGTTCACAGTTTACAATTTGAGTTGGATGAATATTTACATCAACAATAAACTACAGGAATTAAAAGAATCATCCACTCTTTCAGAAGCCCTTAATGCCTTAAATATTTCATCTCAGAAAGGTATCGCAATTGCCATTAATAATAATGTTGTCCCGAAACATGAATGGGATACTTATAGCCTGAATGAGCATGACCAGGTAACTATTATAAAAGCAACACAAGGTGGTTAAAATTCAAATTCCAAACTCCAAATTCTAAATTTCAAATAGCAAATTCCAAATACTAAATTCCACAAAAAATGAAACAGGATACCGCGCCAAAAGACAGCAATATAAAATCAGGTTTTTACCCAAGTTCCAAAAAGATATTTGTGCCGGGCAAGCTGCATAATATTAAAGTGGCTATGCGAGAGGTGGCTGTTGGCCCCACTATAACCAGATCCTTTGGAATAGAGGAATTGAAACCAAACCCTGTTGTAACTATATACGATACAAGTGGTCCATATACCGATCCGGATGTGGTAATTGATATCACAAAAGGATTGCCTCGCCTGCGTGAGGAATGGATAAAAGAACGTGGAGATGTGGATGAGCTTACCAGCTTCACAGCTGAATACAGCAATGAACGACTGGAAGAAAAAAATCTGGACGCACTTCGTTTTGAGCATATCCGGAAACCATTCAGGGCAAAGCAAGGCTGCAATGTGAGCCAGATGCATTATGCCCGGAAGGGGATGATTACCCCCGAAATGGAGTACATAGCCATCCGGGAAAACCAGCGAATAGATGAGCTGATGAACAACAGCGAACTCTGGAACCAGCATCCAGGTGATAGCTTCGGTGCGAGTATACCATTAAAGAAAATTACGCCTGAATTTGTAAGGGATGAAATAGCACGCGGACGGGCAATAATACCTGCAAATATAAACCACCCGGAAAGTGAGCCGATGATCATTGGCCGCAACTTCCTGGTGAAGATAAATACCAATATCGGCAATTCGGCAGTCACTTCCAGCATTGAAGAAGAAGTGGAAAAAGCAGTGTGGAGCTGCCGCTGGGGTGGCGATACATTAATGGATCTTTCGACAGGTAAAAACATACATGAAACCCGCGAATGGATCATACGCAACTGCCCGGTACCAGTTGGCACTGTGCCTATTTACCAGGCGCTTGAAAAAGTAAATGGCAAAGCTGAAGACCTTACCTGGGAGATATTCAGGGATACCTTGATTGAGCAGGCCGAGCAAGGTGTTGATTACTTCACTATTCATGCGGGTGTTTTATTGCGCTACATACCTCTGACTGCCAAAAGGGTAACAGGTATTGTTTCGCGCGGTGGAAGTATTATGGCCAAATGGTGCCTGGCCCATCATAAAGAAAGCTTCCTGTATACCCACTTTGAAGAGATTTGCGAGATCATGAAGGCTTATGATGTTAGCTTCTCATTGGGAGATGGATTAAGGCCGGGCTCTATTGCCGATGCCAATGACGCGGCCCAATTCGCCGAGCTGGAAACACTGGGTGAACTTACCAAAATAGCGTGGAAGCATGATATTCAGGTGATGATAGAAGGGCCCGGGCATGTGCCTATGCACCTGATAAAGGAGAACATGGACAAGCAACTGGCCTGCTGCGACGAAGCGCCATTTTATACCCTGGGCCCTCTCACAACAGATATTGCACCGGGCTATGACCATATCACTTCGGCCATTGGCGCTGCTATGATAGGCTGGTATGGTACTGCAATGCTTTGTTATGTAACGCCTAAAGAGCACCTTGGACTGCCAGATAAAAAAGATGTGAAAGATGGTGTAATCACCTACAAAATAGCCGCCCATGCTGCCGACCTTGCAAAAGGCCATCCTGGAGCGCAATTCCGGGATAATGCGCTGAGCAAAGCCAGGTTTGAGTTCAGATGGGAAGACCAGTTTAATCTGTCTCTGGATCCTGAAACTGCTCGATCATTCCACGATGAAACGCTGCCAGCCGAAGGCGCTAAAATTGCACATTTCTGCTCCATGTGCGGACCGCATTTCTGCTCCATGAAAATTACCCAGGACATCAGGGATTATGCAGCGGAAGAGGAGAAAAGAGAGAAAGGGATGGAGGAGAAATCGAAGGAGTTTATTGAGGTGGGTGCAAAAATATATGTCTGAACCTTGATTTGCCTGATTAAAGGATTGACTTGAAGTTGTATCAATAATTGGATTTACCAAGAGGGTTAAATTTTCAAAAGCTATGCTATATAGAGAAATAACGGAAAAGATAATAGCAGCCGCAATGCAAGTTCATAAAAATTTAGGTAATGGCTTTCAAGAAGTCATCTATCAGAGAGCTTTGGCTATCGAATTTCCCCTTATGAAATTAGGCTTTGAAAGAGAAAAAGAAATGGCAATTTATTACAGAGGAGAACAGATAGGCACCAGAAGAGTTGATTTTTTTGTAGAGAATAAAATAATGGTTGAATTAAAAGCAGTTATTCAGTTGGAAGATGTACACCTGTCTCAAGCTATTAACTACCTTGAAGCATATAATATGGAAGTAGGGTTATTAATAAATTTTGGAGCTAAAAGCCTTGAATTTAAACGGGTTCACAATAATAAACTACTACAATAATGTCAGGCAAATCCTTTAATCATGTGAATCATGGTTCAGACACCTTTGCACTTTCCATAGCCGGTTTCGACCCATCGGCAGGGGCTGGGATACTGGCTGATATCAAAACCTTTGAGGCTAATGGCGTGTATGGTTTTGGTGTAGTTAGTGCGCTGACCTGGCAGAATGATATAGAATTTGATAAAGTAGAATGGGTAAGTGTGAATAATATTATCAGCCAGGCTGAAGTGCTGTTGAAGCGTTTTAAGGTAAGGTATATAAAAATCGGGTTGATAGAGAACATAAATACCTTACAACAGGTTGTGCAATTCCTGAAAGAAAAAATAGAAGAACCAGTGATCATTTATGACCCAATCATGAAGGCGAGCGCTGGCTTTGAATTTCACAAGTCGACAGAACAACTATTGGATATTATGAAAGAAGTGTTTTGCATAACTCCTAACATACCTGAGGTGCACAGATTGTTTGGCATAAATGATCTTGAGGAAAAACTGGAAGGATACAGTGAGTATGTGAACATCTACCTGAAAGGCGGCCACAGCAATGGAAATACTGCAACCGACTTTTTATACACCAGCGATCATACTTATGCATTCAGTAATGACAGGCTGCCAAAAGGTGAAAAACACGGCAGTGGCTGCGTATTATCGGCTGCAATTACAGCCCAACTGGCGCTAGGCAAAGAAATACCCAATGCGGCAGAAAATGCCAACAACTATACGTATCAATTTCTGGCAAGCAACGAAACTTTATTAGGCTATCATAATCCAATAAAAATATGAAACCAATAAGCAAACTTCAATACATTACTACGAGCGCCGAACTGGCTGAGGAAGCCTGCAGCGGCGGTATAGACTGGATACAACTCCGTTTGAAGAACGTGGGTTATGATGAGTACTTTGCTGTAGGCAAAGAAGTACAGAAAGTGTGCAAAAAACACAAGGCTACATTTATCATCAACGACAATCCCAAACTTGCCCTCGACCTCTTTGCCGATGGTGTTCATGTAGGTAAGGAAGATCCGCTGCCACAGGAGGATATAGATGAGCTGCTTAGAAGGGGTTGTATAATAGGCTGCACCGCAAATACAATTGAAGATTTCATTCACCTGGCGGACAAGCCGGTAAGTTATATAGGCCTGGGACCATTCAGGTATACTACCACCAAGCAGAACCTCAGTCCTGTACTTGGCCTGGAAGGCTACCGCAGGCTGTTTGAAGAAATAAAATCAAGAGGATTAAAAACTCCACCGTTAATAGGTATAGGCGGCATAGAAACTGAAGATGTTCATGACTTACTGAAAACAGGTCTGCATGGCATTGCTGTTTCAGGCGCCATTACCAATGCCCCCGACAGGATTAAGGCAGCCAGGAAATTCAAACATGAGGTTTCTGGTTCTTTCCTTAGCCACCTTGTGCCTGATATTGGCCTGCTTACGGATATTATAGGGGCTATCGATTTTTAATACTGAGTGTGTTGTTGTGACGTTTAAAAATTCAAGTAAA
Organism: uncultured Bacteroidota bacterium; assembly: GCA_903904855.1. Lineage (GTDB taxonomy): Bacteria > Bacteroidota > Bacteroidia > Chitinophagales > Chitinophagaceae > Nemorincola. The sequence continues at coordinate 18,537 of CAIVEH010000164.1, read as the reverse complement.
TTATGAGTGACATTCTTAAAATAGCAGATAAAACTTTTACCTCCCGCCTTTTTACCGGCACTGGTAAATTCGGGAACCATCAGTTGATGGAAGATGCTCTGATAGCCTCAGGAACTGAGCTGGTAACTGTAGCGTTGAGGCGGGTGAGCCTTGACGGGGAAGATGATGATATATTGCAGCACCTGCACCATGCCCATATCAATCTGCTACCTAATACCTCGGGAGTAAGGAATGCCAAAGAAGCCATATTTGCAGCTCACCTTGCAAGAGAAGCCCTGCAAACCAACTGGCTGAAACTTGAAATACACCCAGATCCGAAATACCTGATGCCCGACCCTATAGAAACGCTGAAGGCAGCAGAGCAACTGGTAAAGGATGGCTTCATTGTACTGCCCTATATTCATGCCGACCCTGTGCTGTGCAAGCGGCTTGAAGAAGTTGGCGTAGCTGCGGTTATGCCCCTGGGCGCTCCTATTGGCAGCAATATGGGCCTGAAGACGTTGGAGTTTTTGCAGATCATCATTGAACAAAGCAATGTGCCGGTAATTGTTGATGCAGGTATAGGCGCACCGAGCCATGCAGCTGCAGCTATGGAGATAGGCGCATCTGCTGTTTTGGTAAATACTGCTATTGCGGTTGCCGGCAATCCGGTAATGATTGCCAGGGCATTTAAAATGGCTGTGGAAGCAGGGAGAATGGCATATAACGCAAAGCTGGGTGCTGTAAAGGCTTATGCTGAGGCCAGCAGCCCGCTGACGGAATTTTTAAATTAGTTAACCCTGTCCCTAAAGGGAACAATGCATTTAGCTTTTGGTTTATACTTTAGGTTCTGGAAATATCCAGGCAATGCAGGAAAAAATAGAATGGAGAAGATTGTTCGCTTGCTGATATTTTTGATAACGCTTAATTAATTGTTTCCGCCGCGGCGGATTGGCATATGTTCAAAGACGAATTTGATAAGTATAACTGGGATGAAGTTCAGGCTTCCATTTACGCAAAAACTGCTGCAGATGTGGAGCGGGCTATCTATAAATCCAGGCGGGATATTGAAGATTTCAAAGCGCTCATCTCGCCTGCCGCAGCGCCCTACCTGGAGCAGATGGCGCAGTTGAGCCACCGCATTACCCAAAAACGTTTTGGTAAAACCATTCAGCTTTATGCACCGCTCTATTTATCGAATGAGTGCCAGAACATCTGTAATTACTGCGGGTTTAGTTTCGATAATAAACTAAAAAGACGAACATTATCTTCTATCGAAATTATGCAGGAAGTTGAGTATCTCAAAAGCGAAGGCTTCGAGCATGTGCTGCTCGTAACCGGTGAGGCTAACAAAACTGTTGGCGTAGATTATTTACAAAAAGCCATCCAATTGATCAGGCCTCATTTTGCCAATATCTCCATAGAGGTACAACCATTGGATCAGGAGGAATACAAAATGCTGGCCGATGAAGGCCTTTATGCTGTATTGGTGTACCAGGAAACCTACCACAAAGAAAACTACAAACTATACCACCTAAAAGGCAAAAAGTCTAATTTCGATTATCGCCTCGATACCCCTGACAGGCTTGGCAATGCAGGCGTTCATAAAATTGGTCTTGGCGTTTTAATTGGATTGGAAGACTGGCGCACCGATAATTTCTTTACTGCCCTACACGTCAATTACCTCGAAAGAAATTTCTGGCAAACGAAGTATAGTATTTCCTTTCCACGCCTGAGGCCAGCTACAGGATTGATAGAGCCAAAGGTGGTTATCAGCGATAAAGAACTGGTGCAGCTGATATGTGCATGGCGCATCTTCAATGAAGAGATTGAACTGTCCATATCAACCCGTGAAAATGAGGTTTTCCGCAACCATATTATACAGCTAGGAGCTACCACCATGAGCGCAGGTTCTAAGACCAATCCAGGTGGTTATGCAGTGGAGCCGGAATCACTGGAGCAATTTGAAATTGATGACAGCCGATCTGTGGCTGAAGTGAAACAAATGATAGAAGGCAAGGGCTATAAAGCTGTATGGAAGGATTGGGAGCAGTTTGTTATTTTACGTTAAAATACACCGTGAAATTGTTACTTTACCTGCATTCTGGAAAGTAATTTATTTGCAGCTGCCAATTTCTTAGGGAAGTGAACAATCTTAGCATCCTTATCCATGCTTTTATCAATTGTTACATTGACACCAAACTTTTCTTTAAACAGATCTATCTTACTTTTTTGAGATTGTTTCATGAATCAAAATTTAACTGGCTTTTTCTTTTAATCAAGAATCCTAAACAATTTAGGTTTGGATAAATTGGAACTTTAGTAATTTCGTCCTTTTCTTAAGTATTACAAAATTATAAAAAAGCCTGCTTAATAAAAATTATCTCCGTGTCCTATACAATACCCCAACTCAGAACCGTTAATGTAGATCGCTACATCCTTCCGTTGCGCGAAGGCGGCTCTATGCCTGGGCTGGTTGAAGCTGATGATGGTTTTAAGTATGTGGTTAAATTTCATGGCGCAGGCCAGGGACCTAAGGTGCTTATTTCTGAGCTTATAGGTGGTGAACTGGCCAGGGCATTAGGTTTCAAAGTGCCTGAAATAGTTTTTGTAACGCTCGATAAATCTTTTGGCCGTATTGAGCAGGATGAAGAAATACAGGATCAGCTGAAAGCAAGTGCAGGGCTGAATCTAGGCCTCAGCTATCTCTCCGGCTCTATTACATTCGACCCCAATGTTACAGTTGTAAGTCCTGAAATTGCTTCGCGTATTGTCTGGCTCGATTGGCTGATTACCAATCCCGACCGCACTGCCCGAAACCCAAATATGCTGACCTGGTATAAAGAACTCTGGTTAATAGATCATGGTGCAGCGCTCTATTTTCATTACAACTGGGACAAGCCGCCTGCCCAACTTGCCTTAAAACCATTCGGCCGGATTAAAGATCATTTGCTGCTTCAACAGGCTACATTGCTTGATGAAGCTAACCAATATTGCAGTAATTTAATAACCGGTGAATTGATCCATGATATAGTATCGATGATCCCGGACGAATGGTTATTAATCGATAATCCATTTGAATCAACAGACGATCACCGGAAAGCATATGAACAATATTTGTTGGCGCGGTTGCAAAATTCAATGACCTTTGTAAATGAAGCAAAGCATGCAGGAGAAACAAACATATGAGTATGCGGTCATCCGGCTGGTTCCCAGGGTTGAGCGGGAAGAATTCCTGAACATTGGTGTGGTTCTTTATGCTGCAACGCAGAAATTCCTTCAGGTGAAATTCAGGATAGATGCGGATAGAATTCAGACTGCCTTTGGCAAAATAGATTTACCCGAAATTCAAAAACACCTGGAGTCTTTTGAGCGCATTTGCCTAGGAGGAACTAATGCCGGACCTTTAGGTGACATACCCCTGCCACAGCGGTTCCGATGGCTTTCGGCTACACGCAGCACTGTTGTGCAAATGTCGAAAGTGCATACCGGACTTTGTTCTGATCCGGCTGGAAAGCTGGAACAATTGTTTGAACAATTGGTTCTGGAACCTGTATGATTTTTTTCCGAGGTTGTACTATTTATCCAACCTATCAAATCATTTGAATAAACAATGCTATCAACACAAGAAATATCCCGTTATGCAAAGCAGATCATCCTTCCTGAATTCAGAACAGAAGGTCAGGAAAAACTGCGTGATGCAAAGGTTTTGGTAATAGGCGCTGGCGGGCTTGGTTGCCCCATTCTGCAATATTTAACTGCGGCTGGTATAGGCACTATTGGCATAGCCGATGGCGACAAAGTAGATATCTCTAACCTACAGCGCCAGGTACTTTATACCGAACAGGAAATTGGACTACATAAGGCTGAAGTAGCTGTAACTAAATTAAAGGCCCTTAACCCTCATGTTACCTTCAATATTTACCCGGTTTTTATAGATACTGCAAATGCATTGGACATTCTAAGAGGCTATGATATTATTGTAGATGGCTCTGATAATTTCGCAACCAGATACCTGGTTAATGATGCCTGCATTATGCTCAATAAACCATTTGTTTCAGGAGCTATTTATAAGTTTGAAGGTCAGGTGTCGGTATTTAATTTTAAGGGAGGCCCCACCTACCGCTGCATCTTCCCGGAGCCGCCCGGAACCGGTGAATCGCCCAACTGCGCTGATATAGGCGTTATTGCTACCCTTCCCGGCATTATTGGTACTATTCAGGCCAATGAAGTAATCAAAATGATAACTGGCATAGGTGAAGTGCTTTCGGGTAAATTACTGGTTATTGATACGCTGACTATGCAAACCAGTACCTTCCGGTTCCGGTTGAATGAGGCGAATAAAAACATTATACAATTACAGGATATTCCTCTTTACTGCGAATTTCCTTTTACTTCAATCAGTTTTGATGAGTTACAGGAGTTAATCCTCAAGAATCCGGGTATTCAGCTTTTAGACGTAAGATCGCCCGAAGAACATAACGAATTCAATATAGGCGGTATCAATATACCCCTGGCCCTGCTGGAAGAAAACACAGGCAATATTGACCCTGAACAATTGGTTGTGGCCTATTGCGCATCAGGAGTAAGAAGCGTAAAAGCAGCCACCGTATTGATACAGAAAGGCTATAAAAATGTATTGAGCCTTACTAACGGAATCAGGCATCTTTCAATTCACTGATCACTTTCTTTGCCTTAAGGAAAACGCTTAATGGGTCTGCACTATCCCATATTGCGCCAAGCATTACTGCCCCAACGAAACCATACTGATGCAAGACCCCTATCTGGTCATACCCAACCCCACCCAATCCCATAATTTCCGGGCAGTATTTATTTTCTGTGGCCAGTTTATGTTTGGTTGCTTTGGCCCCGGCAAGCTCAATTCCAGCCATATATCCCGGCTTTGAAATACTGTTGAATACAGGGCTGATAAAAACATACCCATACCGGAATTCATTCTTTTCAATTTCATCCCAGGAATGAAAGGAGGTAGAAATTTTTGAAGGAGGTATTTCAGATAACTGCGCCCATGTTATCGGGTCTTTTCTCATTGATTCGTTCAGATGTATGCCCCCTAATGATAATTCAGTGAACAACTTATAATGACCATGAATAACAAGCCTGGGGCGATATGGTTCTTCTATCTGGCTGATGTAATTTAGGTACTCATTAATGGTAAATGATGGCTTACGGATGTGCAGCCTCGGCAGCCCGTTAGCAAGCATCTGGTTAACCAGTTCTGTTTCAGAAGGTCCCGTTTTTTCAGGGGTAATTACTAATAAGTTCATTGCTAAATGTCAGGCAATGTTAATCCATTTTTTCGTGATTTCAGCATAACCTATTTACTGCACAGACCAGTTTTTTGAACATAATAGCCATGATAAAAATCTCATCCTATCAATAAAAAAAGCGGGCCATAAATACAGCCCGCTTAAATGAAAATTATTAGTACAACACTACTTGCTGATCACAAAATGGAAAGTCTGATTTCCGGTTTCAGTGTTCACCTTAAGCATATAAGTGCCGGCAGCAAGATTGCCTGCTGCAACCTGCTCATTGATAGCGCCATTCTGTGGAACAGCAACACCATTGTAAACCACCTGGCCCAATACATTGACTACTTCGTAAGCCACTTCTTTACAGCTGTTGCAATCTACTTTGCCGCTAAGTACGAAATTACCTGTATTCGGGTTAGGGAACAACGTAAGGTCTCCTGTGGTATTCAGTGTACTTACACCAGTGTATCCGGCACGAATTGTTATATGATTACTGATGCCTGCTACAATTGGTCCCTCACATGGTGGATTGCCAGTTACTACGCAGTAAACAGTATCATTTGTGTAAATGGCTACTGCGAATGACGAACCGGTAGCGCCTGGTTGCAACACACCGTTTACATACCATTTGTATACAGGTAATGTACCGCCCCAGGTTACATTGGCATTAAAGGTTATTATCTCACCAATATAGTGTATGGAATCTGTATGCTCCGTTGTGATTGTAACAACAGGCGATACCGAATCAGGATATACATTAATGGCGAAAGTATCAATCACGGTATCCCTTACCGAACAGATATGACTGGTAACCATGGTACACATTACCACATCGCCATGAACAGGGTGGTATTTCATGGTATCTCCCGAACCCAGAGCTGGCAATAATATAGTACCGAATTTCTTCCAGAAATAAGTAGGTGTGCCACCATTTACCGGATGGGCAATAAATGAATCGAGGTAACCTGAACATACCGGAGTAGCCGGGCCAGTAACTGTTACTGACGCTGGCAGCGGAGGCAGCACGGTAAATGGCATTGAAGCAAAACAGCCATTAGGCAAAGTATAAGATATATGCACAAGGCCCGCGCTGATCCCTGTTACAAAACCGGTTGAGTCAATAACCTGGGCAGTAGCAAGGCTTGTGCTGCTCCATACGCCTCCCGGTGTTGAATCAGAAAGTGTGGTTGTTGCACCCTGGCATACAGCCGAATCTCCATGTATGGCAAATGGAGGTACACCCACATTTACATCAGCGGTTGTTTTACAGCCTGTAATAAGGGTATATGAAATTGTTGAAGTAATACCAACCATTGAGGATGTAACAACACCTGTAGGAGAAACTGTAACCAGTGGGTTACTGCTCGTCCATGTACCACCAGGAGTTGCATCAGACAGCACAGTACCAAGGCCTACACAGATAGCGGTAGAACCAAAGATGCTTGCCGGAAGCGGATTAACTGTAAGCACATGTGTGCGGGATGGACACGATGGCATATTGAAGGAAATCGTAACAGTACCAAAGCCCGTTGCTACAACATCTCCAAAAATACTACCTGTTGTTGAGGTAACAGTAGCAATACCAGGAGCGCTGGAACTCCAGGTGCCAACACCACTAGTCCCGGTTGCATCCACCAACGATATAGCATCTCCCTGGCACAAAGTATTGGCACCAGTTATCTGCATTGCTGTATCATGAATAGTAACATGCACCGACTGAGGGCATCCTCCTAATGTATAGATAACATAAGTTGCACCAACTGCTACCGGAGACAACAATCCGCCCGCACTAATGGTAGCAACTCCAGTTACAGAACTACTCCATGCACCACCCGGAACAGGATCTGTATAAGTGCCCGTAGATGTAATACATAAATCGATTGGCCCGGTTACTGGTCCAGGGGCGCTTGTAACTGTTACAGTAGCAGAAACCACACAACCACCTATAGTATAATGAATAACAGAGGTGCCAACAGTAATACCGGTAACATAACCTGTAACCGGATCTATTGTAGCAACGCCAGGAGATAAACTTGTCCATGTACCGCCAGAAACGCCGTCAGTTAAAGTAATATTACCGCCCCTGCAAACGCTGAATGGCCCGATAATGGCTGTAGGAGCCAGTGTAACGGTAATAACATCTGTAGCTGCACAAGCACCAACAGCATAACTAATAGTAGCAAAACCAACTGATACTCCGGTAACTATGCCGGTACCACCGACAGAAGCAATGAGAGGCGATCCACTGCTCCATGTACCACCGCCAGTTGCATCGGTTAATGAAATAGTACTACCTACACAAACCGAAGTTGGGCCAGCAATTGCTGCCGGGCCCGTAATAACATTTATACTCACTGATGCCGAGCAGCTTCCTAAAGTATATTTTACCGTGGTTGAGCCTACAGCTACACCACCAAACAGGCCGGTAACCGGATCAATAGTACCTACTCCAGGTGTCAGACTGGTCCATGTTCCTCCCGGTGTTGCATCGGTAAGCGTAACCGTATTGCCTATACAAACATTAGCTGGCGCTGTAATTGGGCCAGGGGTAAGATCAACTGTTACTGTATAAGTTGCGGTAACTACACCACAAGCTGTAGTTGCGGTACAGGTTATGGTTACAACACCAGGCGCTACCCCGGTACCAACGCCTGTAGTAGCGCCAATAGTCATTATTGTTGGGTCACTGCTGGTCCAGCTGAGTGTACCTGATGAAGTTGGATTGGTATAAACGGCAGATGCGCCTGTGCAAAGTGTGGCAGGGCCAACAATTGCGCCAGCTACAGGAGGCACACAAGCTGTAATAGTAAGTGAACCATCGCTAAAACAAGTGCCACCCATTGTGCTTACTACGGCAGAACATAATACACCATCGGTATAAGATGAGCCACCGCCGCCGCCGCCGCTGTAGCCGCCGCCGCCGCCATAATAGCCGCCGCCGCCGCCACCACCGTCGGTAGCAAAATATCCGGTACCATCGCCCCCAATAAGAGCCACACCTCCACCGCCGCCTAAGCCTGCACCCGATCCACCAGTAAGAGATGTAGCGCCACCGCCGCAAGTAAGTGAATTATATACACCATAATCAAGGCCATCGCCGGCTGCGCCAGGTCCGCCACCATCTCCACCATTCTCATAACCATAATCATCGCCGCCGCCGCCGCCGCCGCCTGCAGATAATACACGGTTAGCCAGTCCGGTACCACCGATACGGATATCAGTAGCGCCACCGCCACCGCCGCCGCCACCAAAAAAGCTGGAACCACCATTTCCTCCTCCATTCCACCCTCCTGATCCTCCATAGTAATAGCCATCAGCTCCCATTCCGCCAACATAAATATTGAGCACCTGGCCAGCAGTTACTGCAATATTGCACTGCACCCTGCCACCACATCCACCTGAACAAAATAAAAACCCTGAAAACCCTCCTGAAGCGCCCTGGGCATCAATTGCAATGCTGGTTACTCCGGCAGGAACCGTCCATGTTTGAACACTTCCCGTATAGCTGAATGGAAATGTTTGTGCATTGACCATAATGGTCATAAAGGATAAAATAACCGAAAGGAGTTTAAGCTTGTTTTTCATCATTATTATTTTAACAGAATTCAATATTTTACTTCCCGAGTATTGGTTTTAATTCATACAGCAATAGCACATAACATTACTATTATGCATCAACTTATTATTTTTTGCTGAAATCTGAATTGGTCAACCCTACAAAGATAATATTAATTGAAAATTCAAACAAGTGTAATTCCGATTTTTGACATAAATATTTATTCAATACGCAAATTGGCCACTGTAAAAAAAATAACCTGATTTATAGTACTTTTACCCTTTACCATCATTCTGAACATGCGAAATGTTTTTATTGTTTTATCGTATTGCCTGCTATATTCTTTCCCTGCTTGTTCACAACTGTTTCCAGCTGATAGTTCCGTGCTTAATTACAGAATTATTGGTTTTACATTTCCATCTGATCCAAAAGCCAATAATTACAAATTAGAAATCGAGTCGGGCAAGAAATCAGGTGGAGAATTCGGGAAATCTATCATTACAGCCGTTAATGGTAAATCAAACAGGATAATAGCTGAAGTCCCGACATTTGGATCTTCCTATTGCTGGCGGGTAATAGCCTATAAAAATTCCAAAATTGTTTCCACTGGCCCTGTTCATTATTTTTCTACAGGTACTTCAAATTTTCTTGATACTGCCCGGCACCGGATGGAAATAACCCATCAGGCTGAGAAGTTTAAAGATGCTTATATATTCACTGACGCCACCAGGGCGTTATACAATATGAAGGGCCAGCCTGTATGGTATCTGCCACCACTGGAGGGGGTACAAAGAGATAATGCAGCAGTGCGCGACTTAAAGCTATCCTGCAAAGGCACTATTACTTTTTTGCTCGAAGGCGACATTTTTGAGGTCAATTATAACGGCAAGATATTGTGGAGGGGGCCAAGTGGCCGAAAAATAAAGTCTGATACGCTGCAGGGCTACCATCACGAGATGACAAGGCTTTCAAATGGGCATTATATGTCGCTTGGATTTGAGCCTGTGCTCAAGAGAACAATGTCAGTAAACAGAGATAGTATAATGCGGGCAATGAGATCAGATACCTCCAAAGCTCAAAGTTTGCGAACTAGTATGAGAAAGCCCAGATATGGAAATTTATTGGAATATGACGAGGCTGGTAATGAAGTATGGAGCTGGGAAGCTGCCAAATATTTTACCAGCATAGACCTGACCCCTTACAAGAATTATAATGGCGGCGCTCAAAGTGATGTACACGAAAACTCCTTTTATTTTGATGAGCCAAACAAGGTAATTTATGTAGGTTTCCGCAATCTCAGCCAGGTATTAAAGATCAGTTACCCGTCTGGTAAGGTTCTGAAGGCATATGGCAGTATAGACCAATCACCCAACGGTTCGTTCAATAATTTATTTTGCGGTCAGCATGCCTGCAAGGCTTCCGATAATGGTTATTTATACCTGTTCAATAATGGCTGCGATATCTCTGAACTGCCGGAAGTTATCAAGCTCAGGGAACCGGTAACTGCTAAAGATACACTGGCTAAAATCTGGTCATTCACCTGTCCGGCTGAAAATACGAACCTGAAATTGCCACATGAAAGAAAGCAGCTGACATCGGGTGGTAATGTTGTCGAATTGCCCGATCAGTCTTTGCTTGTTTCCACATGCAGCCCTTATAGCAGCATATTTATTGTTTCGAAGGATAAAGAAATACTCTGGCATGCCTCAATTGAAAAAATGAATCCGGCAGGCAATTTATGGCAACCATCACCGCTTTACAGGGCCAGCATTATACAAGATAGTGAACAGCTGGAAAACCTGATCTGGAATGGTATTGAAAAATAGATGAGCGACAAATCCTGTTATTAATTCACTATAGCGATAGTCTGGGGGCATTTAAATAAATAAAATTACATTACTTTTACTCTTCATCTTCTATCGTTATTCATTATGAGAATTACCAACATTTTTATTTTCTGTTTTCTGCTGGTTAGCAATCATTCCCGGGCCCAGTTATTTCCGGCAGATAGCGCTCTACTGAATTACAGGATAATTGGTTTCACCTTTCCCACTGAGCCAAAGGCCGACAATTATAAAATCGAACTCTGCAAAGGGGATTATACCGGTAACGATTTTGACAAACATATTACCATCACCCTGAAGGGCAAAACCAATCGGATAATTGGCAAGGTGCCTGCTTTCGGGCAGGTTTATTCATGGCGGGTTACGGCGCTTCAGGGTTCTAAAATTGTTGCTCCCGGCAAGGTGCATCATTTTTCCACAGGCACAGGTCCGTTCATAGATACTCCGGCATACAGGATGACGATAAAGCATAAGGCTGAAAAATATAAGGATGGTTATTTTTTTGCTGATGCTACCAGGGCGCTGTATGATATGGCCGGGGAACCTGTCTGGTTTTTGCCGCACATAGATGGGGTAAAAAGCGACAGCGCTGCGGTGAGAGATCTTAAACTTTCAGGCTACGGAACAATCACTTTATTAATTGAGGCAGATGTTTTTGAAATAGATTATAACGGGAAAATACTTTGGAAAGGGCCTGACGGACGTAAAGTAAGAACGGATACCCTGCAGGGATATCACCATGAAATTACCCGGCTTGCCAATGGTCATTATATGACTCTTGGATTTGACCCTGTGCCGAAAAGACCTGCACCTATAAACAGGGACAGTATTATGCAACTGAGAAAAGCAGATACAGGCAAGGTGAAAAACAGGCGTATTATGCTTCGCAAACCCAGGTTTGGCAAACTAATGGAATATGATGCTGCCGGTAGTCTGGTGTGGAGCTGGGATGCTGGAAAATATTTTGAGAACATTGATCTGAGCGCCTATCCCGAAATGGCACAAAATGATGTGCATGAAAACTCCTTTTATTTTGATGAAGCACATCATGTTATTTATTTGAGTTTCCGGAACATAAGCCAGGTGCTGAAGATCAGTTACCCATCGGGTAAGGTGGTGAAGGCCTATGGCAGTATTAATGCAGCAACAGGCGATACGGTTAATAACCTTTTTTGCGGCCAACATGCCATAAGGTGGTCGGAGCATGACTATTTATACTTGTTCGATAATGGTTGCAGCTCTACAGAAGCACCCAAGGTTATCAGGCTGAAAGAACCTGCCAGTGATGAAGAAAAACTAACTGAAACATGGGAGTTTTCCTGCCCAGTGGAACCCATCAAATTAAATGCATCGCGCCAGAATCAGCCTGCTACTTCAGGCGGCAATGCGATTGAATTGCCCGACCAATCTATGCTCATCTCCACCTGCAACCCATACAGCAATATATATATTGTAACTATGGCCAAAAAAATAATCTGGGAGGCAGCCATTGAGAAAATGAATCCGGCTACCCATATGTGGCAGGCTGTGCCGCTTTACCGTGCTAGTTTGATTACTGATCCGGAAAAACTGAATGAATTAATCTGGAAGAGTGTGGAAAGATAATGTTCCATCAAACTTTCGAGATTTTTTTTCATTTCGGGATGGGTAATTTTTAATGTTTGAATCCATATCGGGAGAGCTACTATCGTTGAGGGTTCAGGCCTGCCTTTCCATTGTGACAACCTCCAGCCAAGCGCCTGTAATGCCGCTACAAGTAGCCTCGGAACCTGTAATCAGGCACTAACTCATTCTCCCGGAGTTTGAGGTTTGTCAACGGGGGTTATGGTGTTTGTTTGTTGAAATAGTATTTAATAAACCAGCCAGCAGAGCCGTAGCATCGAATGTGTCCCAATCTTTTGTTATCGGTTACTTTGAAGTGGGCTACACGCATATAATCGCCCGGCCCATCAAGTTAAATAAATCGGAGTATATGACAGATGATGATGGCAAAATATTTCCATTATTTTCTTAGAATGCTTCACTAAGGCAGAAGGGTTCATTCATTGCCATGACCATCCATTAAGTAAATGTTTAGTATTGCTCTGATGCACTAAGTTATCCAAACCTGATAGGTGCTAATGGTGCTTAATAGCAGCAAAATGCAGGCACCCAAAAAACCTATGTGCCATCAAAAATATACAGGCTGTCTGAAATCAGTTTAATGATATGCCTGGCATAGCAGCGGGTAGCACATTATGAAACAGTAGCGGGTGGCAGGTTACATCGGTAAAGTAGGGAAAAAGCGGAAAAGATACTACCATTTCCATGGCTTCCTGTTCGTCTTCAGCATTGATAACGCACCATATAAAGTTGCGGTTCACAGATACGCTGTAAGAGAGAATCCGGCCTTTGGCAAAAAGTGTATTGATATGCTCTCTGTGCCTGGGCACAACAGATGCAATCTGATCGGTGAATACAGGAAGTTCTAACTGGAAAAGATAGCCTGCCATAATATTATTTCTTACCGCAACAACGTTACATTACCTGACCGGGTAAACCTCTTACCATTGATACAGTAGCCATCGGCCACCCATACATAAACACCCGCTTCGGCAGGCTGGCTGTTGTAGGTGCCATCCCAACTCTTTGCAGGATCAGTGGTCTGGAATACTTCTGCACCCCATCGGTTGTATATAGTCAATGAGTTGAGCTGCACTATCTGTTTATTCAGAATACCGAACTTGTTGGTGAGCGGGTTGGTACCATTGGGGGCAAAGGCATTGGGCAGATAAATATTATCGCAATTGATATGAACGGTAACAGTATCTTTACTTTCGCAGGTGACTGGTTTACCATTTTTCGCCATTATAACATCAGAAACAGTGAGCACATAAGTAAAATCAAACGGTGGATTGGCAGTAGGGTTAGTTACGCTGGAATCATTGAGGTACTGGAATGGCTGCCAGTTGTAGGTATAATCCGCGCCATAGCTCGAATCGAACAATGTAGTGAAGGGCCCTCCGAGGATTGTAGAAGCGCCGTCATTTAACCAGCGGTCGGGGCCTGCATCGGCTTTTATTTTGCTTACATATACCTTTATGGAAGTATCTACAATACAGCCAAACGGATAATATAAAACTACAGGGTAAGAAGATGTATGGTTTGGATAAACCCTTACAGAGTCTCGACGTAGGTAAGTGGTATCGATATTGTAAACAGCCTGCCACCTGATTGAATCAGCCAGTGTCGAAATAGCATATAATTTAGCCGTATCTCCCTGGCAAATCATAGTATCATTGTTCATATAAATAGGCGGATAAGGCAATACGGTAATAGGTTTGCAGTAGGTTTCCATATTGGGCTTGCCATCGTTAATTACACAATAGATATTGTAAACGCCAGGAGCATTATACTTATAAACCGGTGGTACCAGCTGGGTATAAGATGGAATACTTGAATTGAAACACTGCTGAATATTAATGCGGGTTAAAGTACTGTCGGCAGGGTTAGCCACAAAACAATACAGATTATCATGGTCTCTGAGTACAGTAGAAATAGATGAAGGGAAATTCATAAACCCGATGTTGTTGTAATCTACAGCATTGTACGGGCCTACCAGTGAAGTCATCTGAATGCCAATGAGCTGACTGGTAGTGCTGTCGGTAACGTATAAGTAATAATTTCCGCAATCCTTGGTAATCGTAATGGATGATGGTTGATCGATTCGGTACTGGAAAGTACTGGAGCCGGGGGTCGGAGTGCCATCATTAATTGTTACACCGGAAATATTGGATGGCGCAAGAGACGGACCAAGGTCTAACCTTGCAACAGAACTACTAACACCCTCATTGGTAATAAAAAAGTGCCATGCATGGTTTGGATTATCATAAACCGCAGCCAGATCGGTAGGTGCACCCAGAACAGAACCGCTTATGTTGCCATAATTGTATAACTGAGGGGTATTAGATTCATTGAAAGTAAAATCGAGCCTGATCAGTTCACTGGTATTATGGTTCACTACATAGCCATACCAGTTATAGTCTGAATCCTGAGCAACAAAGATGCCTTTAGGGCCATTGAGAATACCGTCATAATTACCAAAATTAGCCACATTTGGATGAGGATTATTGAGGTTACGCCCAAAATCGATACGGCCAATGGCTGATGTAGCCTGTGTAAAACCGCCTGTAACATAAATGTACCAAAAGTGAGAAACAGTATCTTTAAGGATATACATCGAGGTTGGATTTTTAACTAATCCATTATCGAGGTTACCGAAATTTGTTACGGAAGGAGTATTTGTGAGGCTGTTACCAAAGTTAAGGCGTAAAAATTCACTTGTTTTAGAGTTAAGTACAAAACCGAAATAATTGCCCTGATCGTAGGCAATATCAATACCTGCAGGAATACGAAAGTTGAATTTGTTACCAAGATTGGTACCTGTCGGAGCATCCATCAGATAGCCGGAGCAAAATCCCCAGTAATAGGATGAAGCTTTATAGGCATTGCTGTCGGGAACAATCGTTACCGGCTGATTGATACAAACAGTATCAGGGGCTGAAAATAAAACCTGGGCACGCAAATTACTCACTTGCGACAGTACTAACAGCATTAAAAGCAGTAACAGTTTTTTCATCTGAAAACATTTTTCTTTTAGTTGCCTGGAGCAATTGCCACCAGGCATATATACCATCTACAATCAGGATATACTGATTAATGCCAGACTAAAATAATGGCCCGACAAGTCATAATCCGGTTAAGATAATTTCAAATCTTACGCTAATATAAGGCAATCCTATAAAACTTCGTAAGCAAAGGTGTATATTTATTTCCGCAAATCAAAAAACAGATGTACAAAACGCCAAAATTTACTATTGCAATTCAAATTGGTTTATTGATTTTATGGTCCTGCTCATTGATTAGTACCGCATTTGCCAAAGAAGGTATGTGGATACCTGCCACATTGAAAGACAGGGAGAAAGACATGAAAAGTTGGGGGCTGCAGTTACCTGTTGAAAAATTATACAATGAAAACGGCACTGGCCTTAACAATGCTGTAGTTCTGTTCGGACGGGGGTGTACGGGCGAAATCATATCTCCAGAAGGCCTGGTACTGACCAACCATCATTGTGGCTATGGCAGCGTGCAGGGCCTGAGCAGCTCCGACAAAGATTATTTTGCCAACGGCTTTTTTGCCAAAAACAGAAACGAGGAAATACCCTGCCCCGGCCTAACCGTAACTTTTGTAAGGAGAATGGAAAATGTATCAGATAAAATTTTGATTGGTATAAATGATACCTGGGGAGATGCAGTGCGGGACAGCATGATTGCAATAAATATCGCATCTGTTGAAAAAGAATACGTAAAAATAACACATATGAATGCATCGATAAAACCCTACTATGATGGCAATCAGTATTGGGTGGCCATTACCGAAACTTACCGCGATATCAGGTTGGTGGGCTTTCCTCCCAATGGCATAGGCGCTTTTGGCGGCGATGTGGAAAACTGGATGTGGCCCAGGCATACCGGAGATTTCAGTATGTTCAGGGTTTATGCAGGATCAGATAACAAACCTGCCGACTATGCAAAAGAGAATAAACCCTACCATACCGACCAGTTTTTCAAAATAAACTGCAGTGGCTACAAGGAAGGAGATTTCACAATGGTATATGGCTTTCCGGGAACGACCCAGGAATACATCACTTCCTACGAACTGAAACAGGTTTCGGCTATCAATGACCCTATAGCCATTGCCGCACGTACCCGCCGGCTGGATGTATGGACTAAGCACATGAGCGCAAGCAGGGAAATTTTCTTGAAATACACCTCGAAAAGGGCTGGCGTAGCTAATGGCTGGAAAAAGTGGCAGGGAGAAGTGCGGGGGCTTGAGGTAAATAATGTAACGGCTAAAAAGCAGGCGTTTGAGCAGTCTTTCCAGAAATGGGCCGATGGACAAAAAGACAAATCAGTAAAAACACTGCTGAAACAGATAAGACAAGAAGCAGAAGGCACCGATAAACTCATAACAGAAGACCAGTATAACAAGGAAGTGGCACTGGGAGTGGAACTGATTCAGCAGGGCGCATCGTTCGAGCGAATGGTGCAATGTTTCCGGCTGCATTTATCAGACCGTGAATTGCAGGATACCCTAAACAAAGTGGTCAGTTCGATGGCAGGATTTTATAAAAATTATGATGCGGCCACCGATAAGGATGTGTTCAAATCGATGATGGCGCTCTACTTCGGTAAATGCGCGGCATGGCTTCCCGAAGAATTCAATACCCAATACCTGATTCATAACCAAAACCTCAATACATGGGCCAATGACCTTTACAGCACAACCATACTGGCATCGCAGGAGCTACTTAAAAACTTTGCTGCCAATGCTACCAATGCAGACAGTGTAAGGCTGAAATATGACCCGGCCTGGCAACTATATGATGCCCTGAATACCCTGCGAAAACAAAAAATAACTCCACGGCTGAAAGAATATTATACACGTATACACTACCTGGACCGGCTCTATATGAAAGCACAGATGAATATGCAGAAAAACAAGGCTTTCTACCCCAATGCCAACCTCACACTCAGGCTAAGTTATGGCAAAGTGAGCGGCCTTGACCCGGAAGGCGCAGCCCCCTACTCTTTCCAGACAACACTGGGTGAAGCCGTAGCCCTTGATGATACCACGCAGGATATATTTACTATACCGAAAAAGCTGAAAGAACTATACCGCACCAGTGATTTTGGACGTTGGGGCGTAAATGGCAAAATGCCACTGGCTTTTACAGCATCCAATCATACTTCGGGTGGCAACTCAGGCAGCCCGGTGCTTAACGCCAAAGGCGAACTGATAGGCACCAATTTCGACCGGGCCTATGAAGGCACCATGAGCGACTACTACTTTGATCCGAACCGATGCAGGAATATATCGGTGGATATAAGGTATACATTGTTTATAGTGGAGAAATTCGGCGGGGCCGGATGGCTGGTAGATGAGATGAGTTTAACGCGCTGAAACCCTGTCATGCATGGGCATTAGCTGCCTACTATGCATTTCATTTGAGGATAATGGGTTCAACTTTTTCTAAAATCGAGTAGGAGGTGAGGGATTATTTCCCTCACCGTCCTCTCACACCACCGTACGTGCCGTTCGGCATACGGCGGTTTGTCAGAATAATGGTTGCTGTTGTTCCAACAGGACGGTCTCGGTTTATTGTTGCACTGCTTGACTCTGCTCCTCTTGCCATTTACTCTCAGCTTCCAGCCTACCTTCAGGCAAGTAGTTCTCTAATGAGGTTCGGCTTCTTCATCAAGCAATAAACGCCTAATGCCTTCGTCTTATTCTAATATTCAGTCCTTCAGGTTTGTGAGACTGCCGCATTTGCGGACGCATCCGGTGCCGTTCGTTGCCCCCCTACTATGACCTCGGCTGACTTCTGCCGGTACCCAGTGACATCTTTAACTCTGCCACCAGTTCGCCGCTTTGACACTCTCTCGTACCTCCGCCAACGTTACCGACAGATCTCTCAGGGTAAGGATATACGCTTTCCGTTCATCTAGCCACTGCATTTACGTAGTTATATTTCGTACAGTAAAGGGCTTTTGTTTCTTTTGCAACATCACCCATATAACCCCGCCTTGTATGCAATTGCTGTTCGCTGGCTCAAATCCCGTATGCTTACGTGACCGCCAGCTTCTTTCAGATTCCCCTCGCGAAGGGCACCCTTGCTCCTGGCTAATAATCCCTACTGTAAAGCGTATCCGGGACTTACACCCTATAGCTTATATCCATGCCTGACACACAATGAAAACGCGGCCCACCAGGGAGCCGCGTTTCCGTATCATTCGAATGTAGTACTTAGCGTACTATTGTTATCTTGGTTACGTCATACTT
>CAIVEH010000163.1 GCA_903904855.1 uncultured Bacteroidota bacterium | reverse complement strand
ACTTCGCAATATGGTGTACTTTATTTAATCAACATCACTTAGTATGTTTGTAAGTTATATGAGGGAGTTTTATTCTTACTTCCGGATAGCCTTCGGAACAGTAAATCATAGAGTTATATTAAAAAAACCGAACAAGAACTGAACAAAAACTGAACAAAAACTGAACATTATATTTATACCGATTAGACTATAAAGAACGGCATGAATAAATCTCACGCTAAGGCGCGAAGGCGCAATATGCAAACATCATTTTAAAGGCCGCAAAGAAAACCAATGCCGGTTTATAACGTCTTCTATACAACGAAATATTTTATGATTGAAAATCAATTAGGTACCTATTTTTTCGTTGTTATTACCGAAACATCGCTGCCATGCGATAGGGGGGACTATTTGGTATTACACTTAAGTTGTATTTATATTATAGTAAATCATTTGTTTTTAGGTTTGGGTATAATTGAAAGTATGTTGTTTTAATTGTTATACTTAATGTATTGATTTTCAATTTTTATGCTCAATATTTAGTATGAAAAATAGGGTATAATCAGGTATAATTGGGTATATTTAGGTATAAAAAGGTATAAAAAGGTATATTTCGGGTATAATTGGGTATAATGTTTCCTGGAATATTGGGGAAATTTGCCCTTCAAAACCTCAGAATGAAGTAAAATCGGTTTCATAGTTAAATAAGATCTAATTAGTCATTAAATTTGGAACAAAGGTATGATGGAGCGTTGATATTTCCTAATTATTGGGCATATTTATTTTTTATGTGGCAATTGGTGCTGGTTATTGTGTGAATTATTGGAAATATAGTCATATTTAGGCCCCGATGCTCCTCTGCATATGTGGATCGTTTTAACTCTAAAATGACTTGAATATAAGTAAAGAAATATTAACTTTAAACCCCGAAAACGACCATTAAAAATATGCTATGTTTGACTTTGCAAAATAAATTGCACACAAGAAAATATCTAATTTGACTAATTATGGCAAAAAAAGAAACAAACCTGACGTTAGGAATATCGGAGCCTGAAATTGTGGATGAGTTTATGAAAAAATAAAGCACCCAATGAAGGAAATCGTAGAATATATTCGTGAAATTATACTTTCAGTAGATTCGATTATTGGTGAGGGGGTTTATTGGAATGCTCCAACATTCTTTTTTACCGGAAGGATGAAGCCCTTTGAACCCAAGGAATACAAAAGGTACATCGTTGGGTTTATATTCAATAGACAAGACTGTATACGAATGGTTTTCCTGAGAGGTGCGTTGGTATCAGATGCCTATAAGATTCTTGAAGGAGATTTTAAAGACGATCGAAAATTAGTAGTATTTAAAAGTCTTGAGGACGCAAAGTGTAAGGAAAAAGAGTTAAAAAATATCATAAAGGAGCTTATTAAAAAAATAGATTGAATTTGGCTTCAAATAATATAAAGTAAGCGATTTTTAAACGAATTTTATTCTCCACTGTTCGAAGTATCTCGCTTCGAACCAACAAAAAATGCAATTTATTGAACAAAATGATGGAAATTTTGAGGTGCTTGAGTAAATTTCAGCCTTAGCGAGGTTGAAAGCCGTCAAAGACGGGTTTTATTCTTACTTCCGGATGCCTTTCAGAACATCCGGAAGAACAGGGTATTCTATTTTATTAATGACTGCGGTTTCCATTTCAGTTGCTGAATATGCTGATTTTTCATCAAGTCCAAGGGACTCTAAAAAGTAAGGTTCTTTGATCAGATCTTCCAGTCTTTCAATAATCCGGCCACTGGCCGCAAGTTCTTTCACTTACTTTTTATTTTTGCTCAATGCCAGCCGCTCAAATAGTCCTCTGTCCAATTGGCGCTGCAACTCCCATTTGCCCCAGTTGTATTTTTCAGCGCTTCAATTTCATAGAATGGCCGCTCATCAATGTTTTCAGTGCGCGACAAAATGATATAGAGAGACCAGTGGAGCGAAAGAATATCGCTTACCAATTTCGCAGCCAGTGGCAGCGCTTTTTGCAACTTGTTTATATTGGTTTTGTGGTAGCTAAGGATACTGATGAAGATTCCTCAGCCCGTGGCGGCGGAGTTGGCATTGATCCGGATACCACGCAGAACGATAAATTGGGTGGCACTGTTTTATGGCTGACCAGCTGATAGCGGAGCCTCCTTTCAAAAAAACAAAAATTCATACAAGATTAAGCCTCCCTCCGGGGGGATTTTTGTCTGTGGTATTATTCGATCAGCACTTTATTTACTACGCCGTTTACTTTTACAAAATAAACTCCTGCTGGCAAATCCGAAACATCTATCTGCACATTTTTTACATGGAGTGGTGGCCCATCGAATACTTTTTGCCCCAGTAGGTTCGTGATGATAATGGTTTCGTTTAGGCATACAGTTTCTGTGCCATCCCACTGAATATTCAGCACTCTGGTTGCAGGATTAGGCCATATTATAACTTTGCCTTCAATGTCTGCTTCCGGCACACTTACGCCGGGGCAATGAACCACATAGATGGTATAGGCAGCAGTATCAATTCCGCAGCTGTTGGTAACAATGTACAATAGGGTACAGCTCCCCTCGGCAACACCATTCACGGTGCCCGACGAGTTGATCGTAGCAATACCTGTCGCACTGCTGCGCCATTCGCCGCCGGCAGACGTGTCCGATAGAAGCATATGGTCGGTGAGGCATAGTGTGTCGGCCGGCCCCGTTACCGGGCTGGCATGTGGCATTGGCAATATAGTGAGCGGAGCGAAAGCAGTGTCGGACCCCACCACGTAATAGATAGTTGTGGTTCCGGCCGATAAACCTGTTACAAGGCCCGTAGTATCAATAGATGCCACCGTAGGCGATGAGCTTTGCCACAATCCGCTCACTGGTGCTAAATGCGTATAGGCCAGCTGGTAGCCCACACATATTGCCGTAGCCCCGGCATCAATACCCGATATCTTGCGCACCCGTGTGTAGTCGCAAAAGTAAATATTGCAGGCAGCATCTACCGCCATACCAGCAGGGGCGATCAGCATGGCGCTCAGAGCGGGGCCGCCATCGCCACTGTACCCTATCGTGCCGTTTCCGGCAATACGGGTGATGATGCCAGCTGCATCTATCTTGCGGATCACGTAAGCACGCGGATCTTGAATAAAAATATTGCCGTAGTGGTCTGCGGCAATGTTGTATGGCTTGTTCAGTTCTGCCGCAGTTGCAGCTCCGCCATCTCCTGTATACCCCATGGTATGATTGCCTGCGTACGTGCTGATTATACCCGCAGCATTCACCTTTCTAACCACGTTATTGTTCTGATCGCATATGTAGGTATTGCCGCTGTCATCCACCACTATCCCTGCCGGGCCATGGACCGCCACTAACGGTGAAGTAGCAAGGTGGCCATCGCCGAGGTAGCCCGAGCCCATACCCTGTCCGGCAAACTGGTGTATCATTCCTCCGGTATCCACGCGGTAAATAATACTCTCTGTGTTGTCTGATATCAGCACATCGCCTGCTGCATTAACTGTCAGCCCTGCCGGATCATAGATACATGCAAGTGTGGCAGGCCCGGTATCACCGCAGTAAGTAGCGGTACCATAGCCCGCAAATGTGCTAATCACTCCCGCCGTATTTACCTTACGCACACGGTTCAGCCAGAGGTCGCCTATGTAAAGGTTGTCGCTGGAATCCACTGCCAGTTGCTCTGGTACACGAATGTTGACAGAGTCAGCGGGGCCGCCATCACCGAGGTAGGCTGTACCTCCCCCCGCCACGGTGGTGATAATTCCGCTGCGCGTTATCTTTCGCACACGCCCGATTACACCATCATCTGAAACAAACAAGTTGCCATGCTTGTCTCTTACCATGCCGCCCAAACTACTGAACATTGCCGCAGTTGCCGGCCCGCCGTCTCCCGAAAACCCGGCGGTACCCGTACCTGCAATCGTAGTAATGATCTGCCCCTGCGCAAACATTGGTCCCAATAGTAAAAAGATAGTAATCAACCGGTTCATATATAGGTATTTTGCGCAAAGATAGGAATTTTGGAGTTGATGGAATTTTGGAGTGGTGAATTTATAGAATTGGTAGTATTTATCAATTCCTACAGAAAAGGGAGGGTGTTTTGTAAATTAGTTTCCGTTTCCGAAACGAAATGGAAACCACCCTCAAAAGGGTCAAATTTTTGAATTCAGTCCCAAATCCGTCCCAATTGAAAAAAACCAAACCCTTGGCGGGGATGAGGTTTCAACTTGTGTATTTAGTGCCCGGAACAGGAAGGTTATCGAACCAATTGATGGAAATTTTGAAGCGGTTGAGCTTATATTGCAGCAATAAGTAAGCGATAATAGCAGTTGTTTGGAGGCCATCTGCACAACTACTTCTAAACAAGGCTATTTCTACGATAGATTGCGGGAGTTACACCAACTTTTGTTTTAAAGAGCCTATTGAATGCAGCTTCGGATTGATAACCGACTTTGGCAGCAACTTCACTAATGTTTTCCTTTGTGGCCGACAAAAACTCTTTCGATTTTATGATACGCCAGTTGGTAAGGTAACTCATAGGTGTTTCTCCTACCGATCTCTTAAATTCCTTGCAATATAAGGAGCGGGACATTCCTGCTCTTGTCGCCAGTTCTTCTATTGTCCATTCTTTTTCAGGAAACTCATGCATACTTTTTAAAGAACTGCTTATCCTTTCATCCTTTAAAGCCATCAAAAACCCTTGTTCAATGTTTTCCTGATTTATATAGGCACGCACGATAAGTACAAATATAATATCAGCCAAACGAGCTAATATTACCCTGGTGCCGGCCTTTTCTTCGCTTATTTCATCATTCATAAAAACGGCAACATTATTCAGCCAAAAGCATAGTTCGGATTGCATGGTTGTTATATGCATCAGCTTTGGCAATGAATTAATGAAAGGGTGTTTAAAAGAAGGATCAATCTCAAAATGGCCACCCATCAAAACTGTTTCTTCATCGCTGCCCTTAAATAAAGGTGTCCCATTCCTCAATGCTTTGCCATATTGCGCAGCAGGTACGCACTTATTTTTGGGATTGCCAGAAATTTGGTGAGATGCCCCATGCGGTATGAAGAATATTTCACCCTCTTTCATCTTTATGGCAGTTTCTCCGTTAATTCTTAAATAACAAGTTCCATTTAAAAGACGCCAAAATTGTGAACTGTTGTCCTGAGGTACCTCAATGCCCCATGAATTTTTGCTTACCGTAATCTTCGGGTATATAACCGCTTTCAACTTTCTTAGCCTAATGCTTTCTAAAATATCACTTAATAAGTCCATTATATAAATTAAATACGATTGAGCAAAAATAATGGACTTTTAGATACCGTCAGCGTTTTCTAATCATCTACTTTTGGGCAATAAAATCAAGAAACAAAAAAGCGAGAAAATATGAATGAAAGTATATTAATTACCGGAGCAAATAACGGTCTGGGGAAAGAGGCTGCCCGTCAGTTAGCCTTAAAAAAAGAAACAAAAAAGATAATTCTCTTTTGCAGAAATCAAGCGAAAGCTGAGGTAGCGAAAATAGATCTTGAGCAGCAAACGGGAAAAAAGATTTTTGAAATTGTAATTGGGGATGTTTCAGATGCCAATTCGGTAAGAAATGCGGTAGAAAAAATAAAGGATCCTATTGATGCAGTAATTTTAAATGCAGGTGGAATGGTTGGAAAAACGGCTGCGAAAGCTACGTCTTCCGGTATGAATCAATTAGCCGCTACTAATATTTTAGGTCATGTGGTTTTAGTAGAGGAATTAATAAAGCATGATAAGTTAAAGAAAGCAGTGCTATTTGTAAGTGCAGAAGCTGTACCGGGAGTAAAGAGTCTTGGAATGAAACCGGTTGCAATGAGGACTTCTTCTATAGACGAGTTTGCCGGTGTTCTTGATGGTTCATACTTTGGTAATAAGTTCGATGTAACCCAAGCATACGGATACGTTAAATATGCAGGAACGATGTGGACGTTATCAATGGCAAGAAAATATCCTGACATCAAATTTGTTGTTATGAGTCCCGGGAATACGAAGGGAACTGCGGCACCGGATAGCTTGCCCCCGGCAATGCGCTTTATGTTGAAATATTTTATGATGCCTGTTGTATTCCCATTGTTAGGAGACATGGTGCATAATTTGGAAATAGGTGTAAAACGCATTGTTGATGGCATTTCGGATGAGCGATATAAAAGTGGCGTTTTTTATGCAAGTAAAGAGGGTAAGTTATCGGGGGACGTGGTTGACCAGAGTACTTTTTATACGGATTTGAAAAATACTACATTTCAAGATAACGCTGATAAAGCAATTCATCGTTTTATAAAATAGTAATGTGTAAGCTAAAGCTATTTCCCTAGAGAAAAGTCCAATAGTTGAAAATAGTCAACTTCGAGTACATAATGCAGAAGGTGTTCGCCTGCGTTTTCGATGTAGACGTGAAAAGGTTCGACTTTCCTGTTAGGGTCAAAATAAAAACCCGCGACTAGCGCGGGTTTTAAACTAATTGCCCGGAACAGGAACAATATCGAACCAAATGATGGAGATATTGAAGCAGTTGAGCAAAGTTCAACAATAGTATGTTATAATGTCATCTACATCTTCCTTGTATTCCCTTGAAAGCGCTACAGGAATCGGGAGATGTAGAACGGCTCGACAGATCACGCATTTTAGCAGATTGAAACTATTCCTCCTTTTGTTCCTAAAGATCCCGGCACCAATTCAACTGCCATCGTGTATTGTAATGGAATATCTCCAATATTACTAACACCAAAATTAGTAATTGAGGTAAAACCGAATCGATTATAATATTGGGGGTTACCTACTAAGAATACAGCCTTAAATCCTTTATCCTTTGCCACATTTAAACTATGCTTGATCAATTCAGATGCAACACCTTTTTTACGATATTCCAACTTAACGCAAACGGGCGAGAGTAATAATGCTTCGAGTTCTTCATTTTTTCGTGTCAGTAAAGTTTTTGTAAGCATTATATGTCCAATAATTTCCGAACCAACTTTGACTGTAAATGCAAGTTCTGGAATATAGTTTGGACTAAGGCGCAAGTTATTTACGTAATCTTGTTCATCACCATCAGCATCATTTGACGATTGAAAGGCAATTTTTACCAGGTTATATATTTCCCGGTAATCGTTTTCTTTTTCATTGTCAATTATAAATAACATCGGTCGTTAATTTGCTTGCCCTAATTAGTTTGAATAACTGCGAGATTATTTTTTCTTTGTCGCCTTGGCTTTTTTATTAAAATCAAGAGACAGGGTTATCCAATAGTCAAAATCTCTTTTTGACTTCATTCCGGTTTCATCAATCATTATGTAGCCCTTCATTGGTCGCTTTGTGAAATCCATTGGCCTACACCCGAGTTTCTCGACAGCTGCTTCATGAAATGAAGGATCAATACGGCACATGAGTTCATCCTTAATTATGCCTACGCACATTTTGCCATTATACATAAAAGTAAGCCCACCCATCATTTCTTTTTCTTCCACGTTATCGAGTTCAGTAAAGCGTTCACGTATGCGATTTGCTAATTTTTCATCGTAAGGCATAGCGAAGGTTAATTATTTTCCACAAAAGATTTTAGCCAGGAAAAGAACTTTTTAATTCCTGTATCTGACTGTTTGCGAATCATCATGCCATCCATAAGTTTGCCCAAAAAGCCAAATTTCACTGTATACTCCATAACCTGTGTGATTTTGGTCTGACTCCCACTTTTCTCAAAGGAGTAGCTATGTTGTAAACCCTTGATAGGAAAAGAGCAATCTGTAAGCTGAATTGTCAAGGCATGATTTGGTTGAAATGATGTTATCTTTTCTTCAAACCAGTTTTTCCCGTCAAGCATATTTACTTTTCGTTTTGCACCCAACCTTGTTTTTTCAGTTGATATTAAAGTGGATTTCTTAACGGTTGGATCACATTTGTCCAGCAGTTCCAAATCAGAAAGTACGCTCCAAATTTTTTCAACTGGAGCATTAATGATCATATCGTTTTTTATTATTGCCATATTTATTTCATTGAATGTAAAGCAACTTTATTGCCTTCCGTATCCTCGAAATGAGCCATAAACCCGTTGGGCCCTATTGATGTTTTTGGTAGGACTATTTTGCCACCGGCTGCTTCAATTCTTGACAACGGAGTGTTTAAGTCCTCGCCTCCATTAAGATACACTAACGAGCCCTTGTTGGACGGTTCGGACCCGTTTCCAGTGACGATACCGCCACCTATCTCGCCATTTTGAAAGTCAGCAGGGAAGAACGCCATTGTCATACCCATTGCCTCCATTGTTTGCAGTTCTGTTCCGAGGACAGTTTCATAAAATTTCTTTGCTCTTGCGAAATCAACTACCGGGATTTCGAACCAATTAATTGCATGTGCCATTTTATTTTGATTTTTATTCGTTAGTACAAATTGCCGCCCAAAGATAATTAACTACTTTTATTTTGCAAGTAGTCGAATTGCATTATTTTTGCGAAATGGCAAAACAAGGCAGAAGATCAGATTGCCCGATAAATTTCGCTCTTGAATTATTTGGAGATAAGTGGACATTACTGATTATCCGTGATATGATGTTTAAAGGGAAACACAGCTATAGTGATTTTTTGCATTCAGAAGAAAAGATTGCGACTAATATACTTGCTGACAGACTGTCTTTGCTTGAGAATGCTGGCATAATTAACAAGAGTGTTGACCCATCGCACGGGTCAAAATTTATTTATAAACTAACCGCTAAAGGAATAGACTTAATGCCAATACTGGTAGAAGTTATTGTCTGGAGTGCAAAATATGATGCAAATACTGCTACCGATAGAAAGTTCCTATACAAAGTAAGCAATGATAGAGAAGGATTAATAAACAGCATTTCGACGAAATTGAAGGGAGAAATTTCGATGTATAAATGAAGTGGTTCGAACTTCCTGTATGGGTCAAAAGCAAAACCCGCGACTAGCGCGGGTTTCAACCTTAGTGCCCCAGACGGGAAGGTTATCGAACCAGCTAATGGAAATTTTGAAGAATTTGTGTAGTCTCAGTTTAAATGTTGCTAAGATATTATAGATTGTCATTCCTCTGCTTTGGCGTGAAGATGAAAATATTTAATCTGATGACTACTAATATTATGATAATAAAATATGCTGTGTTATATACTTTTCCTAATCCAAAATAACGCCACGCCACACTTAACACCAAAAACGATAGCAGTATAGATAACGTACAGAATATCTTTCTACGATAAGACATAATATGTTGTTTATGGTGGAATTAATTTGCACCCTACTGCCAACTTTTACATTTAATTGTAACATTAAATCGTTGCCTATATACTTTACTCCTAAAGTATTTAAAGATGCTCCTATACCCAATTCGCTACCGAAATAGTAGTGAGAGCTAAAAGTATATAAAAAACGATTCGCATTAGAAAAATACGCAAAAAAAAAGCCTGCCAGAGAACAGGCTATAAAATAAATGTAGAAAATCCACCCTAAAAGAGTGGATTTTCTAGTATCTTCCGGCATCTTTAAGCACAAACATGGAAGTTTGAGCATTTATGAGCCTTTTGTGCCCCAGACGGGAAGGTTATCGAACCAGTTGATGGAGATTTTGAAGAGGTTAAGCCAATATAATAGCATTTAATAAGCCACATATAATAAATTTATCCACAAATCCGTACTTCAATAAGATCAGTTTATCGTCTTCAATAAGACCTACTCCTGTAGATGCCGGAGTCATTTCATCCGAGTATTTTTTCAACTGTAGTATCTAAGCCACGCTTTTCTTACTGGCTTTCGCTTAAAAACAAATTTGGCAATACCACCGCTTATATAGGCATAGTTCCACCACCATGCACTTAATCTGGTCATCATTTTTTTCCTCAATCTGTATGTCTTATAATGCTTCATTATGCCCAGATAGGAATTCATACTACTCAAAAAATGTGCTTGCTGTGCCTTATCCGGCTTGCAGCTTCTTACTATCGCATTCTGTTTTTGAATAGCAGTATAAAAATTACTTCTAGTTCTGTTAGCAACGCATATCCTGCCGGGTTTTATTACTGCTCCCAAAAACTGCAAGCCTTTATTGTAATGTTGCAGGACTATCTTTTTGGGATGTAATGTAAGTTGTAAATCAGATTGCAGAAATTCAGCAATAACCGGGATAAGCGACGTTAAATAGTCCTTGTCTTTATGAACAATAATAAAATCGTCAACGTACCTGCCATAATACCGTATGCCCAATTTGCTTTTAATAAAATGGTCAAAGTTGCTCATATAAAAATTAGCGAAAATCTGGCTTGAAAGGTTGCCTATCGGAAGACCACAATGAGATGGGCTGTGAAAAAGGCTTTTATTATCTGGTAATCCCTCCCAATCTTTTTTTCTTCCCTTGATGATGCAGTTATTAGCCGGGTCATTAAATATTACTATCCTGCAAAGTTCGGTTACCAGCAGCCTGTCATTTTCGTGGTATTTATTCTTTATTAATTGCTGCAATCGTTCAAAAAGTATGTACCGGTTGATATGCATAAAGAAGCCCTCAATGTCTAGTTTCAGTATATAGCAATCTGACTTATAGTTTTCAGAACATTTCCTGATAAAGGTATCTGCTCTGTCAATGCCAAAATGAGTTCCTTTACCGGTTCGGCAGGCATAACTATCATAAATAAACTCTTTCTCAAAATACGGATTGAGTTTGTTTATCAGCAAGTGGTGTACTACTCTGTCCCTGAAATCAGCGGCAAAGATTTCCCGTTTTACGGGCTTATCTATAATAAATGCAAGGCTGCGCCGCGGTCGGTATGTGCCTCTGTTTATTTTATACAGCAGCTCTACAAGGTTATGCTCATAATCCAGTTCAAATGCAAGCGCATTGTATGTATTACGCTTATTTTTGCGGCAGGTAAAATAGGCTTCAAACAAGGCTTCAGCGGTTATCTTGCCATTTCCGTCAGGCAGTTCATTAGTAGGTTTATCAAACAAGTTCAATTGCATAAACCCAAAATACAAACGAAGCGAATTAAATAATCAGAGGCTATCCATTATTTATTTAGATAGCCTCTGATTGTTTTGTTTAAAATCCCGAACAGCACGCACGTAGTTTGTGTTGTTCTTGTTGTTGTTGTTCTGGTTGCCACTATTGAAATTCTGGTTCCACGCGTTGTTGGTGTTGTTCTCACTCGAACTCCAATAGTTGGCACTGGCAAAACCACTACCAATAAAAATAAAGGCGTTGTTATAAATACAAGGCTCCTTGCATTTATTGCATCCCGCACGGTAAAACATTTGCCATAGCATTTTCCATGGATTTGATTAGCCTGCAATCCGCGTTTAACTACCCTCTTAAAGAAAGCAGTCCCCTTATCGCTTTTAAACTAAACATGCTCGCTTATTACCACCATGGCAGCAATAATTCCGGCTTACTCAGGCTGGGTTTTACGCCAGCCAGTTATTTGCTTACCAATACTATCCATCAGTATGCTTAATTCTGCCTGCTTGCCCGCAGATAGTATTTTCATATCAGTAGCAAGGCGTATTTCCAATTTCAATAACTCAAAATCATCAATAAATGTATCCAGGTGTTCTTTCTTATTTGCCGATTTATTGGCTCTGTATATACTCCTTATCAGTTGCAGGGCATCGCGTTTCATATCCTGCCCCAGTGTATATTTATATTCCCTGCTGAAATCTTTGGTGTATTCAAATATCTTGATAATCAGCTTGTACGTATCCTTATACACAGGCAGCTCATAATACAACGCCATTTTTTTGAAATTTTTACCGCTTCGCGGTATTTCTTTTTAAATGGTTAAATAGTTAAATTATTAAAAAGCCCGAACAGCACGCACGTAGTTTGCGCTGACCTTGAAGTCGTTGCCCTGGCCGCCACTATTGAAATTCTGGATCCACGCGGCGCTGGTGTTGAACTCACTCGAACTCCAATAGTAGGCACTGGAAAAACCACCTATTGCAGTTTTATTAATATATAATTTATTTAATTCATCTTTGCTTGGCAAATACCAATCAGTAAAGCCGCCACCGGTATAGCTCCTTGCCACTGTGGCAGCATAGCTGCCTGCCCCCTGGTTGGCTATAATAGCCATCGTATTTGAAAGTCCAGTTGCAATAACAGTACCTGTAGCATAAGTAATAGTGCTGCTCCCGTTATACCATCGCACACCCGTACTCTGGTCGCTTGTGGCAGCTATCAGCCCATGCTGCACGGAAGGATCGTATCCTATGTCTCCAGATTGCAACAAATAAGCAATAACGCCACCACCATAACTGGTGCCTACGGTTAGAATTGTGGTAGGCATCCATGTAGGGACACCACTCTGTACCACCAAAACCTTGCCATTTGCTCCGATAGGTAAACTTACCCAACTACTTCCATTGTAGTACAACAGGTCGCCAGTAGTACCTGAGGGCAGGCTGCTGCCCCCACCACCTACTGCACTCCACACGCTCCCCGAATAATAATAAAAGCCCGCTGTGCTATCGGTCTGGAATATCATCAACCCTGTGGCAGGTGATGAGATAGCCCACTTTTGCGCACCGGTCATACGTGGCACCAGCACACCCTTGGTGGTTGAGGCTACATCCAGCATTGACGAGGCATCAGCCGCTGTGCCTGCGGTGTTTACAGACATGCCTTGTGAAAAGGCAGTGTTGGTTGTAGAAAGCGCAATCAGTCCAAATGCGCAAATTAATTGTTTCATAATCTTGAATAAGTTAATTGTAATAAAAGTGAAATGCTATCCAATGCGCGCGCTGCCCAAAACAGAAAATGAGGAAACGGATAGATACCAATGTAGACTGTTGTGTCAAGATTACAAAAGAATCCTTTTGCCCGTATCCCTATTGTTAGTAGCGTGTAATATGTTAACGATAAGTTAATTCGCTATTCTGCTTCTGTGGTTTGTGTGGAGGTGCCTGAGAATTACAAAAAATTATAGTAATCGTGAAGAACCTTGCCTGTGTGCAATGAACACTCAATTAGTGATTAAAAAATCGCTATTTCACCACCCTGATTAAACCTTCCGATTTTAGCACAAGCCTGATTACGCTATTGAAGAAAATAAAGTCGTACAATGCTAAACTGCCCGGTAAAGAAAAAGCCACCATAAGATACAGGTACTTAAAAAAAATAAAGCGAACAAACAGAGCGAAGAAAGAGGGAAAAATGAGAGCGGAGACCAGCCATCGCTCTACGCTCAGCACTGCCTTCTTTGTATTATTCTTCCAGATTTTTAATCATCGTAAACAGCATCTTGGATAGTTCTTCATAAGAGGCAAGAAAATCAGATTGCTCTTCAACCGAAATCTCATTTTCAGCAAATAAAAATTGTATAAGAGAAGCACATTCAAGAGCCGAACTACGTGCCACAACGAAAAAATTTCTTCGGTCCCTTTTCGCAAATCGTCCCGAACCTTCTGCAAAATTCAGTTGTATGCTCAGGCTGGCTCGCCCCAACTGGTCTTTCATTTACCGTGGAATGGCAACATCCTTCTTCAGTAATCTGTAGATTTTCTGATTTTGGGAAAATGCTTTCTTGTAGACTTCGAGATTTTCAAATGTAAACATATAGAAACAGTAACAGTGCCAGTAAACAAGAAGGGCAGAAACGCCGGCGCACTGTTGCTCCGCACTGTTTCTGCCCTATGTTTCTCCGCTCCCCGTTCTCCACTCTCACCTCTCACCTTTCCGCTCTCATCTTTGTATTAATCTTCCAGATTTTTTATCATAGTAAAAAGCATCCTGGAAATCACTTCACAATAGGATGTAAGTTCGGTTTTTAATTCATCTGTAATTTCACCTTCTTCATTTAAAAATATAATCAAAGCAGCACACTCAAAAGCAGAACCCCTAGCAGTAACATAAAAATTCCTCCGATCCTTATTACTGAATTTTGCACTGCCTTCTGCAATGTTGAGCACAATACTTAGGCTTGCCCGCCCTAATTGATCCTTTACATAGGTTGGAATACTCTTATTAACTTTCAAAAAGCGATAAACTTTTTGGTTTGCAGCATATGCCTTTTTGTATACCTCCAGATTTTCATAAGGGAACATACTGATTTTTTTACCGAAAATAATTAAAAAAAAGATTTATTGAAGGGATGAGCGAAGAAACAGAGAGAAGAAAGAGGGAAAAATGAGAGCGGAGACCAACATCGCTCTTCGCTCTGCCGCTCTCCGCTCTCATTTTTGTGCCCCGAACAGGAATCGAACCTGCACATCCTTGCGAATACCAGATTTTGAGGCGCGCGAAAAAACGATCCTAAGGCTATAAAAACAACACTTTTTATATTGTGGTAATGGTAATATTGCTATTCTGATGCCTTAAGTGCAACATCAGTTCAGTGCAAGTTTTAGTGCAAGACTAAAATGACCGGCCGTTCTCCATACATGAGTAAATTCTCAGTGTAACCTTCTCCACTTATATGGTTCCCACCTACCTTAAACGGTGTTAATAACAACAAACTAAGACATCCCGGATTAGATATACGTACAGGAGTTACTATACGTTGAGGTAGTTATATTCGTGGAGGAAAAAAAATTACGAATACCAGACTACTCCTGTCGTGAGTATCTGTTACACTTGCGTATAGTTGTTACGATGAATAAAGCGATGAACTCCCGGGCCGGTAGTGTGTATCCCTTCCTCGACGCCAGGACGCCGATGGCGAATAGCGATCTCCTGCCGGTTAAAATAACGGTTAATTTGAATGGCTCACAATTTCGTGTGGGTCTAAAACTCTACGCATCGCCAAGTATGTTCCAGAAAGCCATGTCTTCCAAAGGCTCCATACCGAAGGAAGCCAAGGTTCTAAAGGCTGAAATCGAAGCCTATGTGGATAAGGCTTACGATATACTGGATCAGTTCCCTAAAGCCACTCAGCAAATGTTTATTAACCTGTTCAAGTCGGAAGCGGCGTTAAGAGTCTCCGGTAAGACCGATATGGGCTTGTTGTTCCAAAGTAAGATGGAGGAATTGAAGGATGAAGACAGAGCCGGAAGTATTTCCTTTTATGCTCAGGCACTTAGTGCTTTCAGAAGGTTTAGAAAAGATTTTTATCTCGAAGATATTACCGTAGGATGGCTCAAAGCATTTAACGCATGGTGGATTAACCACGGCGGTGCTAAAGCCACCGGTCAGATACACATGAGGCAGTTGAGGCATATTTATAATCGAGCCGTTAAGCAAGGTTTTATCTCTTCTGGACACTATCCATTCAACGACTACAAGATTGGAAGTGGATCGAAGTCGAAGAATGTTCTCTACCCTGAACAAATAAAGAAATTATGGGATTATGAACCTCTGAAGCGTGGTGAGAAGCGCTCGAAAGACTACTTTTTTTTCCTTTACCTCTCGAATGGGATGAACATAAAAGATGCCCTCAGTATTAAAGGGACACAAATCAAGGGCGATATGATCTCCTTCGTTCGCTGTAAGACTTCGAACACATCGTCGGAAACAAAACAGATTATGGTTTACTTACATCCGGAGTCCCGGAGAATAATCGAGAAATGGGGAAGCCTGACCACAAAGGACTATATTTTCCCGTGCTTCCGCGGCTCTAAATCTGATATTGAACGGAACCGCCTAAAGAAGATGTTCGCAACTAACCTTAACCGCGACCTTAAGACTATCGGGAGAGAGTTGGGCTTCGAAATGCCTCTTATATTAAACCTGGCTCGACACTCATATGCTACTCGTCTCAAGATTGATGGAATCCCGGTCGCGTTCATCAGCGAAGCTCTCGGCCATAGCAGCGGTGCGGTGACTGCCCACTACCTTAAAACACTGCCCGATGAACAATACAGAAGGATCGGCGAAAGCCTACTTGAGTTTAAGTAATCACATCAGTCTTTAAAGATTAGGTCTATCTTGTAGTCTCTTATCTCTCCCAAGTGCTTTCTTAAAAAATCTTCCCATGGGAGGATTTCTCCTGTCCTAATATCACATGCGACAATCCCTTTGCCAGTAATGGAAATTTTTTGTCCTTTAAAAATAGCGGGCGGAAGACCTTCCGTTAGGTATTCAAACATTTATCAGGCATTTTATACGTAAGTGAATCAATTAACTCAAGAAAAGGACATTTTTATATTTGCATCCCGCGCCAATTTCCCATGTAAGCGTCACCTTCCCAAAACGGCCTCAATTCCGCCTGACTGAGCGTAATCGGATTTTCCTCGAAACTCCAGAAGATTGCTGGTCGTTCTTCGAGTAATTCGAGAGCCCTTATGAAAATGTCCGATGACCTAATTTCTATATCATCTTCCAAGCGATGACCAGCCCTCCATTGTCTTGCTTGCTCGGTGGCCCAATCAACTCCGCTGCCTCCTACGAGAATGTATCTAAATCTTGCCACGACACCGAATATCCGTCGTTTTTCGTGTGGATTTTGGGCAAAATACCTACGCCACGAACGTATCTGCTCCAATCCATGATTTAGTTCAGCTCCTGGGAATCCATCCGCATTGAATAAGCGCATGTGGGGACGTTCAAGTTCGACAAGTACCCACTCGGGGCCATCTGAATTATCGTTTAACCAAGCAAAATCGCAACGGAGTTCACCACCGAATGAAATTTCGCGGAAAGGGGCACGTATACCGTTCTTTCTGTCGTACAGTTCCCACAAGAGAAAGGAGTTCTCCCGAATAACATTTAGTAATTGTGTTTCCGAATTCTCTTCAAAAGCAGAAGATAGGCCGGCTCTCACCTCATCGATATTCCAAGGCATGGTTGATGTATTGTTAGGTGTGCAAAAATACTGGATATATTTCCACCACAAGCGATTTTATGTAGAGAGAGCCAACACTTAGCCGGCTATCTTATTTCGCAGAAGGCTTGTGTCGGTATAGCCAGCCTTCCCTCTGACCTTTTGTAAGGGCGAGTTCAATACGCTGGAATTGTGGTTCCTTCATTGTCATGAGCATGTCCCAATTTCCGGTCGTGTCGCTGATTGAAAAATATTGCTTATCAAACGGTATGCCCTCTTGTTCCAGCCGCAAAAACAGATAATTCACCTGCTTGGGGGTAAGCTTTTGCCGCTCAAGATATGCCCGCGCACAAGTCGCATCCAAGCTTTTTTTCGGGTATATTCCAATTTTCCCTTCTGGCTGTGTATCAAGCAAAGCCATTAGGGCTTTGGTCATGTGCTGGTGTTTGAACTCCTTTATAAGATAAGTGTCTTTACCCGTCGTTATCACATTGCCTCTTCCATCCTCAAGGTATATGTCAAACTTTTTAATACAACTACTCCCGACCCATAGCGCTGTATTTCGTTCGGGGTTAATAATCTCAAACTGATAGTGAAGATCCTTCTTACCGCACAACTCGCACTCCATGGTCGCCGTGATTCTCATTTCACGAGAGCAACGCCACTCCTTTAGAGCGGTCACAAAGTCATCGGAAACAGACAGAGGGAGCAGGTTAGCTTCCGACCGTTCATCCCATTTGCTTTTCGCCATAGAATAAAGGTGAGAAAAATTTTGATAGGTAATGCTCTTACATGGATAAATAAATCACTATATGCCCTTGCCCTGACAATTCAGGAGGATTTATTTTATACCCCTACTTCTTAAAGGGTTCTGTTTCGATACGATTTTCTTAGAAAGCTTGACTATTCTTTCGGTTTCTGTTTCATACAACTGATGTAGTAAACTACTAAGTATATCATACGCGTCAATTAAGTCTTCTTTAGAAGTTTTATTACTATGGCTACCTTCATTCCCAATCCACTTTATTGCTTCAAGCTTCTCAGCTGCGGAAGGGTGGCTTATTTTAAATAGTTGAATTCGCTTGTGTAAAGTAAGGTGCTTTTTTTTATTATTTTTTATCTCGATCTTTCTTACTTTTTTATGTGTTAACACGACCTCAACTGCTGTTCTTATTTTATTAGCACAAGAAGATGGATCTAACCAAAAGGTTTTAAACGAGTCAATAACAGCTTCTGCGATAATTTGAGGCACAAACTTAGGAACTGCAAAAAGGTGTACCGTAGGAACAAAAGTGATTGGAATACAGAAATCAGAGTAAGTCTGGTATGGCTGACCAGAAAGCTCATCATCCAACCATTCTTCCTGGACATCATAACAGCCACTAAGAGCTATGCTTTCTCTACACCTCCTGTTGTTACAAATTAGAATACATGAAAACACTCCCTTAGCCCAAGGTACATTTGCCGCTACATATTTTGAGTTTTCCTTTTTCGAGGATTCGCTTTCGGAGGTGTGATACGTCCTTGGCTCCAATGTGAGCCATCCCTCATGGCAAGTCGGACAAGGCCAATGTGGGAGGTCACTAACTTTAAATTCGCTAAGCCAGAGTGTTTTATTTACCGCCATAAGATGTTACATGTGTAATTAATGTACACATTTCGTAAAATTGCAAAAAAACTACCATGAATCCTATGTACGTGGGCGATAGCAACAATGTTTTCGCCAGAATTAACAAGAAGCATAGTACCGGAAATGTAAAGGTCTCTGCCTTCCGAGCGAGTGTTGCCGAACGTATGGGGTTCCCCGTTGTATCGGAACCAACTACTTCGAAAAAAGGCAAAAAGTATAACAAAGTTTACATCAATCTCCCCAATAGGCGAGACGCCGAACGTCAAGTATCCCGGTATATAGCAAGCGGCAGATGGAAATTTGTGGCATGCGTTTCTAAGGATGAAGCGAGAGATTTCCAATACTATGCTATAGATAGAATTAATCCGGAATTAAATCGAGATCGTCCGAGATGGAATACAAGTATGGAGGGCAGGTATGCCTTATTATTGACCGAATTATTAGAATGTGAATGGCACCTACGAAATAGTCCGCTCATACATGACGGACCTGGAGTCTATCTACATGGCAATCCTGAACTAATTTAAAACGCAAAAAAACGGGGTGCCTGATCAGTGATCAGGCGAGCTACGTTTGTAATAAACATTGTAGGAAGCAAGGCAGACAAGTCTTTGGAGACTTTACGATTGGGGTCAATATTGACCCCGCACTGAATATCGCAATATTAGACTGGACTTTCTCTCCTAAGGCTCAGGGTATGCGAACCTTATTTATATAGCTGGGCGGACTCTAACGAATGTAGCCAAGTTGTGCGAAATAATAAAGTGTACGTAAGAACATGACGATGGTTCGCGATCTGCAATGTGCCAGACCGGCAGAATTCCCGGATAAAGAAAGAATTAATAAGTTTGCTTGATTCATGATACGAACAAGCACGTTTCTGTACAGATATGCAGGTATATACAGCACACCAAACTTTTCTTCCACCAGACACGTTAAAACCGTTTGTTAGGTCGCTTACGATTAACCGGGGAGGGAAAGCCGGCGATGTAAGACAGCTACCAGATACCGGGATTGTAATGAATTTTCGGTATTCAGGGAAAGTATCTTACGTCGACAATGGTGTCGTGAAGTCCTTGAAATCGATCTGAATAACCGGGCTCAACGATAGAGCCAGAACATTTAGATACTCGAACAATACAAGTATTGTATCAGTTGTGTTCTCTGATACAGGCGCAGCAACCTTCTTCAAGTGTCCAATGCACGAGCTCTTTGCCCAATGCTATTCGTTGGAGGACTTCACATCAGGCTGGCGTAAGGATAATATTGTTAGACGATTAAGGGATGCAAAGACAGATACGGACAGAGTACAAGTGATTGAAGACGTTCTTATGTCCCGGTTAGAGAGAAAGACAAGCGATGAACTGATCGCTTCTGCGGTCGAGCTTATAAAACAACGCGCAGGGAATATTAAAATTACGATGCTGACGGAGAAACTGAATATAAGCCAAAGCCAGTTCGAAAAACGTTTCCGTAGAATCGTTGGCGCATCTCCAAAAAAATTCGCATCCTTAGCCAGGTTAAGGTATGTGATATGCCTCGCCCCAAGTGAAACAAGTATGACGCGCCTTGGTCTGGAGGCGGGATACTATGACCAAGCTCATTTTATAAAAGGCTTCAAATCTCTTACGGGAACTACCCCGCTACGATATTTTAAGGGCAAATAGAAATCAACGATTTTTTACAATTACGGTTCTGTACGCCAACATAATTTTGCCTCCTGATAACTGACCGGCTTTACAGCCTGTTGTTTTAAAATACGAATGCGATGCTCAATATCCGGCACATACTACGTTTACACTCCCAAAACCAAACCACGTCCGAGATAATCGTTCAGACTGGCATTCACCGTCTTATCCTTAAGAGAATAATTAAGGACTTTAAGACGAGCAAGTTAAGCTTCTCGGAAATAAACGAGTTGACAGATAAGGATTTAGAAGACTTATTTAAAAGGCCTCTCGAAAATTTACATGGCGAAAAATTAAAAACGCTTTATAGCCAGTTCCCGGAAATCGACAAGGAGCTCAAAAGAAAAGGTGTAACAAAGGCGCTCCTATGGGATGAGTATAAAAAGAAACACCCTGATGGAGCTGGTAGAAGCGCGTTTCTCTTTCACTTCTCACAATGGAAAGCGAGAAAGATACCGATCATGCGCCAGAACCACAAAGCAGGTGATAAACTATTCATCGACTTCGCCGGTGAGAAGTTAATCGTTAAAGATAAGGAAACGGGCAAGGACAAACCGGTTGAGGTGTTTGTCGCGGTTCTCGGCGCCAGCCAACTTACTTACGTGGAGGCGGTAATGACGCAAAAGAAAGAAGACTTCATCTCCGCCTGTGAAAATGCTCTGCACTTCATAGCAGGCGTACCGGCGGCAATCGTTCCAGATAACTTAAGATCGGCGGTTACGAAAAGCGATAAGTACGAGCCTACAATCAACGAGACCTTTGCTGACTTTGCAGAGCACTACAATACGACAATTTTACCGGCGCGCGCTTACCGGCCTACAGATAAGGCGGTTGTTGAAAATACCGTTAAGATCGTCTACACCAGGATCTATGCGAAACTAAGAGATGAGGTATTTTATTGTATAACAACGTTAAACGAAGCGATCTTAGCGGCCTTAGAAGAGCACAATAATCAAATCCTGACCGGTAAGGACTACAGCAGAAGGCAACAATTCGAAGAAGTTGAAAAATCTACCCTTCTACCATTGCCGGCGATGCGTTACGAGTTCAAGCTACAACTCTATGCAACGGTCGCAAAAAACGGCCACGTAGCTTTAAGCCTGGACAAGCACTATTACAGCGTCCCGTATAATTGTATCGGCAAACGGGTAAAAGTAATGTTCACCAGCTATATCGTAGAAGTGTTCCACAACTACGAACGGGTCGCGATCCACAAAAGGCTACAAAGCCCGTTTAAGTACACTACCGACAGAGAGCATCTTCCACCAGCGCACCGCTTCGTCGCCGAAAGGGAACCTGACACCCTGTTGACTAAGGCAGACGAAATCCATAAGGACGTCATGGTCTGCATTTCAAAAATACTCGAGATGAAACAGCATCCCGAAAAGTCGTACAAAATATGCTCCGGTATTTTAAATCTTACAAAGAAGTATGGCAATTCCCGTCTCACCAAAGCCTGCCAGCGTGCTTTGAATTTCGGTATTTACGACTACCGTACAATAAAGAAGATACTTGAGAACGGCTTAGACATGAGTGAAGACGACGATTGTAACACAGAAGTAGAAATGCCCCAACATGATAATATCAGAGGGAGCGATTATTATAAATAACAAAAACAAAAAAAATGAATGAGACAACTTTAGACAAAATGCGGAAGATGGGTCTCTTCGGCATGTTCCGGGCTTTCAAGACAAGTCTTGAGTCTGGCAAAACCGAAAACTACACACCGGACGAAATGATCAAGAGCCTGATCGACTCAGAATGGGACGACAGAAAGAACAGGGGAATAGAACGACTCCTCAAGAACGCCCGGTTCAGATATAAGGCCTCCGTTGAAGAACTGCAATACGAGGCAGACCGTAACATCGACAAGAACCAACTAATGCGTTTTGCAGACTGTTCCTTTATCGACAAGAGCGAAAATATTTTAGTTACGGGCAGTACGGGTACCGGCAAGAGTTACATCGCGTCTGCCTTTGGCCACCAGTCTTGTTGTCTTGGATATAAAGTAATGTATCACAGTATCTCAAAACTCATAAGTAAATTAAAGATAGCGAAAGCCGATGGCTCGTACATCAAAGAGATGGCCAAAATAGAAAAACAAAACTTGCTGATACTTGATGACTTTGGCCTACAGCCGTTTGATGCCCCCGGCAGAGCGATGCTTATGGAGATCATTGAAGACCGGCATGGCAAGGGGTCTTTGATCGTAACCTCTCAGTTACCGGTAAATAAATGGTATGATGTTATCGGCGACAAAACTATGGCGGACGCAATCATGGACAGGATCATTCAGCAAGCTCATCGTGTGGAACTCAAAGGCGAATCTATGAGAAAAAGAGGCCCCAAACCTAAATGATGTAATACAATCATATGAAACCGATTTGCTGGGGCACCTGATTAGAAATCAGGTGCTCTACCTGCGTGTTAAATGGATTAAGAAGCAATGCAGACAAGACTTTGGGAACTTTACAAGTGGGTGTCAATATTGACCCCGCACTAAATGTTGCAGTAAACGGCTAATTTTCCTCTGCGAAAGCCGAAGGCACGTGGATTTATTCTGTGTGATTGGAGGGACTCTGACGAATGTAGCAAAGTTGAACGAAATAAAAAATAAGTAACAAGACTTGACTAATGTCCTATGATCTCCCCCAAATTGTACAAAGCGACAAATACTCTTGATTGGATAAACTACGGCATGTGCCTTTAACTATTTTTCGCTCTAAGTTGAGCCGTGGTAAGGATTTCTCAAAAGTCGACCAGGGTATTTTAGTATTTTCTAAATTACTTTCATGGTAAATCCTACTCCATTCCTTTCTATGCTGAACCCTTAGT
>CAIVEH010000162.1 GCA_903904855.1 uncultured Bacteroidota bacterium | reverse complement strand
TTGCGATCTAAACGCCTATACCTATAAATAAAATGGTAAATGGGTGTAATACCCTCATTTGTTAATTCAGTATATTGCTGGTAAATTACCCCATTATGCCTGAATATCTCAACTATAAATTCACAGACACCCCATCATCTGTAAGCACTTTCGATGAGTTGCCATTGTGGAGCGCCTCTTTCGGGTTGTTGTTATTGAAGCACCTGGAGCTTAAGCCATGTATTGCATTTCTGGATATAGGCTCGGGAGCGGGTTTCCCTTTACTGGAGCTGGCAGGCAGGTTGGGGCCTTCTTCAAAATGCTATGGCATAGATACTTGGATAAATGCCAATGACCGGGCAAGGCAAAAGGCGATTAATTATGGCCTGAGCAATGTGGAGATATCAGATTGCACTGCTGAGGAGTTGCCTTTTGAGCCTGACAGCATGGATGTGATTGTATCGAACCTTGGTATCAATAATTTCAACAATCCGGATAAAGTATTCAGGGAATGCCACAGGGTACTGAAGCCGGGAGGAAAGCTTGCGATAACCACCAATCTGAATGGTCACTGGCGGGAGTTTTACTGTGTGTTTGAAGCTACACTTGTGCAAATGAACCGGCAGGATTTGCTGCAGCACCTAAAAGAACATGAGGAACACAGGGGTAGTGTGGATTCGATTGCTGATATGTTTACCCGGAATGGTTTTACGGATGTCCGTCACTTCCTGGATTCTTTCATCATGCGCTTTGTTGATGGCAGAGCCTTCCTGAACCATTATTTTGTAAAACTGGGCTGGTTGGAGTCGTGGAAGGGGATGATACCTGATGAATTGCAAGCAACATTTTTCGATAGTTTGGAGCATAATCTGAATGAGTATGCAAGAGACAATAATGGGTTATACCTTACAGTGCCTATGGCTTATATTGAGGGGGAGAAGGTAATTACATTATAAATATTAGTAAGTAAACAGAGGCTTTCAACTGTGGGTTGAAAGGATATGTGAGTTGCAGCCGTTTCAAAGGTTTATTATTATTGGGTAAACGGTTAATAATATGCTGCTATCAATAATATCGCTAATTGAGATTTGACAACTTTTAAAAAGTTGTCAAATCTATGCCCACAGTGCCTTTTCAGATGTTGAATCATATTTATTTAATGCTATTTTAAGAATATTGATAGCGGATTATTATAAAACCGTTAAGAAAAACCAATATTATAAAACCCACGGTTGAAACCGTGGGCTATATAAATAGGTTATTTTTTTTTGTGAAAGTTGCGGGAGTAACCTTTCTTCAATACAGATAATGTTATTGTTTCAATAACCGCTTGGTTTCGCTGTAATTGCCTGCTCTTATGGTGCAATAATAGATGCCCGTTGGCAGATTATCGGATGAGA
Organism: uncultured Bacteroidota bacterium; assembly: GCA_903904855.1. GTDB lineage: Bacteria > Bacteroidota > Bacteroidia > Chitinophagales > Chitinophagaceae > Nemorincola. Next base: position 8,048 of record CAIVEH010000162.1, on the reverse strand, counting down.
ACGGGAATTTATGTTCTCCGGCATCCATGGATTCATTGACAATTGTTTTGACCGGCCTGCCCAATTCATCGGCAATCATCAGATTTACAGTACTACGCTCCTTAAGATTAAACTGCAGGGTAGCCTGTGTCTTAGCAGGATTTGGATAGACCGTAAGGTTGAAGCCCGGATCTGCTGCTGCAACGGCTTTTATTCCTTTTACATCAGTGGTCTGGAGTATGTGCGATGAATACATGCCATTGGCGTGTGTGGCTATAACTACTAATCCATCTGTTGAGCGGTAATCGATGTAGTCTACCACTGCATTGCCAATAGTGTTTGTACCCTGTTGCACCCATACAGTAGTGGTGCCGCTAAGCTGAGTGGTGGCAAATAATCCGGTGCTGGTACCCACCAGGTACACATAGCCATTGGTAACAGGAATTATAGTGGCCCAGCGGATAGATGGCGCATTGGTACCTACCAGGTTGCCTCCGGCTTTGGCCCAGGTGGTGCCACCATCGGACGTATAGAAGATACTGTAAACATTGTAATTGGAGAAAACCACCATTACATTGTCTGCATTGGTAGGGTCGATGGCTATGCAGCTCACTGTTGCGCCGGCAGGGAACAGGGTATTGGATGTTATTTCTCTGGCTTTGGCAGTGTCGGTATTGGCATTATCCAGACGGAAAAGCCGCTTGAAATTGGTGCCGTAATAAACCCTGTTTGCCGGTATGTGGGATGCCGAAACGGCAGTAATAGATGTATCCATCGTCTTGGTCATGGAAGAGTCGTTGAACTTAAACCAGTTGGTGGAAATGGTATCCCAGTTGGAGGCATAAGGAATGCCACCGAGGTTGCTGTTGCGCCACAAAAACTTACCAGCAGCCAGGTACATGATATTGTTGTTATTCGGGTCGACAGTAAAAGGGTTAATAAACTGGTAACCCCGTCCGCCGATAGGATCTATGCGGGCAAACTGGAGTACATTTCCCGAATTATCGAGCCGAGCCCTCATCATCCTTCCGTTCTGGATACTGAAATAGTAGGCGCTGGAATTATCGGCAATGTAGCAGAATGAGCCATCGCCGCCACGTGGTGAAACCCAGGGATGAGTAAGGTCGGTGGAATTGGTAAACCAACTGCCGTTATCCTGTGCGCCACCTATCACATAATCGGATGTAGAGGCATGATCAATAGCACAGGTGTAGAACATGGAGGTGAGATAACCATTATTGAGCGACGACCATAAAGCCATAGGGGCAGTATTGTCGTTGCAGTAAAAAAGACCACCATCATTGGAAGAGATCATTTTATTGGGATCGGAAGGGAAAAATGCCAGATCGTGCTGATCGGGGTGATGATTGAGGAAACCGTTGATAACCGGCAGCCTGCCACCTTGCTCATAGCCGCCAAAATAGGTGGTGTGCGTACTGGTTGCAAATCCATTGGTTGAACGGTAAAGGTTGGTACCACCTATAAATACCACATTGGTATCATCGGGTTTAACTTTTACTACCAGGTCGTAAGAGCCCTGGCAGGTAAATTTATCAAACATTCCACCGGTTGAAGGCAGGTTCATTGTACGGTCCTGCCAAACGCCGCCGGAACCGCTGCCATCGCCCGATTGGTAAGTATAGCGCCACAGACTGTTCCATTCCACTGTTCCTACAAAGTTGGTGTCGGGCATACCGGAGTCGGGCGTATTGCCCAGAAAGTAAACCTGCCTCTCGTCAGATGGGCTGATGCCGATCTTCACCCTGTTGTATTTGGCAGGGAAGCCTGCAGGGGTTATATTGGTAAAAGTAATACCATCGGCTGAACGGTAAATGCCTTTATGGCCGCCATCGCTGCTGATGGTAGCATATATAACACCTGTTTTTGAAATGGCAACATCTGTAAAATAAGAATCAGAACTGCCCCACGAACCTAATGCCAGCGCCCAGGTTGTGCCTCCATCTGTGGTTTTGTAGATACCCCCATAAGCAGCTACATATACCACCTCGGCAGTATCGGCGGCAGGGTTAGTGGCAATATCCCATGTAACATCCGACCAGTTGTTAAAAGTGGTACTGCTTGGGCTTAGAGTTGAAGCCAAAACGGTCCAGGTCTTACCACTGTCGGTAGATTTGTAAACACCATTGCCCTGAAAATAAGCACCATTTGCGCTTGCCGAAGCGCCATAGGCCTCACCTGTTATATAGTACCAGGTGTTTGTGTGACCAGGGCGGGTATCCTGTGCAATGCCAGCTACACTTTTCAATTGTGTGTTGGGAATTACAGAAGTCCATGAAGCGCCTTTATTGGTAGAGCGCCACATGCCACCAGAGCAGGAGCCTGCAATAATTACATTTTCATTGCTCATATCTATGCCCAGCGCGCGGGTTCTTCCGCCTACATTCCATGGGCCACGAGGCTGCCATGTTGGGGAAACAGAGGTGGTTCTTGCTGCATCAACATAGGCATCGTTGGGTAGGGTAGCAACAAAAGCCAGTTCTTTGGCTCTGATATTTTCAGGAATTTTTCCGGTAGCCGGATCGTGAAGCAGTCCCCATTCATAGGTATACCGGGCATCTGCATCATCATCTGATCCTAAGGCTTCAGCAGCGCCAAATCCTTTTGATTGTATTGGCGTAGGCTGAGCGCCAGAAATAATATAAAATGCAGCCACAATAAAACCGGCAATCACCGGAATAAGTAATTTTCTCACTATGCTTTGAAATTTAAGGATATGAAGGTAATGATGTTGGGGCAGAAGGCAAAATGGGGGTAAAGTGGAAATATCAAAAAACCATTGCAATCACAACCGCAGCAACCCTACTTTATACAACCCGTTCACAGGTTTATTATCCCAGAACAGTTCAAAATCTTCCAGGCCATTTGCTTCGTAATTGTCTTTTACCTCCTGCCAGGTCCAGGTTTTGATATTGTCTACTGTTAGTTTAGGTAGCATTGCTTCAAGCCAGAGTCCCTGGGATTGATCCAGCTTAATATTCAGGGTTTCTGTTTTGCCATGGAAGGTAAGTGAGGCAAGTTCCCATGTGTTACCTTTTTTGGATTTGGTAATTTTTTCCAGGTCTGGTTTTTTACCCAGCCAAACAATTTTCGCATTGGGGTTGGGAGCAGTATATTCTACTTCGTTAAGTATATTGGTAATGTAGTCGGGGGCAACTTTGGTTTTTGGCACCTTCATATCAAACCATTTCTGCAATGGGTAATCGAAGCAGGCGTCGTGCATAAAGTTGAGCAATGATTTCTTCAACCCTTCCGAAAAAGACTCATGATCAGCTCCTTTGGGGTCGGCATGTACGAGGTCGTTGTTGGCAAAAGTGCCCACAATATCAGACTCTATTTTAACGCCGAATTGGGCAGGGTTCATTCCTACCGGACTATGAGTCGTCATGGCGAACTGGTGCCAGAAACCTGATTGCAGTATGCCAGCCTGGAACATCTGGCGAACCATTTCCAGCGAGTCAATTGTTTCCTGGTCGGTCTGGGTAGGGAAGCCGTACATGAGGTAGGCATGAACCATAATGCCTGCCTCTGTGAAATGCTTGTTGACCCTGGCTACCTGGGCTACAGTTATTCCTTTTTGTATCAGTTCCAGCAGGCGGTCACTAGCCACTTCCAGTCCGCCAGATACAGCTATGCAGCCGGAAGCTTTCAGCAGTATACACAGATCGCGGGTAAAGCTTTTTTCAAACCGGATGTTGGTCCACCAGCTGATGACCAGTTTGCGGCGGATTATCTCAAGAGCCAAAGAACGCATCAGTGCAGGTGGGGCAGCTTCATCTACAAAATGAAAACCTGTATTACCGGTCTGGGCTATAATTTCTTCAATGCGGTCGCAGAGCGTATGTGCAGCGATTGGTTCGTATAGTTTTATATAATCCAGCGAAATATCGCAGAAGGTGCATTTGCTCCAGTAGCAGCCATGCGCCATGGTCAGTTTGTTCCATCGGCCATCGCTCCAGAGACTGTGCATGGGGTTGGCAACTTCTATAGCCGAGATATAATCCTGCAGCAGCAGATCGCTGTAGTCGGGCGTACCCACATCACCTTGTTTGTAATCTGTGCAGGCATTATTATTGATGTAGGCAACCTTGCCATCAACCTTGATAAAAGTCCTTTTTAGTTGATCAGCCGGTATTTTGCCCTCTACATGGTATACCAGGTTTTCAATCGGGGCCTCGCCATCATCGAGGGTGATGAAATCGAAAAACTCAAATACCCTTGCATCACTTAACGAGCGCAGTTCGGTATTCGGAAAACCGCCGCCCATGGCCACCTTCACATCAGGGTAGTGTTTTTTGATCCATTGCGCACACCGGAAAGCCGAATACAAATTACCTGGAAAGGGCACGGAAATTGCCACCAGCAAGGGCTTTACCGTAGCCATCCGGGCCTTTAAAGTATTGATAAGGATTGTATCTATATAGCTGTGTTCCCCCACCAAGGCAGTATAAAGTTCATCAAAACTATTTGCCGATCTTCCCATTCGTTCGGCGTAACGGCTGAAACCAAAATGCGGGTCAGCACATTCAGCAATCAGGTCGGCAAGGTCTTCGAGGTACATGGTGGCCAGGTGCTTGGCTTTATCCTGAATACCCATACTGCCAAACGCCCAAATCAGGTCATCCAGTTGACTAAATCTCGATGCCTCGGGCAGGAAATTTCGCTTGCAGATGAGTTGGGCCAGCGTAGGGTTTTTGCCTTGCAGGAAACCAGTAACCGCATCAATGGTATTGATATAATCCTCCTGCAGGGTTATTATTCTTTGTGCATTTTGTGTATGGCTTATTTCCTGATTATTAATATGGTTAAACAACCGGGTTAACCCCTCTTTCGAAAACAAAGCAAGTGTAACTTCAATACCCAGGTCGGCCTGGAAAGAAGTTATATTCCGGGTATTCAGAAACCCCTTCAGATACGCAGTAGCAGGGTAGGGCGTATTGAGTTGCGTAAACGGCGGTGTTATTAAAAATACAGTTGCGCTCAAAAAGGGGTGTTTGGGTACAAAAATAGTTTTAATAATCGGGAATGGTAACCTGCCTCACTGATATATAGTATAGACTTTGCTTTTGATAGAGATTACTTTCCTAGCCAACTTAAAGCCTTGAGTAAATAGTATTTACTTATTAGGCGCAATTAGTCAATTGTAATTTATTTAATGGAAAAAATTTAAGTTGTAAATGAATTGTATGTAATGTATATGATTTGTTGTTCGTTACTGATTTCTGGTTTTGGATAATTTACTGTTTGCTTCACAATATTTAAAGCGTTTGAAGTTTTACTACTTTAGTTGCTGATCACCTCTTATAGCTATCTAATGCTTTATTAGAAACAGGTAATGGCTTGCGGGGTATTTTTTCGTCCATCATGGCTGTATTGTATACAAATGCTGCCATAATTATGGAAGCTTGTTTCAGGTCGTCGGGTACTATACGGTCGTAGCTGTCCATATTGGTATGGTGTGTGCGAGTGCCATATTCAAGGCCATCCTGAATAAACTGGAAGCCGGGTATGCCTACTTCGTCGAAAGAAATATGATCAGTAGATCCTGTATTGCGGATGGTTACTGTGCCTGCGCCCATATCCTTAAATGGCTGTAGCCATGAGGTGAACACCGGCCTCATAAGATCATTATTCTGGAGGTAAATACCTCTGATTTTGCCTCCGCCATTGTCAAGGTTGTAGTAGGCCGATACTTTTGCGTGATCGGGTTTCAGTTCCATTGTCAGCCTGTCGCCATAGTGGTTCTTTACATAGCCTCTTGAACCTAGCAGACCCTGTTCCTCTCCACTCCACAACAGGATGCGTATTGTGCGGCGGGGCTTAACACCTATAGCCTTAAGAATCCTAACTGCTTCCATACATACCGCTACACCCGTGCCATTATCAGTGGCCCCGGTGGATGCATGCCAGGAATCCATATGGCCGCCGAGCATTACCAGTTGTTCTTTCAGTTCGGGATCGGTGCCTGGGATCTCAGCAACTACATCATATTCCATTGAGTCCTTCATGAGGAAAGTGGTTTTGGTATCCATCTCTATTTTTACTTCCTTACCTTCTTTAAGCAGACGGGATAAACGTGCCAGTGATTCATAGCCCATCTCCATTTCCGGAAGTACAGGCATTGCATCCCATGAACGGGAGGCGCCATTTGAGGTGAAAACCGTACCCATAGTGCCACGCCCGCCGCTTACAACAGCAATAGCACCTTCGGCATAGAGGAAGGAATCGATAGCTTTGCGCAGGTTCACAACCGGCTTTGCTGGCTTGGGTTTAGGTGGTGGCGGCATAGATGGGGTTATGGTATCGTTTTCCATTTTCACGAGGTCGGTATCATGCACACGGCTGGCATCGGGTTTGAAATTAGGGGATGTTTCCAGTTTGGCAGGGGAAAGCACCACTATTTTACCCTTTACCTTGCCTGCATATTTTCCGAGGTCTGGAATGCTGTCTATTCGAACTAAAATGGCGCTGGCATTTACTAGTCCACCAGTGCCAGGCGTCCATGCACGCGGAACACCTATGAGCTGCTGGTAGAAGGGGGCAGTCATAGCCACATAGCTTTTATTAATTTCCCATCCTTTCCCGAAACTGCCCCATGGCTCGTTATTGGCATTTTTAAGGCCCCATGTTTCCAGTTTTTCTTTAGCCCAGCGCTCTGCATTTTTCATGCCGGCAGAGCCGGTAAGGCGGGGGCCGTTCTCTTCGGTGAGTTCAAATAATGTCTCCATTACTTTGGAATTATCCAGGCCTTCTTTCTTTATTTTTTCTATTGTAGATAAGTCTACTTTATAATTACTATCTCCTTTGAATGAAAGACTGAAACATGCCAATACTATGAGCAGAACGCCGGTAATTTTTCGCATAAAATACTATTAAGGTTGAAAAGTAGGAAAAAAAGGGGAGAAACCCCCGGCCCCTGAAGGGGAGTACTATATGTTGGGGGCTGTGAAGGGGTTCTTGGTTAGGCTTTTTTTAGTTGTGCCAAACTTCCAAAGTGTGGCAAAACTGAATATAAATAATAAACGATTGGATTGCAAATCCGGCAGTATAATCCGGTACAGACTTAAAAGGGTTAAGCTGCTTTATCTCTTTTAGCAGTGGCGAGGAGTTTCTTGCTTTTTGCAGCAGTGCGTTTCTTTTTTTCTGATTCTTCGCGTCTCATTATTCTTTTTTCCACACGCGTCATGGCTGCGATATAATCTTCCATATCTTTAAAAAGACCTTGTTCAATAAGCCACTTAGCTTCCCGTTCTTCTTCAGAGAAAATTATCTTGTACCTGAAATCAGCATATTTATCAACTCTCTTTATAGCCATAACGATAACAAGTTTTTATCACTGCAAATTTAGTGGTTAAAATGAAAACTATCCTTTATTTTATTCCACCATGGGTAGCGCGTTGGTAAATAAATATACCAATGTACAGATTTATCCTAACCCTGCAACCGATTATTACAGCATCCAGAATGCCAAGGGAGCTCTGCTGGAAATAAATAATTTTGTTGGCAGAGAATTGTATCATAAAATAGTACTTTCAGATAACGAACCAATACCCATAAATAATCTGAGCAGCGGGATATATATGGTCAATATTATTGATCCCGAAACAGGCGAGAAAATATCTAAAAAGCTAGCGAAGGAATAGTTTACTTTATAGTTGTGTCACACCTCAAACGTGTGGGGCAACTACACTATATAAACTTCACCTTAATCTCAATATTCGTATTCCGTCCCTTATCACTTTCCATAACTCCTAATTACTAAATAGCAAGTGTTGTTCTTATCACATAATCTCTGAAAATTTTGTTACAGGCAAGAATTTGTATAAACCATACAGTAATTCCCTATTCTTTTATCACTCTCACAATACCCCTTTGCCCGTCCGTTCCAGTTAATTCTAGTATATAAACCCCAGGAATAATTTTTTGAATCGGTATAATATCATTTGGCTGCAAAATTCCTTTTTGTAAACATACTCCGGTTACACTTGAAATACTGTATCTGGTATTATCAGTTATTCCTGATAGGCTTAAGGCATCTAGTGCAGGGTTAG
>CAIVEH010000161.1 GCA_903904855.1 uncultured Bacteroidota bacterium | reverse complement strand
CATAGGCTAGCTGCAAAAACAATAAAACAATCACAGAAAATGTCAGTGTGCGCATTCTGTTATCTGCAATTCTTTTTTCCTGCGGAATGAGCAGTTCCAGCGCCATCCAGAGTGTATAGCACATCAGCCCCATAGCCGATAAAAAGTGAAGGGCCAGCATGGTATGCTTTACATAAAGGCTGGTATCATTGAGGCCGCTTTGCACCATTTTCCAGCCAATAAATCCCTGCAAACCACCCAGCAGAAAGAGGATTATAAAGGGCCGCACCATCCATTGATCAAAGTATTTTTTCAGCAGGAAATAAACGAATCCGATACCAAAAACTACACCAAGTAATCTTGCCCATAGGCGATGGCTCCACTCCCAAAAGAATATAAATTTGAAATCGGGCAGGGTAAAATGACTGTTGAGGTATTTGTATTGGGCAATATTTTTATACCCGTCGAACGCTTTGTTCCAATCGGCATCATTAAGCGGAGGCAGAATACCCATTATGGGTTTCCACTCTGTAATAGACAGACCTGAGCCTGTGAGCCGGGTTACACCACCCATAATAAACTCAACAATAATCATGCCCACACCCGCCAATAACCACCATGCTACAGCCCTTTTCTTTTTATGTTCCAAAGACGGATTTTTTTACAAAAGTAACGCTAAAAGACAGATGCAGGGCCACTTTTTAACTCTGAATACTTCGGGGGTATTCTGGTTTTAGAGGGTTGTAATGGGTACAATTTTCTATTGCAATTACAAAGGAACCCTTAAGCATTTTGAGCAATCTGACTTCAATAAAATTGTAGCGAGACAAAAAGATTATAGCCGGATAAACGAACTAAAAAATCGGAAAGAAAGTAGCAATTACGCTTATTGAATAAAAGTTATTGTACAATAATTTAAGATATTAGTCTTTTAGCTTGAAAATTTTAGAAAAACGATTTTATTAACAAAGTTTTGTCATTTTTTTGTTAAAGTCGCCAAAATGCCCGTTGGTATTGATTTAGCGCGTATCTTCGCAAATAATTTTATTGTTGTAATTTTTTTTATTTACTAATCATTACTTTTTTATGAGAAAAGCAGACATCGTAGGCAGTATTGCCGAAAAAACAGGAATACCAAAAGTGGATATCCTGGTGGCTCTTGAAACATTCTTCAAAGAAGTTAAAACTTCATTGGTTGAAGGTGAGCCAGTTTATGTTCGTGGTTTTGGCAGTTTCATTTTGAAGAAACGCGCTGCAAAAATCGGCAGGAACATTAAGAAGAATGTTGCGGTAGAAATACCAGAGCATTTTATCCCAGCGTTTAAACCAGCAAAAGAATTTGTTGTGTCGGTAAAAGAGTCGAAGCACGAATTAAGGGAGCATAAGCCAGAGAATGATTAATCGGACCACAGCGGGCATGAAATTTAATTCCCACCCAAACAAATAACACCCTGCCTGCTGTAAATGATTAATATAGCTCCTGCTGCTTCAAAGTAATGCCGGCTATTTTGTTACCTTTGCATTGTAAATTTTAAAATTTTGCGGGCAACTCATTTTATTGCAATTGCAGTGGCAATTGTGCTGGTTATATTATTGTATAAAGGCGGCAATACTGTTCCTCCACCCAAGACCTCCGTGGCTGAAATGCAGCGGCCAGGATCGGGCGGAGCGGTATCTGGCGGACCTGTTAAACCAAGAGCAGCGTCTTTCGATTCAATCTTGCTCAGTGCTAGAGGAAAAGTAAGCAAGCTCGTTTCCGACTCTGTTCTGTCGATAGAGCATAAACTCGAATCTATACACGACCCGGCAAAAATGCCAGGGCTTTATGTGCAGCTTTCCCAGGTTTGGGAACATGCAGGTCAATTACCTGTATCGGCATATTATGGCGCAAAATCGGCGCGGTTGGAAAATTCGGAAAAGAAGCTTACCTTTGCAGGCCAATTCTTTTTACAGCTGATGGAAAATGAGTCTTCATCATCTGTTCAGGCGTGGGAAGCGGGTGAGGCAGTAGGTTGCCTGGAGCAGTCGCTGAAGTTAAATCCTGATAACGAAGACACAAAGCTGGCGCTGGCTACAGGGTATATTGAAGGCACCGGGGAACCGATGCGGGGGGTACAGATTCTATTAGCGATTGTTCGTGAAAAACCTGATGATATCCCGGCAAATATGCTGCTCGGAAGAATGGCCATTCAATCGGGCCAGTTTGATAAAGCGGCTGGCAGGTTTGAAACGGTGCTGAAGCTGGAACCGGAAAATAAAGAAGCTCTTTATTTTTTAGCTCAGGCGAGTGAAGGAAAAGGTGATAAGAAAAGAGCGATAGAGCTTTTGGAGAAATGTAAGAAATTAGTCAGCGACCCTGCTTTCAGCAAGGACATTGATCAGAAGATAAATTCATTAAAGTAACTAAATAAAACGAACAGGTATGCCTTGTGGTAAAAAGAGGAAGAGACATAAAATAGCTACGCACAAACGTAAAAAACGTCTTAGAAAGAACCGTCATAAGAAGAACAAGTAGGCTATAACCTCTGCTTCCAATCAAATGCTGCTTTATCCGGCACATCATATACCGGCGCTTTAGGCCCTGTATATGATGTGCGGACTTATTATTACAGCCTTCAAGCCTTGCTGGAACTATATTACTATTTGATTCCGTAGCAGAACCGGTACACTGGAATGAACAAAGAACTTATTATTGATGCATCAGGTGAAGGTGTTGAAATAGCTTTATTAGAAGATAAGAAGCTTGTAGAACTTCATTATGAGCGGGGCCAGGGCCAGTTTGCCGTAGGTGATCTCTACCTTGGCAGGGTCAAGAAACTGATGCCCGGACTTAATGCTGTTTTTATAGATGTAGGGTATGAAAAGGATGCATTTCTGCATTATACAGATCTCAGTCCGTACCTGCGTTCTTTGGTAAAATTCAGTAAGCAAAGTGTAGACGGAAATACATCGTGGGGAGAAGATTTTGGTAAATTTAAAAATGAACCGGAGATTCTCAAGAGCGGTAAGATCACTGAAGTCTTTACCGGCAAACCCGAAATAATTGTACAGGTTTTAAAAGAACCTATCTCATCCAAAGGTCCGCGCCTTAGTTGCGAAATTTCACTTCCCGGTCGTTTTGTAGTTGTTACACCATTTAATGATGTTGTGGCTATCTCGCGCAAGATTCATTCGGCCGATGAGCGCAAACGCCTGCAGAAGATTGTAGAAAGTATTAAGCCCAAAAATTTCGGGGTAATAGTGCGTACAGCAGCAGAAGGTAAATCCACTGCTGAGCTTCATGCCGATATCCTGGAACTGGAAAAAACATGGAAGACACTGCAGCAAAACCTTAAGGGCGCCAAAGCTCCCCAGATGGTGCTCAGTGAGCAGGATAAAACCACATCTATTCTCCGCGACCTGCTGAGCGATAAGTTTCAGAAGGTAGTAACGAACGATAAAGCGATAATGGCGGTTGCCAAAGAATATATTGGCCGCATATCTCCCGATCAGGAAGACATTGTAACTTTTCACAACAATACTCAGTCGATATTTGATACTTACGGTGTATCCAAACAGGTGAAAGCCTCATTTGGCAAGACTGTGAACCTGAACAGCGGCGCCTATCTTATCATTGAGCATACCGAAGCGCTGCATGTAATAGATGTAAACAGCGGAACCCGTGCACCCGAAGCCGGACAGGAAGCCAATGCACTTGCCACCAACCTGGAAGCAGCACAGGAAATAGTGCGCCAGATGCGCCTGCGTGATCTTGGTGGTATCATCATCGTTGACTTTATAGACATGAAGATTCCGGAAAACCGGAAGCAGCTTTATGAGGCTATGGAGGATATGATGACTACAGACCGTGCACGCCACACTGTATTGCCACTCTCCAAGTTCGGATTGATGCAGATTACGAGGCAGCGCCTGCGGCCAGAGATCAATATCAGTACGGCCGAAGTATGCCCTACCTGCAAGGGTACCGGCACCATAGGCCCATCGATATTGCTGGGCGATGATATTGAAAAAGACCTGAAATACATAGTAACACAGGGCCACCGCAATCTTACACTGCATGTGAACCCGATACTGGAAGCTTATCTCACCAAGGGTTCTCTCTTCAAACCATCGATTGTGAAGAAATGGGACAGGCAGCATAAGGTAAAGGTGAAGGTAATAGCAGATAATAATTCGCCGCTTACAGAATATAGTTTCTACGATAAGGCTACTGACGATTTGATTAAGTTATAATTCAGTCGTTAGTCGTATGCAGTTAGCAGAGATTCAGGTTTGGATCTTTTGCAGTGCATTCTCCGGAATTATTAATCATACCAAATAAACGCACTGACCCATCGGCTATAAATCTCTGCAGGCAGGGAACATTAATATTATTAACGCAGGAGTGGCCACATCGGAGACCTATTCAGTCAACAATTGTTCAAATTGTTTCGGTGTAATAATTTGTGCTGTTTTGAATGGATGAAGTACCAATAAATCTTTATCGCCTGTAACAAGGACATTTGCTTTTGAGCTTTGAATAAGATCAAGTAAAAAATTGTCTTTGGGGTCTGAACACACTTGATTTATGGGATGAATAGCCACATTTAAAGCCACAATTTCTAAAAAACTGATCAGTTCCTTTACCTTGTTCTCCGGAAAATATTTTTTGAGTTTCGGACGTTTACTTACTTCTGTAATCTCTCTCAGCAATTGTTCTGTAACAACAATTGTGATACGTCCATCCGCAATATATTCCTGAATTATCTGCAGCCTTTTGCCGATAAGAAAGCTTATCCAAACATTGGTGTCGAATATGACTTTAATGTTTTTTGCCTTCATATATTTTCTGCCTGACAGTTTCCACCTCTTTTTCTATATCATCGAGGCTCAAATCGTCTGTTTTAAAATTATTCAAAAGAGAAGCCAGCCGGGACCTGATACCTTCTTTTTCCAGTTCTTTGCTCAGTTTTACCTTTTGCTGTGCCGGCATACTTTTAACTATTGAAAGCACCTGATCGTATGTAATATCAATATTTAATGCGGTTTTCATAATTGCCTCCTTATTCCAAAGTTACTTAAAAATTCAAAATGGGATACCTGCGCCTGATATATTATTTATGCGACCTCACCTCTTACTAGCACCGGTACCACCTATCACTATCTGGCAATGCCATAGTTGAGGTTTTATCATGGATACATAGCCCTCGGTTTCAACCGTGGGAATAGAAATTCAGTATTTCAATAACGGTTTTAACCATTTACATGCGAACTAGAAACCGTGGGCTATGTTTTTTGTTATCCCTATCAATGACATTGGCCGAATGGGGAAGTGCAGAAGAAAAAGGTAACAATGGTAACACTTCCGGAGTGTTACTGTGTGTTACGGTAGTTGTTACTACACATCCTGAGATTGCTTCTGCTCACCGCCACGCACAAAGCTTTACGTGAGCCTCGCAAAGACCAGCTTTCTTTTCTTTTTTCAGCAGCGATCTTTACCTGAGCGTTTAGCTATGCAGCAGGATGAACAACCAAAAGCTGGTCTTTGCGAAGCGCTGCCGGGCATAGTGTGTAGGCAGCGCTGTGACAATCTCAGGGTTAGTGGTAACTGTTAGTAACGGGGAGTAACACTTGTGGGGTGTTACCTTTGTTACTGTAGTTGTTTTCCTGAACTGTCGGTTGGCAGGTATTGCCATTGTTTTCAATCAATAGCAAGTGTTTTGGCACTTATGAAAGGATTGTATGGATGCCATAAGAGGAAAGTAGGTACTTCCTGTTATTCCATATTATGGAAGCACTTTTTATTGGTGGACGATTTATGTTTTTATTGAATTGCAACATACTGAATTTCAACAGACTTTAATCTGGCACATAAATGGGAGGGTACTATAGAAGAATGGGCGTAAGGGCTGCTCCTTCTTTATAGTATTTTTATTACATCAAATTTTTAGAATTGGAAACTTATTTAGCAGAGTATGTAAATAATATAGCACACAACAGGAAAAAATATTTAGACCTGTACCAGAATGAATACCCTGATGAGTTAACCATTCAGACTGCCCTGGAATTTCTGAATGTTCAATATCCGGAATTCAGAAAAGAATTTACGCAGCTGGCTATGGATGCATTAATGGCTGGTAACTTTCAAAAAGAAGTCCGTTCAAAAATATTAGAATATAATGGATCTAATATAGTCAGTCTTTATGATACAATAATAGAAATTTCACAAAAACAAGGTACTAACTATTCAACCAATACTAAAGGTACATCTGAAGTGTACTTTCTGGATGCAGCATACCAAAACTACTCTGAAGCGACTAACGGGTAACTTTGGTAACACTTGTGGTGTGTTACTGTGTGTTACGTTAGTTGTTACTTTACCTTCTGAGATTGCTTCTGCTCACAGCCACGCAAAAGGCTAAACGTAAGCATCGCAAAGACCAGCTTCCCTTTCTTTTTTTCAGCAACGATCTTTACCTGAGCATTAAGCTATACTGCAGAAAGCACAACCCCGAGCTGCTTTGCGAAGCACTGCAGGGCATAGAGCGTAGCCAGCGCTGTGGCAATCTCAGGGGTTAGTGGTAACTGTTGGTAATGGGGAGTAACACTTGTGGAGTGTTACTGTTGTTACTGGTTTTGAAAAAGATAAATTGTGAAATAGGCAGTAAAGAAAAGTCTAATCCAATTTTTTACCTGAGACTATCGAAAAGCTAATAGCATTGCAATCTCTTGGACAATCTACATATTGATCTTTCATCTTTTTAGAAACACCTGGACCTATAAAATCATGTAGGGTCAAATTAGTTCCACCTTCCTCTGTCCCATCTCCAGCGATAAATTTCACTCTATAAGTTATATCCTTATAATCCGATTTAGAGTTATTCTTTAAGTTGACATAAATTTTTGCTTTCCCTAAGGGCATTATTTTATTTATATGGTATGATCCATATATTATAATATCCTTTTGTGCATTTTGCGCATAGGTAGTTACTAAGCTGCATAAAAATAAGCCTGAGGTAATAGTAAGAAATTTCATTGGTGCTTTTTTAATGTCAATGATACAAAAAATTATTTACCTTTTAATTTGAAAAATTATTTTCCTGTATAAAATTATCTCAATCATGAGCATTAAGCTATACAGCAGAATGAACAACCGGTGCTGGTCTTTGCGAAGTACTGCCGTGCATATAGCTTAGCCAGCGCTGTGGCAATCTCAGGGGTTAGTGGTAACTGTTGGTAATATCGAGTAACACTTGTGGAGTTTTACTGTTTTGCCTCTATAACATTTGATGCCTTCAGCTTCATTGCAAAGTGAGTAGGTGGTTTGCTATAAACATGTAATGCTTTCAGCATCGCTGCATTTCAACGAATAGATAGAATCCTGAAGGGATTAAATGTTTATAGAAATAAATCTTTACAGTTATAATGATGCTGAAGGCATCAAATGTTATAGAGCCGAATGTGGAAGTAAAGAAGAAATAGGTAACACTAGTAACACTCCCCACGTGTTACTCCCCGTTACCAGACGTTACCAAATTGTCTGAACATGATTAAGGGATTTACAAGAATAAAGGATCCTGTTATTTCTGGTATGATCGAATCCTGTCCCTCCTGCAATCTTTAAAATCTTGTTCAAACATCATTTCACCCATTCAAATCCCGACTAATATCTCCCAAAACACATTACAATAATACATTAATTGGACACTTGTGAATATCTAAAGCTATCAATAACCTGTATTGCTGTTACTATCAGCCACTTAACCCCGAAAAAAAATTCTATGATAGCCTGAATAAGGTCTATGATAGCCCGTATTCAGGCTATGATAGAAAGTTGGTTTGCGGAATCCATTTTTGCGTTTCAACTTTGTGCCGGAATTAAACAAATCCTATCTTTTATGACACAATTCGCAAAAAAGCGCAGTCCGGCTGCGCCCGTTACCCATAGCCCCAAGCCAGCCCCTTTAATGCCGGAACCGAACCATTTCTCCCTCTCCTCTGACATGGTGAGTTCACTGAAGCAGGGTCGCGGGGATTTCTCCCTCTCCTCTGGAGATGGTCGGGGTGAGGTTTCCATCACCGCTGCCGACATCCGGCAGGAAGTAAGCCAGCTCCTCAGCCACCCGTTACCACCCGACGAAAACGAAAGCCTGTTCCTGGTACACACTGCTACCCAATGGATGGAGGAAGCCAACCTGCTACCCATACCCAAAATGCTTTTCAGTGAGTTCTGGCACGAGGGCGAGCTGTGTATCCTCTTTGCCGATACCAACCTGGGAAAGAGCATACTGGCGGTGCAGATAGGCGACAGCATCAGCCGCGGAGAGGCCATACCGGGTTTTAAACTGGAGTCGGCGCCACAGACTATCCTGTATTTCGATTTCGAGCTGTCGCAGAAGCAGTTTGAGGCTCGCTACTCGGTAGACTATGAAGACCATTATGGTTTCAATGATTGCTTCTACCGTGCCGAGATCAATCCGGAGGCCGATCTGCCCGATGTGCAGGGCAGGTTTGAAGAGTTTCTGAACCAGAGCATTGAGCAGACTATAGCAGCCACCGGCGCCAGGGTGCTGATAATAGACAACCTCACTTACCTGAAAAACGAAACCGAAAAAGCCCACAATGCCCTGCCCCTGATGAAACACCTGAAGGCCCTGAAAAAACGCTACGGCCTGAGTATACTGGCGCTGGCACATACGCCCAAGCGCGATGCCAGCAAGCCCATAACCCGCAACGACCTGCAGGGCAGCAAAATGCTTATGAACTTCTGCGACAGCGCATTTGCCATAGGCGAAAGCGCCACCGGCAAAAATGTGCGCTACCTGAAGCAGATAAAACAGCGTGCCACCGACTGCATCTACGATACCGGCAATGTGGTGGTATGCGAAACCACCAAGCCCGGCAACTTTCTGCAATTCGAATTCATAGATTTCGGCACCGAATGGGAACACCTGAAGCAGGCTGCAGAAAATGAATCGACCGACCTGGAGACACAAGTAAAGGAAGTGCTGGCCTCAGAGCCGGGATTGAGCGGCTACGCCATAGCCAAAAAGTTATGTACCGATGATGGTAATTTCAACAGCATGAAAGTAAGGGTATTCCGGATCATCAAGCGGCTTGGTAACAGGGAGTAACGGGGAGTAACACTTGTATGGTGTTACCAGTGTTACCGGGTGGCTATCTACATTCTGAGATTGCTTCTGCTCACAGCCACGCACATAGCCTCGCGTGAGCCTCGCAAAGACCAGCTTTCTTTTCTTTGTTCAGCAGCGATCATTAGCTGAGCGTTAAGCTTTGTGCCTGCCATGAAAAACCGGTGCTTGTCATTGCGAAGCGCTGCCGGGCCTGGAGCGTAGCCAGCGCTGTGGCAATCTCAGGAACTATTTTTGAGACCAGGTTAATCAAAAATCCGGATGTCTTTTATCTGATCATAAAGGTCTTTCCATTCATGATTAAAGTCATTGATTAGCGCTTCCTTCTTTGCCCGGTTTCCTGCTTTAATTCTTTTTTCCACTGCTATAGCTTCTTCTATATGGTCAAAGTATTTGTACCAAACCAGCATCACACAATTATATCGGGCTGTAAAGCTGTTTTCATAAAATTTATGCTTATGCTTCCATATACGTGTAGCCAGATCGGATGTTACACCTGTGTATAGAACATTCCGGTTTGGTGAACAGACAATATATACAAGCCCTCCTTTTTGCATAATACCATTTAACTTTTAAGAATAATGTTCAACCCCTATGTTATGATCCCTTCCCTAATACTACAACGAAAATTTAAATTCTCCATCATGCACCGCTACACCCTGGAACCCTACAAGGGCATGAAAACCCGCTATACCTGCCCTGCCTGCAACCACCGCAAAACCTTTACCCGCTATACCGATCATGAAACGAACAATCACCTGGCTGAGCACGTGGGCCGCTGCAGCCGGGAGGTGAAGTGCGGCTACCACTACAAGCCTGCACAGTTCTTTAAAGATAATGGCTCTCCGCTTGGCAATACTTATACCTATAGGGCGCTGCCACCACGCGCGGCTCCATCGTTTATACCTCCTGAGTTGGCTATACACAGCTTCTGCAACTATAACGATAACAACTTTGTGCAGTTTCTTATCAGCAGGTTCGGAAAAGATGATGCCATGGCGGCCGTGAAGCAATACCATATTGGCACATCAAGATACTGGCGCGGTGCTACGGTCTTCTGGCAGGCAGATGCCAGCCGGTATGTGCGCACCGGAAAAATAATGCTTTACAACCGGGATACCGGCAAACGGGTAAAACAACCTTACAGCCATATCAACTGGGCGCATAGGGTGTTGCAATTAAAGGACTTCGAACTGATGCAATGCCTGTTTGGTGAGCACCTGCTGCATACCGGGTCGGCATGGCTGCCAAAGACGAAAGAAGTAGCTATTGTGGAAAGCGAAAAGACTGCAGTGATAGCCAGTATTTACCTGCCGCAGTTTACCTGGCTGGCATGTGGCAGCCTCACCAATCTCACTTACGAAAAATGCAAGGTGCTGCGTGGCTTGAAGGTAACCCTGTTTCCCGATCTCAACTGTTACCATAAATGGCGTACCAGGGCTAAGGAGCTGTCTGTCATAACCACATTTCATGTATCCGGCCTGCTGGAGGTTAAAGCTACTGACCAGGAAAAAGCTTCCGGGCTCGATCTGGCCGACTATCTGTTGCGGTTTGATGTAACGGAGTTGAGGGAGCAAGGGTTGGGGAGTGAATCAAGAGGCCAGGGGGATTAGAACTTTTTAAAAGTTTTAATCTATTTTATCGTATTCGCATTAATTTTTCTGGTAAATCACCTTCCCGTTTTCATCAATCTCTCGTTTCAGCGACTCATTTTTCAGGCTATCATAATGCACTACATCAAAACCCAGTAATGTAGGGCTCTCCTCCTCAAGCAGAAAATGCAGGCGGGAAATCTCCCTGGAAGTAACGTTTTCTCCAACTACTGCGAGATCAACATCCGAGCCTTTTTCGAAATTACCTGCTGCCCTGCTGCCAAACAGCAGTACCTTTTCAATAGCAGGAATACCAACAAACAACCGGATCATATAATCCATGTCCTTTTGCCGGAGACCGTATTGATTGGTAGTATAGGTGATCATAATTTTTGAGCCATTAATAAACTGAATTCTTTGAAAACAGGCGTATAGTCATACACTATTTTATCAAGGTGGTTCCTGCTTTCAGCTTCATCATACACATGGCTCAATTCATTACGGGCATTCAGCATTTCTTCCCAGTTGAACCCATCAAGAAGATTGTTCTGAGCCATTTGTTTAATGCAGGGCCGGGGGCCTTTAGTGTCAGCATATCCTGCTTCTTTAAGGTAATCCTGCATTACCTTCCAGGAGAGATCAAATGTAATTTCAAACCTTTGAATTAAACCATCTTTCTCCAGCTCAGACAGTTGGGCATATTGAGGTATAACCGCTTCTATTGAATCCAGCGACTTTTGATATTGCTCAAACCGCTGTATCCAGCGTGTATTGGATGTTGCCATGAGAATATGGAAATTCTATTTTCAATCCGAAGGTAAGAAGAATCCTGGTTTTGTAATTCGGAGAGGCAATATTTTGAGGGCTTTAGAAATTTATAATCAGGTTTCATGGGTTATTGAATGTTACAGTCAGTTATTACCGGTATATAGATTGTTTTACTGGCACTTTAAATTCTGTTTCTTCAATTCGGTTCATTATGTATATTTTTACAGCTGTGATATTTTGAAATCATTTTGATTCGATTATTACATTTACAATTGATGCCCATCCTAAAATACTATTTATGAAGTATATTCTTTTATTAGCAGCCTGCCTGTTTACATTTAATCTGTTTGCGCAGGAGCGGCCATTCTACGGAAGGGTGATAGATAAGGATACCCGTAAGGGTATTTCATTCTGTATAGTAAAGGTGAAAGACAGAAATGAAGGGGTATATACAGATGAAAACGGGCGGTTTTTATTTTCGGCAAATGCAGATTCGGCCAGGACTTTTATATTTTATTGCCTTGGTTATGCCAAACTGGAACTACAGGCTGCCGACTTTAAGAATGATACTTTGCTGGTATCGCTACACAGAGAATTTTCTTCGCTGAAGGAAGTGGTTATCAGTGATAAAGATGGTAAATCAAAGTCGGCATGGATAGGGAAAAAGAAGGCGAAACACATAGGCGATTGCTATCAGAAATATGGTGAAGAGGATGCGGCTTTTCTGAAGGCAGATAAAACGAAAAACGGATTTCTGAAGGAGGTGTATATATACATAACCAGTGAAGGAATACCTGATTCGAAATTCAGGGTTCATATATACACCAAGGACTCGGCTACCAATCTGCCGGCTGAAGAACTGACCGATAGCAATTTGATTGTTCATGCTACAAAAGGCAATGAGTGGGTAAAAGCTGATCTGAGTGATAAATGGATTCATGTGAATGACGGGGTTTTTGTTTCGGTGGAATGGATAAGCGGGCATGGCAATAACGATAAAGGCATGCAATCGGTAAAAAATACGGAGGTAGATGCACACAACGGGCAGGTTCTGGGCCTTACCCGGAATACCTGGAAAAAGAGCGGCATAAAATACATGTATCACCGCGATGCTTTTGATACCAAATGGCGGTTTAATTATTCGCCTCTGCTGTGCCCGATGATTTATGCTAAGTATGCATGGTATAAGAATTGATTCGTAGCGATTGGAACCTGGTTTTAAAGAAAGAGTACAGTTCTACCAATAATTTGCTGAAGCAATAAACCCCATCATTAGTCTCTGGAGCGGTTGATTCCTGGCCACTAATAACAGCAATAAGATTGAGAATTTCCGTAGCAATAAGGAGGTTTGCTTCATAACGTACACAGCACAAAAAATCCCGGAATTGATCCGGGATTTTTTGTGAATTTTATCTTGAGCAATTGATTATTTAAAATCACCTGCTTTTACGAAAGTTATGTTATTGGGTGCCAGGAATTTCTTCATGGCGCTGTTTACGTCGGTTACTTTGAGGTTTTGCAGTTTGCCATCGATGGCTTTATCCCACTGCATGGTGCGGTCCATATCGAGGCGGGCATTGAGCGTGTTAACGAGCTGAGCATCTTCGGCACGGCCATTCTGCCGATACTGTATATAGCCTGCTTTGGCATCTTTGAGCTCTTTTTCGGTAAAGCCTTCGGTAAGCATTTTATTCAGTTCTTCCATCCACACTTTCTCCAGTTTTTCTTTGTTTTCCGGGTTGTATATCGCATAAGAACCAAATCCCCCTGACTCATCGCGTGTGCCGGCCTGCAGCCAAGAACCTACGCCATAGCTGATACCTTCCTTCTGGCGGATACGGGTTGCCAGGCGGGAATTAAGGAAACCACCTCCGAAAATAAAATCACCCATGCGCAGGGCCGGATAATCGGGATTATCATCTCTGAGTTTCAGGTTCATACCGCAAACCATCATGGCGTTTTTCTTATCGGGTGTTTTTATTTCCCTGTTCTGTGTAGCAATAGACTCGAATGGCTCAGGGATGCGGGTGTAAGCCTTTTGCGATGTCCAGTTACCCAGTATTTTATTCAGCTTATCATTAATTACGGCTTCGTCAAATTCACCTACGAATGCTGCTGTGGCATGGCTCCCTCCGTAAAAATCTTTATAGAAGCTTTTTACATCGCGGGCTGTAGCTGCATTTACTGCTGCTACTTCTTCATCGGCCGACATATTGTAGTTGATATGTCCTTTTGGCCATACCGACATGATATGGTTGAATTCGCGGAAGGCAATGCTCTGAGGCTCTGAACGCTCCTGCTCGAGCTGGCTGATGTTTTCGTTTTTCAAAGTCTTGAATTCATCATCACTCAACGTAGGCTCATGCAGCATTTCATAAACGAGGTCCAAAGCCTGGCCAATGTTTGGTTTGGTGGATTTGATAATGAGATTGACTGTCTGGCCGCCTCCGTATATATATACACTGGAAGAAAGCTTGTCGAGCGTTTCATTGATCTGCGCCATGGTATGATCTTTAGTACCCCTCTTGAGCATAGCTGCTGTGAGGGAAGCTACTGCTGTTTTGCCTTCCAGCGCTTTTTCTTCACCCAGGCGCAGTGTTATTACTCCCTCAATGGTATTACCACGGGTGGTTTTATTGAGCAGTATATATTTAGCGCCACCTGTTATAGTGCCGCGCTTGCTGCGCTTATCAATATTATCGGGCGAGGGGTCGAAAGCTTCGGCCTGTGCCAGGGCAGTATTGCCTTTATAATCTTTAACCAGTGCAGCTACATCGGGCTGCTGTGGCGGTGTGGCTCTAACAGGATCGGTAGTAGGTATGAATTCACCAATAGTGCGGTTGCTTTTAATGAAGTAGGTTTTTACTATGCGGTTCACATCATCGGCAGTAACTTTTTTAAGGTGATCGCGGTAAAGGAATGCGAGGCGCCAGTCGCCCTGAGCAATGTATTCGCTGAGGGTAAGGCCGGTGTACCTGGTATTACGGTAGGTTTCTTCGAAAGTCTTGAGGAGCTTGGCCCTTGCTTTATCCACTTCATCGTTGGTTATTGGTTTATCGGCAATTTCATCGATAGTAGTCAGCAATGCTTCTTTAGCTTTTTTAATTGATTTGTCCTTAAGAACATCGGATGTAATATAGAAGTATGCCGGATCTTTAAGGGCAGGGTTATCGGCGCCAATGGTTGAGGCCAGGCCAGGCTTAACCATGCTCTGGTACAGGCGGCCATTAGGCTGATTGGTGAGCGATTCGTTCAGAATGTCGAATGCGGCATAATCTTTATCGGCGCCGGATACTACGTGATAAGCCACTCCGAGGGTCTGCACATCGCCTACACGGTTGAGTATTACGCTACGTTCGCCATCCTGAGTAGGCTCGATTGTATAGCAAGGATCTATTACACGGGTCGGCCTGGGGATACTTCCGAAATATTTGACAACAAGTGCGAGAGTTTTAGCCATATCGATCTTACCAGCCACCAGCAATACTGAATTATCGGGCTGATAATATTTCTTGTAAAATGCCTGCAGGTTTTTGATCGGCACTTTTTCAATATCCTCTTTGGAGCCGATAGTGGCTTTGCCGTAATTGTGCCACAGGTACATGGTGCTCAGTACGCGCTCTTCGAGAATATTCTGTGGAGAATTTTCGCCGGATTCGAATTCATTACGCACTACTGTGAACTCACTTCTCAGGTCTTTCTCTGCAATGAACGAATTGATCATCCTGTCGCTTTCGAGGCTAAGGCCCCAGTTCAGGTTTTCATCGGTGGCAGAAAATGTTTCAAAATAATTGGTACGGTCATATGAGGTAGTGCCATTTGGGCTGGCGCCATGTGCGGTGAGTTCGTCGGGCACATGCGGGTGCTTTGTTGACCCTTTGAAAAGCATATGCTCGAGCAGGTGAGCCATACCGGTTTCGCCGTATCCCTCCATGCGGGAACCTACCAGGTAAGTGATATTAACGGTAATGGTAGGTTTGCTCTGATCAGGGAATAACAACACCCGCAGGCCATTGGAGAGCCTGTATTCGGTAATCCCTTCAACCTCTGTAACCTTTTCAGGGCCAGACGATTTAGGTGCAGCTTTCTTCTGGGCAAATGCGTAACTGCCCGAGCAGGTTACTGCAAACATCAGCAGGCCTGTAAAAATTTTATTGAGTTTCATATGCGGTAATTTGATTCAAAAAAACGGATAAGTAACAAAAATAATAAAATAATGATGGGTTGTATGTCCGGTTAAGGTAAATTAAGGTTGATTCTGCTTATTATAGTTTCCCAGGGCAATGCCATTAATAGGAGGATATTATCAATAGATATTTCATTCCATCAGGGCTTGTATGCGAAATATGTCATACCAGGGGCTTCACCTGTCGGCAATTATATCCGGATCTTTCAGAGCTATCATAATTCTTCATATAGTGCTATTGGGTTTACAATATCTGATTGCCGATTCATTATATCCTTGATCTCCAAATTATTTCCCCCATTAGCATTATCTTTGCGGCTCATTTATAATGAGCGTTTATGCTGCCTATACATTTATTTCGCACGAATAAGGAACTGATACTGGAAGGCCTTAAGAAAAAGAATTTTAAGGAGCCGGAACTGGTTGATAAGATAATAGATATTGATGAACAACGCCGTAAGTTGCAGGTGGAGAATGATAACCTGGCTGCTATGGTGAACAGTGCATCCAAGAGTATAGGCATGCATATGGCCAAGGGCGAAAAGGATCAGGCTGAGCTGCTGAAGGAAAAAGTGGGTCTGCATAAAGAGCAGATAAAGGAAGTGGCTGATAAACTGGGCAACCTGGAAACAGAGCTGCAGGATATACTGGTGCGACTGCCCAATCTGCCACACAGCAGTGTGCCCAAGGGCAAAACACCGGAGGAAAATGAAGTGGTGCGTGAGGGCGGCACTTTTCCCGATCTGAGCGCTCAGAAAATGCCCCACTGGGAACTTACGGCTAAATATGGCCTGATGGACCTGGAACTGGGCACTAAAATCACCGGCGCCGGCTTCCCGGTATTTATGGGGCAGGGAGCAAGGCTGCAAAGGGCGCTGATCAATTACTTTCTGAATTACAATATTGAAGCAGGGTATAAGGAATACTGTCCGCCGTTTATGGTGAATGAGGCCAGCGCTTATGGCACAGGCTCATTACCTGATAAAGAAGGGCAGATGTATCATGTTACGGAAGATAACCTCTACCTGATACCTACTGCTGAGGTGCCTGTTACCAATATTTACCGGGATACTATTATACCTGAAAGTGAATTGCCCGTGAAGATGACTGCTTACTCACCCTGTTTCCGTCGTGAGGCAGGTTCTTATGGCAAAGATGTTAGGGGTTTGAACAGGGTACACCAGTTTGATAAAGTAGAAGTGGTGCAACTGGTGAACCCTGCAACCAGCTATGAAAGCCTGGATGGTATGGTGGCGCATGTAGAGAAACTGATACAGTCGCTGGAATTGCCTTACAGGATATTGAGGCTTTGCGGCGGCGATATGAGTTTTACATCAGCGCTGACCTATGATTTTGAAGTTTACAGCGGCGCACAGGAGCGCTGGCTGGAGGTGAGTTCGGTTTCGAACTTCGAAAGTTTCCAGACAAACAGGATGAAGGTGAGGTATAAGGATGGCAGCGGGAAGATGCAACTGGTGCATTCGCTCAATGGCAGTTCGCTGGCATTGCCCAGGATCATTGCCTGCCTGCTCGAAAACCACCAGACACCAGATGGAATAAGGATTCCGGCTGCGCTGGTGCCGTATTTCGGTAAGGATATGATCAGCTGAAAATAACAGCCCTTTTTAAGACACTTAACAAAATGATAATATTCATTCATGAATGTATTATCGTTTTAACAGGCTCATGAATGTACTTTTGCAAACTTTCAAAAACGGTTAAAAAAAAGCAAAAAAACAGTATCTCTATCCGCATTAACAAACGAATACCATATCTTTGACTGGATACCGATTTCCTTTATTGTATTAACACTGATTGATTATGAAGAAAATGATAGTGTGTATGTGTGCTTACCTTGTAATGGTTGCCGCGTTCTCTCCAAAAATGGTTACTGCAGATGAGACAAATTCTGTGAGTGATGAAATCAGGTTGGAAAACCATATTTCGCGGTTGTACAAAATGATCGATTTCCACAACAGTGAAATATTGCCTTTTGATGTTTTCTGCAAAGCTTATCGCGGTTATCTCAATCTGAGGAATGCAGGAAAGTTGAGTACAGAGAAAAATATACTTACTATTTGCAATATGGCTCTGCCATCTTCTTTTACCAGGATGTGGATTGTAGACCTGGACAAGAAGAAAATAATATTTAATACCTATGTAGCCCATGGACAGGGTTCGGGTGAAGATTGCTCACTTACTTTCTCCAACAAGGCCAGCACGCATAAAACCAGCCTTGGATTTTATGTAACCAAAGATACTTACGAAGGAGAACATGGCACCTCGCTGCATCTGGATGGAATGGACGAGGGCTTTAATGATGCTGCCCTTGACCGTGGCATAGTAGTGCACGGGGCAGATTATGTAAGTGAGCGCATGGCTACCGATAAAGATAGATGTGGCCGAAGCTGGGGCTGCCCGGCTGTGCCTAATAAATTATCGCTGCCTATAATTGAGTCTATTAAAGAGGGTACCTGCCTGTTTATTTATTATCCGGAGCCTAAATACCTTCAGAGTGGCTACTGGCTGAACAAAAAAGTGGCTTATCTGCCTGAAACGGGCATTTTTAGTGACATGACACCCATTGAGGCGCCAAAGCCAAAAGTGAGGGTGATTCAATATATATCTCATGGTAAGGTGGATAGCGTAAAAACGATAACCTTGCCACAGTAAGGTTTATAGCGTTCACTGCATATAAATTACACTAAAAAGTCTCTCGCTAAGGCGCAGAGGCGCAAATTTTACGACTAAAATAATCAGATCATATAAAAAGACCGCAAAGCCAGGCAATTCTGGCAATGCACGTTTATATACAGCTGAAAGACTGCACGGATATAATGGGTGAAAAAAGCATCCTTTCGCAATAAGAATTATCTTTGCACCCATGCCGGTAATATCACATCGTGGCGCAAGCATGCCACCCTCCCCGATACGTAAATTAGTTCCGTATGCCGATGCTGCCAAGAAGCGTGGCACAAAGGTTTATCATCTCAATATTGGCCAGCCCGATATTGCCACACCACAAGCTATACTGGATGCTGTGAAGAATACCAATATGAAAGTATTGGAGTACAGTCCGAGTCCGGGCTTCGACAGCTACCGGAAAAAACTGGTGGAATACTATAAGCGCAACAATATTGAGGTTACTGCCAACCAGATCATTGTTACCACAGGTGGCTCTGAGGCAATAATGTTTGCCATACAAAGCTGCATGGACCCGGGTGATGAGATCATTATTCCGGAGCCATTTTATGCCAACTATAATGGTTATGCAGTAAGTGCAGGCGTAAAGGTTGTGCCTATACCGTCGAGCATTGAGAACGGGTTTGCATTGCCATCCATTGACGTTTTCGCAAAAGCAATTACCAGCCGTACCAAAGCTATAATGATCTGCAATCCGAATAACCCGACCGGTTATCTGTACAGCAGGGAAGAGCTGGAAGTACTGAGAGAAATATGCCTGAAGCATGACCTGTTCCTGCTTAGTGATGAAGCCTACAGGGAGTTTTGTTACGATGGGGCAAAGCATATATCCGCACTGACACTTGATGGACTTGAGGAACATGCCATATTGCTGGATACCATCAGTAAAAGATACAGCGCCTGCGGTGGCAGGATTGGCGCTTTTGTTACCAAAAACCAGCGTGTGCTGGATACTGCTATGAAGTTCGCGCAGGCAAGGCTTAGCCCGCCAACATTTGCCCAGATACTGGGTGAGGCGGCTGTAGACCTGCCACTTGATTATTTTGACGAAGTGCACGCCGAATATACCTCTCGCCGTGATCTGCTGGTAAAACGTCTGCAGGCAATGATGGGAGTAACCTGCCCGTTGCCAGGTGGCGCATTTTATGCTATGGCCAAGCTGCCGGTAGCTGACAGCGAAAAATTCTGTCAGTGGTTGCTCGAAGGTTTTTCGCATAACGGAGCCACGGTGATGATGGCCCCTGCAGCCGGATTTTATGCAACACCAGGTAAGGGCATGAACGAAGTGCGCCTTGCTTATGTGCTGAACAAGGATGACATAAATGCAGCTATGGATTGCCTGGAGGCAGCGCTGAAGGAGTATAAGGGGTAAGGATTAATTTGAACATTTAACTTTTGACTTAATTTACTATGCTGCAAAAGTTAGTAATAAAAAACTACGCAATAATCGACCACCTGGTGATAGAGCCGGATGGGCATCTTAATACCGTAACCGGGGAAACCGGCGCCGGTAAGAGTATCATATTGGGTGCCCTTTCGCTGATACTTGGAGAGCGTGCCGATACTTCTGTATTAATCAATAAGGAAGAGAAGTCGGTGGTGGAGGGGTACTTTGATGTGAGCAAAAATGAAGTATTTAAAAAAGCGCTGGCCGATGCTGAACTGGATTATGATGCCCAATGCATTATAAGGAGGGAGATAGCTGTGAACGGCAAATCGAGGGCTTTTATCAATGATACGCCTGTAACCCTGAACCTGCTGAATAAACTGACATCGTTGCTGGTAGACCTGCACCAGCAGTTCGGGCACCTGGCTCTGGAAGATGATCGTTTTCAGATGGAGGCTATCGATGCTATTGGTGGCAGCGCCACTGCAGCCGACAACTACCGGGTACTGTATTACAAACACAAATCAATAAAACAAAAACTGGCCGATAACCGCGAAAGGCAATCGCTGTGGCAGAAGGAGGCCGACTATAAGCAATACCTGCATGATGAACTGGCGCTGGCTGATTTTAAACCGGAGGAAATTGAACATGCCGAACTGCAGCTGAAACAGATGAGCCACGCCGAAAGAATCATCAATGTATTGCAGGCAGGCAGGGTGATGCTGGAAGAAGGCGAGCAGCCGCTGGTAAATGAACTGAAAAGGCTGAGCCAGCAACTGCAAAGTATAATAGATGTAATGCCCGATTTGAAACCCATACAGGAACGGGTTAACTCGGTATGGCTGGAGCTTAAAGACATTACAGATGAGTTGGGCGTTGAGGAAAGCAAAGTAATGCTGGATCCTGCCATTATGGATGAATTGCAGCAACGGCTGGACCTGGGCTATAAATTGCTTAAAAAACATGGCGCCCGGACAACTGCTGAACTCCTTGAACTGAAAACCAAGCTGGAAGAAGAACTGAAAGCAACCCTTGACATCAATGATGCTATAGAGCGACTGGCTAAAGAAGAAGGCGTGCTGTATAAAGAACTTATTGCGGATGCGGCGAAGTTATCGGCACAAAGGAAAAAAACTGCTCCCGGGTTTACCAATAAAATTAATGAACTGCTGGCGCTTGTTGGTATGCCCAATGCGCGGTTTCAGGTACGGTTTGAAGAAACACTACCTACCACCCATGGCACAGACAGTGTGCAGTTTATGCTGGATGCCAACAAGAGCGGGCAGTTTCAGCAATTGCAGAAGGCTGCATCGGGCGGGGAGATGAGCCGTATAATGTTGTGCATAAAATCGCTGACCGCTGAAGCGCTGCATATGCCTACACTTATTTTTGATGAGGTAGATACTGGTATATCAGGCGAGGCTGCAAGGCAGGTGGGTATGTTGCTCAGAGATTTGTCGGGCTATCACCAGGTGATCTGTATCACGCACCAGCCACAGGTGGCAGCAAGAGGGTCGCGGCACTTTTATGTGTATAAAGAGGAAGACAAAAATGCGCGTCTTTCCACCAGGATCAAGGTACTGCAGAAGGATGAGCGGGTATTGGCTATAGCAAGAATGATAGGCGGAGAACAACCAAGTGAAGCAGCAATCAATAATGCAAGGGAACTGTGTTCTTGAGTTGTTCAGAGTACCCGGCAATAAATATTATTCAGGTATCAGTTTTCAGGCCTGTTCCATTCACTTTTCAATAAGCCGGTTATTACAAGGTCATTAATGAGTCCATTGCTTAGAATGCATTGCCTGAGGATGCCTTCAGTTTTAAAACCCAGTCTTGCAGCAACTGCAGCGCTGCGTGTGTTGGAGGGAACAAAGCGGATCTCTATTTTATTCAAACCTATTTTGCCGAAAAGAAAATCAATGAATTGAATAAGGCATCGGGTGATGATACCCCTTCCTTCGT
This sequence comes from uncultured Bacteroidota bacterium, assembly GCA_903904855.1. Classification (GTDB taxonomy): domain Bacteria; phylum Bacteroidota; class Bacteroidia; order Chitinophagales; family Chitinophagaceae; genus Nemorincola. The sequence continues at coordinate 16,362 of CAIVEH010000161.1, read as the reverse complement.
ATTCTTTGCCGATCCAGTAACCCACATGTGCCAGTTTTACATTCTGGTCCCAGTTGAGTAACCCAATACCGCCAATAACAGTACCATTGTAAAAAATTCCCAGCGCCAGTCCATTCTGGTTATTTTGCTCCAGCAGTGAATTTTCTATAAACTCAAGTGAATGTTCCGGCTTTGTTGTTTTATTCACCCAGTTAAGCCAGGGGTGCAGGTGGCTCCGCGATTTGTTGATAGCATCAAACAAAGCCTGCGCATCCTCTTCAATGAAGGTGCGCAATATTATCTGATCATCAATTTTTATAGATACCATTTAGTTTATTCCCGTTTCAGGTTAATCGGTTTGTGGTTATGGTTCTTTTCATACCGGAAAGTTTTCGTTCCACTGATTACCTCAGCTAAATTACTAAAGACACCGGGAAAATTGCACTATACGCCGAATGAATGTTTATCCACTGGGCTGGATACTGGGATTTTACATATTAATGTAATTCATCAGCAGGTTATACTTGCTGGTTACATCTTCATCTGCATTGTTTTCTCCAAACAACCCTTTTACATGGTAACTATGTCTTTCGAATGAAGATACTACTGCATCGAGCGAAGACCGGTTCAGTTTCAGGGTCACCTCCAGCATACCATTGTCATTCGGGTTAACCATGGTATTCATAATTATGACGTCTTCATTTTCACAAATCCTGGCTATCTCCACAAGGGTATAATTACGGGGGGCTATTTCCAGTACTATAATTCCACCTGGTGTTCCTATTCCGCTCTTTTCAGTAATATATTTCAATAGGTCATCACGGGTGATAGCCCCTATATATTTTTGTTCGTGGTCCAATACCGGCAATACGGATATATGCATATCATGGGCTACCCTCATGGCATCGAAAGGATGAGCTGAATTGCTGATTGCAGGTTTAAAATTCAGAAACACAGCTTCCCTTAGTGGTGATTCGGGTGTTTCCCAGTCGAGCAGGTCACTTTCCGAAATAAGCGCTATGTAGTTGTCATCATCTACTACTGGTAGCTGGATGAAATTATTCTCCTCCATCAGTGCCAGCGCTTTGTCGCCGGTATCTTCAGGATGCAGGGTGGGTACCGGTGAGATCAATTGTTCAGTGTTCATAAACGAATGAGGTTGTACAGTTTAAAATACAGAACGCCGCAACAGGAATATTATTACATCTGATACAAAATCAAGACAATTGTCTTACAAATTACCCCTTGCATTTTTCAAGAAATGAAGAGAGTATTTCATTAAATTCCTTTGGCACCTCCATCATAGGGGCATGACCACATTTGTCTATCCAGTGCAGTTCAGATGTAGGCAACAATTTATGAAATTCTTCAGCCACCATTGGTGGTGTAATAGTATCATTGAGGCCCCAGATAAGGCATACCGGTATTTTGATTTCTTTCAGTTCATCTCCCAGGTTATGCCGTATAGCCGATCGGGCAAGGGCAATGATCTTAAGCGCCTTCAGCCGGCTGTTCACTATTTCAAATACCTCATCCACCAGATCCTTGGTAGCTACTGCGGGATCGTAAAATGTAAGCTCAGTCTTTGTTTTTACATAATCGTAATTGCCCCGTTTAGGATAGGTTTCGCCCATGCCATTCTCAAACAAACCAGAACTGCCGGTAAGTGTGATACTTTTAACCATGTTCTGGTGCTTGAGTGTATATACAAGCCCTATATGCCCGCCGAGTGAATTACCCAGTAGATGAAAACGCTCTAATTTCTGGTGTTCAATGAATTTGGTCACATGTCTTGCCAGACCCGAAACACTTGTCTCAATAAGAGAGAGGTCGTAAAGAGGTAACAGGGGGATAATTACCCTGTAAGAGTGCCTGAAATGATCAATTAGGTCCTTGAAATTACTCAAAGCACCGAATAGCCCATGCAACAGCACTATCGGCTCACCCGTTCCCTCCTCTACATATTTAAATTTTCCCGATTGCCTTACTTCGTAGTCCATTCACTTTAGTCTGGTAATTTCGCTAAAATACGATTGTTTGGTTTAAAAATGCAAACATAGGGTACAAAGATCGGCTGAAAATTACCTTTTTATTATGGTTATATAAGAAAAGAGGCATTAAAATTAGCCTGCAATAAGGCTAACTTTGCTCCATATACCGGCTGTATTTTAATCTGATTTAACGATAACTTAAGTGTGCCACACTTTAAATATGTGGCATACTCAGACAACTAAACAACTATAAAATTTTATGTTGCAGCATTATTGCTCCTCCCTCACAGAATACAAGCGCCTTCCCGTCAGGGAAGTGAAAATCGGGAACCTTTACCTGGGAAATGGCCACCCGATCCTGATCCAGACCATGACCACCACCGATACAATGGATACCGCTGCAACAGTGGCGCAAACTATCCGGTGCATTGAGGCAGGGGCAGATATGGTGCGCATAACGGCCCCAAGCAAAAATGAAGCCGAAAACCTCCGGATTATAAAGAATGAACTGCGCAAAAGAGGATATGACACCCCCCTGATAGCAGATATCCATTTTACCCCCAATGCTGCCGAGATTGCTGCACGCATAGTGGAGAAAGTAAGGGTAAACCCTGGCAACTATGTTGATAAAAAGAAATTTGACCAGATAGAATATACAGATGCCGAGTATCTGGCAGAGATAGAGCGTATAAGGGAACGGTTTACACCCCTGGTGAAGATATGCCGGGAACATGGCACCGCTATGCGCATAGGCACTAACCATGGCAGCCTCAGCGACCGTATTATGAGCCGCTATGGCGATACGCCCATTGGTATGGTGGAGAGCGCTATGGAATTTCTGCGCATTGCCCGCAGCGAAAATTACCACCAGATAGTGCTGAGCATGAAATCAAGCAATCCGCAGGTGATGGTGCAGGCCTACAGATTGCTGGTGCAGCAAATGGACCAGGAATTCGGGGAGTGCTACCCGCTGCACCTGGGGGTAACGGAAGCAGGCGATGGCGAAGATGGCCGCATAAAAAGCGCTATAGGAATAGGCACATTGCTTGAAGATGGCATTGGCGATACTATCCGGGTTTCACTGACCGAAGATCCGGAATTTGAGATACCTGTGTGCAAGGATATTGTGAACAGATATGAAGGTGCGCGTCAACAAGATTTGACAACCATTGGAAAGTTGTCAAATCTCACCAACAGATTACGTAAAAACCATGATAAAATTGCACAGTTCCCAATTCCCCAGGAATTACAAACCCAATCCCCAATTCCCAATTCCCAATTCCCAAAACTCCCCTACAATCCATTCAGCTATAAGCGCAGAGATACTTTAACTGTGCAGCATACCGGTTCTCACAACGTACCTGTTGTAGTGGCCGATTACAGCCGCGAAACAAATCTGGATACCAACAGCCTGCAGCCTGCTGGTTACACTTACAATGATGCTACCGATAAATGGAGCATCAACGATGGCGCAGCGGATTTTGTATTTACCGGTGATAAAATATTCGACTTCCAGCTACCCGGCACATTGCAGGTAATCTGCAATCCTGATACCTGGGAGCAGGCGGCAGATAAGACAAAGTATTTCCCCATTTACAGACAGGAAGAATACCTGGAAAGAACATTTACACTGGATCAGATGCATTTTGTAACAGTGGATGCCAATCATATTCTGGATGGAGTTGTAGATAAAATAAAGTTTTACCCAAAAGCAGTATTGGTTGTATATACTTCCAATTCCCATGCCATGGCTTCCATACGCAGGCTGCTTATAGAGCTTATGGACCAGCAGGTGAAATGCCCGGTTATATTGCAGGTAGAAAGCCAGGAGCAAACCGTAGATGAACAGCTGATACATTTTGCCACCGATGCCGGAGGGCTTTTCCTCGACGGTTTTGGTGATGGTATCTGGCTGAAAAATAACAGTGATAATCTGAATAACAACAAGATCAGCGGCCGCACTTACCTTGAGGTAAAAAGCAATGCCCAGTTCCTGAACAATACAGCCTTCTCCATACTGCAGGCTACCCGCACCCGAATCAGTAAGACCGAGTATATATCATGCCCAAGTTGCGGCCGCACCCTCTTCGACCTTCAGGAGACCACAGCTAAGATTCGTGCCGCCACCAACCACCTTAAAGGTGTGAAGATTGCTATCATGGGCTGCATAGTAAACGGCCCCGGAGAGATGGCTGATGCCGACTTTGGCTATGTAGGCAGCGGGCCGGGTAAAATTACCCTCTACAAAGGCAAGGAAGTGGTGAAAAAAAATGTGCCCAGCGAGATAGCTGTGGACGAACTTATAGGATTGCTGAAAGAGAATGGGGCATGGGTGGGAGTTTGATTGTTCTCATAAGCTGATTCTTCCAATATAGACCTTTTGCTTTTTATGAACAGAAACTGCGAATCTGTTATATTTTACGTTTTTTCTGCCTCTAATCTCTTTTTTATATCTCCTTTCCTCTCCTTTTCTCGAAGGATAACCATGATACCAGGTAACCAGGTTTTCAACTTCAGTGGTCAATTGAACCTGATAGGAGACATTATTCAAGATGAAGCTGTAGCTTTTAAGTTGAGTTTCAGATTTTTTATTGGTTACATATTCTCTTGACTTTTGTTTATATAATGCCACCATACTATCACCAATATAATGATAATACCCTACCCATGTCTTAACTGAATCTTGCAATTGATTGTGAATCAAATCCCATTTTGGAATATGAATTGTATCTGGCAAATATTCAATGTGATTAAGCCAGATTATACTTCTTTTATCATCCATTATTATCCCGACATTCAAAGAATCTCCTTTTAAATATCGGATTTTTGTTTCCAAGTTTGGATATGTTTCAATATAGAAATTTCCTTCAAAAAAGACCTTTTCTTCGTTTTCTTTCACTAATAAATACATAAAATATTTACCATCGAATAACTTGTTTCTGATGATATCTTTATTGAACAAAATGGTATCTACGACAAAGTATTTAACGAGAGTATCTTGCCCATAACATTGTTGGACAACAAATACCATTATTAAAAGGAAGAAACGAATGAAATAGGCCATGCAATGTGTTCAAGATATGAAACTAATATTTTCATCGCAATTGTTTTTTTTAATTGTTCCCACGCGTATTTCTATAGTAAAGGCCGATAATTAGGATGGCACAGGTGTGGTGAATAAGAAAATGGTGGTGATAAATTGATCTTATCTTTCTTTCCAGTGTTCTTCAGGATTTCTGAAAGCAGATATTACGGTCTGAACAATGATGGTATTGATGTTTTCCTTTATGGTATAATGGATAGCGTATGGAAATCTGTTGATTAGTGCAAAACGAACATTTAGATACCGTATGGCACACGCGTATGGATAAAAAGAAATATGCTCAATTTGATTATCAAATTCCAGAAGAAAATCAAGACCTAAGCCAGGTTGCTGGAGATTGTAATAATCAATAGCACTTTGTAATTCCTTATTTGCTTCAGGCGAAAATTTTACTTCCCATTGGTGCATTTATCCTGTTTTTAAACTTTTGCGAACATCTTCCCAGGAAATAAGCTCTTGAGGATTTTTATCGTAATAGTCTATTCTTCTTTTTACTTCATCCTGTTGCCATTGCGGGATTTCTATATCGGCTTCCTTATCACATATAAACTCCACTGCTTCCATTTTGTGCAAATCCTCAATAAGGGCAGCAGCAAAATCTTTTTTTATACGGATGTGATAAGTTGCTTGCATGATCATTTAATTTTAGCAGGGTATCGTACCTCACTATACTTTTCAATATCAAATATACCGATTTTTAAAACAACAATTGGAGTTTTTTAGTGCAATCTGTCTGTCGTTAATTCCATCCATCCGGATTTATTGATTAAATTTGACCATAACTGCAATGAAATTACTCAAAATGAAATCCCTCTATAGTTGTTTACTGCTTATCCTGTTGTTCATAATTACCTCATTCGATACTCCCAAAGGCTGGCATAAAGACGGCACAGATCCCGATGCTTACAGCGCTGGTATGGAACCTGGCTCAGGCGTAAGTGGCAGCAAAGCTGGCACTATACAATCGGTAAGAGGCAGAATCACAGGTTACTGCTCCTTGGTACAGTCCTTTAAACCTGGCCGCTACCGCAACAAAAAAATACGCCTGTCCGGCTACATGAAATCATGGGATGTGGAAAAATATGCTGGTTTCTTCCTGCGCATTGATGGCCAGCCCACCGAAGGCGCACTGGCTTTCGACAATATGGAAGACCGCCCCATAAAAGGCACTACCGACTGGACTAAATACGAAATAACCCTCTATGTATCTGATAATGCTCAGGAGATTGTGATTGGCGCCATACTCAACGGCCACGGTAAAATCTGGTTCGATAATATCCATATTGATGTAATTGATGAGCCAACCGATAAAAAAGGAACCATAATCTATAAAGGCCCGGTAAATCTCAATTTTGAGGAGTAAATGATACGCTATCAACAATTTATAAAGTACAATAGGAGCCCTGAATGGGCTTAATCTATCAGCGGGGGTGAAGGCCATCGGTATTTGAAATGATTTTTTTAAGCCCTGCAGAGGCGGAATCAGTGTAAGTGCATCATAGCTTTCACTTACGCTAACGTTAAATCTGTAGCCAAATGGATTGTTCCCCGGCACAAAGTCCCGATTTTTCGGGAGGGGACAGGGGTTTTTACTTATTTTTGTTTAAAAGGCAGCTTTTGAAAATATACACACAGGGTCTGGTAAAACAATATGGCAAGCGCACTGTGGTCAACAATGTGTCGTTTGAAGTGAGCCAGGGCGAAATTGTGGGTCTGCTGGGTCCAAATGGCGCCGGCAAAACCACTTCTTTCTATATGGTTGTGGGGCTGGTAAAACCCGACAAGGGCGAGGTATTTCTGGATACAGAGAATATTACCAAGCTACCCATGTACAAGCGCGCCCAGATGGGTATAGGTTATCTGCCGCAGGAAGCCTCCATTTTCCGCAAGCTATCAGTAGAAGATAATATTGCCGCAGTACTCGAAATGACCAAACTTACCCGCAAGGAGCAAAAGTTCAAACTCGAAGACCTGCTTGAGGAGTTTCACCTGAAGCATGTGCGCAAAAGCAACGGCGATGTACTGAGTGGTGGCGAACGGCGTCGCACAGAGATAGCCCGCGCACTGGCCGTAAACCCCAAATTCATACTGCTCGATGAGCCCTTTGCCGGTATCGACCCGATAGCGGTTGAAGATATACAGAGCATAGTGGCAACCCTTAAATTCAAGAATATAGGTATCCTCATCACCGACCATAATGTGCAGGAAACCCTCTCCATCACCGACCGCGCCTACCTGCTTTTTGAAGGCAAAATTCTGAAAGCCGGCAGTGCCGAAGATCTTGCCGCCGACGAACAGGTAAGAAAAGTATACCTTGGCCAGAATTTCGTGCTGAGAAGGAAAGATTACCTGAAACCCCCTGTCCCCTAAAGGGGAACCAACTATTGAGCTACCTACATAACTTCATTCTTTATTCATTAATTGGACTACACTTTGAAGAAAAAAATGTTTTTAGGCGCAGATAAACTTATATTTGAAAATGCAAAATCACAGCGTAATAACCCGACTTATGCCGAAACAATATTATGGGGTTATTTAAGACATAGACCTTTCGGACATAAATTCAGGCGGCAGCATCCTATCAGTATCTATATTGCTGATTTTTATTGCCATTCCCTGAAATTAATAATAGAGGTCGACGGAAAAATTCACGACAACCCTCTGGTTTTGGAACATGATACGGAAAGACAAAAAAATCTGGAAAATGAAGGTATAAAATTCCTCAGGTTCAAAAACGCAGAAGTAGAGAAAGAATTGGAATTGGTAATTTTGGCGATAGAAAATTTTATTATTAACCACCCAGCTATAAGCCTCGTTTAAGGGGCAGGGTACTAAATGGAAGCCCCTTCAGGGGTTTGGGGTATGAGCATAATCAGTCCGGCATTCAAGGGTTTTATCAAGTTGCGCCAGAGCGCAATCGATAACTTTATGCACAACCCGATTGATACGCAGCAGCAGGTATTTAACCACCTTATTGGCTCGGCGCAATTCACGGAATACGGTAAGAAATACCAGTTCGAACATATCGATAGCATCTCCCATTTTCAGAAAAACGTACCTATCAACGATTACGAATCCCTGAAACCCTATATACAGCGCATTTTCGAGGGCAACCAGAATATCCTCTGGCCATCACCCATAACCTGGTTTGCCAAATCAAGCGGCACTACAAGCGATAAGAGCAAGTTTATACCCGTAAGTAAAGAGTCGCTCGACGATAACCATTTCAGGGGCGGCAAAGACGTACTGGCGCTTTACATGCGCGATAATCCGCAATCCAGCTTCACCTCGGGCAAATGCCTGGTGCTGGGTGGCAGCCACCAGGTAAACCAGATGAATGCCGCATCATTCTTCGGCGATATCTCTGCCGTAATGCTCCAGAATATGCCCCTGGCCGGCCAGCTCTTCCGCCTGCCCGAAATGAGCATTGCCCTTATGGCCGAGTGGGAGGCCAAAATAGAACGCATGGCCCACAGCACCATAAAGGAAAATGTAACCTATATTGCCGGCGTGCCCACCTGGACCATAGTACTCATCAAGCGCATCTTTGAGATCACCGGCACCAACAACCTCCTCGATATATGGCCCAACCTGGAGCTCTATGTTCATGGCGGGGTCAACTTCACCCCGTACCGCAGGCAGTTTGAGTCGTTCATACCCTCGCCCTATATGTATTACCGCGAGACCTACAATGCCTCCGAAGGCTTCTTTGCCGCCCAGGACCGCGAAGATGAAGAAGGAATGCTGCTGTTTCTCAATCATGGCATATTCTATGAGTTTATGCCCATGGACGAGTACAAGAAAGAGAATCCCCGCACCCTCACGCTCAAAGAAGTAGAACTCTATAAAAATTACGCCATCGTCATCAGCACCAACGGCGGCCTGTGGCGATACCTGGTAGGCGATACTGTCCAGTTTACTTCACTCAACCCGTTCCGCATTAAGGTAACAGGCCGCCTGAAGCATTTTATCAATGCCTTTGGCGAAGAGGTGATTGTAGACAATGCCGACAATGCCATAGCCATAGCCTGTGCCGAAACAGGAGCAGTAGTGGTCGATTATTCAGCTGCGCCCGTATACATGACCGGGGCCGATAATGGCGCGCACGAATGGATCATTGAGTTCGACTACCTGCCCGTGCCACTCGATGTGTTTGCAACCCTTCTCGACCGCTCCCTGCAGGCCATTAACAGTGATTACGAAGCCAAGCGCCATAAAGATATTGCCCTCCGCCCACCCATAGTGCACCAGATGCCCAAAGACGGTTTCAAGCGCTGGCTCAAAGACAAAGGCAAGCTGGGCGGCCAGCACAAAGTGCCCCGCCTCAGCAACGAGCGCAAATACCTCGAAGAAATGCTGGCCTACCTGGGAGGGGAATAATCCTGATAGTAAATAGCACTGAAAACAGGGGAAAATTTGTTGTCCGGGCTTTAGAATATCAATATAGCTTCAGTGGCCATAGCACGTTTCAAGTGAGGATATATATTAGGCCTGCCAAATAGAGACCGTCATCTCGACGAAGGAGAGATCTCCTGAGCCCATGCACTCCACTTAATCAATGCTCTTATACCAATTGCGGTAGCAACCTCAGGAAATGATGGAAATAATCGCGCCCATCAGGAATTTTGCAACTAACTCTCCTCCTTTTTTCAAGGAGGAGTAACCGAAGGGGGAGGTGGTTATTTCCTGTTTTTAGGAGGAGTACCCGATAGGGGGAGGTGGTTATTTCCTTCCTTCAAGGATGGCACAAGCGCAGCTCAACCTCCGAAGAATTTCGGAGGGGAGGTGGTTAGAGGGGACCAGTTGAACGAGTCCCAAAAGCTTTCGGGGTGAGTGCAACTAGGGGTGATCGAATGGTGCCCAGTATACCACTGAATACAATATTTGCATCCACTATTACGCTCACCTGGTGAAGCGTTTCTTGTTTTTAGCCCACCAACCTGCATTCACCTCATCAGCAAGTTTATCCACGTCCTTTTGTTTAGCCTTACTGCCCGCAGTGGCTTCAAGATATTTTGCATAATCAATAATCTGCTGCAGCCCGAATGCATTAACGCCCGCCGGCAGCGTGATGACTATATTATCGTTATCGGTTCTTTCTATCAGCATTTTGTGAAGTTGCAACTATTCAAAGGTAAGAAAAAAGTATTGGTTTTGCTTCACATAGCTGCTGTTTTTGCCTCCAGATGGTTGCTGGATGCAATGACCACTTTCACGATATGAAATAATATTATAAAATGGTTGTGTTTTTGAAAAAAAATGGAATGTTACCAGTATCAAAAATCATACTCAGGTTTTTCTGAAAAATTTCCAAAAATATGAAGGTGAGTCAACCATTACTAGTGTTGAATCTGTAATGCTATATATTTTCCAGAAATCTATATCGAGGGGAGTGTGTATGGTATCTTTTGCACTTTTAAAAACAGATTTACTTGTCCCGATAAAATACCAATAACCCTTAGTGCTTGAGTGAATCCAAGCAATAGTATCAAAATACATCCCGGTACTTTCATACGTTACAATATCCTGATAAGTATTCAGAGATATAGTTAACGAATCGATATTGTAATTGTGATTATAAGCACTACCATATTGATATAATAGCCACTTATTGCCGGTAAATACAGATAGAGTATCTATTGCCATTGGTTTATGAACTGGCTTAGCCGAATCATTTTTTTTGCAGGATGTTAAAATTGAAAATCCGGCAATAACTAATAATATAATGACAAAATATTTTGACCTCATTGTGTTTAGTTAGGTTTTTATTCTGTTATTTTGAATAGTTACATTAATACAAGAATATTTTTGTAAAAGTAAAAACAATTTAAGCAATGAGTTAGAATTGGTTAACTTATTTACAAAGTGTTTGAGATCACTATGTATCATTCCATTCTCGAAAAATGCTGCTTTTTTTTTTAATCTTGCTACTATTCTTAATTCCGGGCTACTAAAATAATTCAATTCAAAGATGGCCTCATATTAGTTGAGGTCAAAGCTAGGTATAAGCAACAGGCCAAGCAGCAGATTTTCAACTCAGTAAAGGCACTTCAGCAAGCTTATAATGACAATCATTTCCTGAGGTTGCTACCTCAATTGGAATCAGAGCATTGATTGAACTGGGTGCAGAGGCATGGGATACTTCGGCAGGGCTCAGAATGACACTTCGGCCGGGGCTAAATATGACACTTCTATAGGGCAAGCCCCCTTCGGCTATCGCTCAGGGTAAGCTTAATAGATTCCCTCACTTGAATGGTGCTATCGCAACCAGAGCTAAATTATAACTCTAAAGCCCGTACCACAAATTTTTTTCCCTTTTTTCAGCGCCATTTACTGTAGTTTAAATACTTCATAGTTACTACTATTCTAATGGTCTCAATGCCTGCTGGAACTATTCAGGCTACAACGTTAAGTTATTAACAGCTGTGAATTACTTTGTCTTGCCTGAAGCTACAGGAGTACTACTTTCGGTAAAGAAAAAGAAAGCAGAAAGAATGGATATCGAACAACTCATGCCGCATGTAGAGGCGCTGGTATTTGCAAGTGAACGGCCTCTTACACAGATCGAAATGACTGAGGTGCTGGGCCAGGCGCTGGAAACAGTTATTGAAGCAGAGCGCATTGCTACCTGCCTTGATGCTATAAAGGAAAAGTATGATGCTGATTATTACCCCTTCCAGCTGAGGGAAATAGGCGGCGGATACCAGTTCCTGACCAAGAAAGCATTCCACAAAACTGTTCTGCAGCTCAATGGAGACAAGCATATCAAAAAGCTATCGACAGCAGCTATGGAGACACTATCTATCATAGCTTACAAGCAACCCATTACCAAGAGCGAAATTGAATATATACGTGGTGTAAGCGCCGATTACAGTATTCAGAAACTGCTTGAAAAAGAACTAATCGTTATCTCGGGCCGCAATGAGCATATGGTAGGCAAACCACTGATCTACAATACCTCCAAGAATTTCATGGATTACCTTGGTATCAATTCACCATCGCAACTGCCCCAGCTGAAAGACATTACCGATATGCAGATTGTAATGCCTACCAGTGGCCAGGAAGCCATACCACTTGATGCGCCTAACCTGGTGATGGTAAATGAGCATGGCGATCTTAAAAAGGCCTCCTAAACTATAAATAAAAAACACACTTAATTCACAGCCCGCCGCCTCCATCTGAGGCGGCTTTTTTGTAGGGGTAGGTTTGTGAGTGTCTCACTTTGGGAGTGTGGCACACCGCTAATCATTCTTTATGATAAAATCCATTTTGTACCGGCCTAGCGCTTGTTTTTCCTTGTTCAGATAAGTTTGTTCAGTTATGCAATACTTGTTAATTATCTTGCATTAGGAAGTTATAAAATCAATTCATGAACAAAGCAAACTATTGCCCGGGCAAGTACTCTATCATGAAGGCTTTTCTGCTAATGATTGTACTATTTTTTTCTGGCTTGTCATTTGCACAATCATCGCAATGCCAGTGGGCCAGATCATCGGGTACTATTGGTAATGGCCAGGCAGGGCGCGTGGCAACAGACCGGGCAGGTAATGAATATATAGCTGGCATATTCTATGACTCTGTGCTTATCTTCGGAACCGATACCATGATTAACAGCCAGAATGGGACTGCAGATATATACATTGTAAAATATAGTTACAACGGAGGGATTTTGTGGGCTAAGCGGATTGGCGGCACACAAAATGATGATGTAAGCGCCCTGGCAACTGATAAATCCGGTAATTTATATGTTACCGGATATTACGAAAGCCCTAATCTGGCAATGGGGCTTGATACGCTCCGAAGCCCTGGGAATTCCTTTCTTGTGAAGTATGACCCTGCTGGCAATGAATTATGGGCTGTAACCTCAAAAGGTGGCAGCGAGCCTTCGTCTGTTGTGATAGACCCGGCCGGCAATCCATGTATTTTTGGCAACTACTGGAATGCCTTTACGTCATTTGGTAATGATACACTTAGAGATGTTAATTACAGGGGAAGAAATATTTTCGTAACAAAGTACAGCTCTTCGGGGAGTGTGATATGGGCAAAAAGCGCAGATAAGTCAGCAGATGGCAATTCATTTAGCAACAATATGGTAGCAGATGCGTCGGGTAATTTATTTTTATCTGGTGATATAAGCGCTGAAATGGTATTTGGCGCAGACACACTTAAGCCTGATATTTTTGCGGAGCATAGTATATTCCTTATAAAGCTGGATAGTAACGGCAGTACAAAATGGGTGAGGTGGTTTGGTAGTTTCGGTTATCCGCCCAACCAGTATACTACGATAGATGCGACTGGTAATGTCTTTCTGGTTGGTAATTTCACTATCTATCCCATTACCTTCGGCACCGATACTCTCCTGGCTCGCCAGTACGATATATTTATTGTTAAGTATAATACGGCAGGAGGTCTTGTGTGGGCCAAAACGGCAGGTTCCGGGAATACTGCCGAGGCAATGGTGTACGGCACTTGTACCGATCCTGCTGGCAATTTATATGTAACTGGTTACTTCTCCAAGCCGTTATTAACTATAGGAGCTGATACGCTTTATAACCCTGATACCGCACAGGTAATTTCATTGTTGAAATTTGACAATAATGGAAATTCCTTGTGGGCAAAAGGCGCCGGCCAGCACGGATACAATGTAGGCTCATCTGTTGCTTCTGATGCTCTTGGAAACATATTTATTACTGGTAATTTTTCTGATAGCAATATTCATTTTGATACTGTAAGTTTTTCGCCTGGTACAACTCACTCTTATGGTGTTTACCTGGCAAAATATGGCTACACAAATGAATCAGTTGTAAATAATTCACTTGAAATGGGCAACCTGGTTTTATACCCTAATCCGGTTTACGGAAACAATGAACTTACAGCAACGTTTCAGCCGGGGCAGTATGATAGGATTAGCATCTTTAACAGCACGGGCCAGTGTGTTGCTCATACCGAAATCGGTAACAATGAGACAAAGGTGGAGCTGAAACTACAGTCGATGCCTGATGGTATTTATTATCTGAAGGCAAAAGGCCAAGGCAATGTTATGGCCCAGGCTTTTATCATTCGCCGGTAATGAAAAAGCTATCAATCGTATTACATAGGTATTGTGGCCAGTTTATCTTCTGGAGTAAACAGAAAGATAATATTCCCTTCTTACTTCTTTAAGCCTCTCGCGCCTGGCTGCTTTCCTTTGTCTTATTTTCTTATGGATATAATAGGTCATCCATGAAGAAAAAGCGGCTACTATCAATACTATCTGCAACATACAGAACAAAAGAATTAGAAATTCTAAACCACTATATTATAATTTATAACCGAGGCCGCTAAGAAAATCAAAAGGCTACCAAATAAATGATAGCCTTCTTGTTTAAATATTTTCAGTAGTCAATTGTAAACTGCCAACTATAAACTGTAGATTGTAAATTACGCCTCAGCCTTCATCATCTTTGCTGTTTTCTTGCGCTCTTCTTCATCGAGCGATATCTTGCGCAGACGGATGTTTTTAGGTGTTACCTCAATACACTCGTCCTGCTGAATATACTCCATGCACTCTTCGAGTGTGAAGTCGATCTTAGGTGTTATCCTTGATGTATCGTCGGTACCGCTGCTGCGCATATTGGTCAGCTTCTTGGTTTCGGCAGTGTTTACCACCAGGTCTCCCGGCTTGATGTGCTCACCAATTATCTGGCCTTCATACAGCTCCTGTCCCGGATCTATAAAGAAAGAGCCACGATCCTGAAGTTTGTCTATTGAATAAGCGGTTGCCTTACCTGCTGATTTGGCTACCAGCACACCATTGTTGCGGCCCGGTATAAAGCCTTTCCATGGTTTGTAAGCATCGAAGCGGTGCGCCATTACAGCCTCACCGGCCGTATTGGTGAGCATCTGCGAACGCAGGCCTATCAGGCCGCGCGATGGAATGTCGAATTCCAGGTGCTGCATCATACCCTTTGTTTCCATGATGTGCATTTCGCCCTTGCGCTGTGTAACGAGGTCTATGACCCTGCCACTGAATTCAGCAGGCACATCTACCACCAGTATTTCATATGGCTCATGCTTCTTGCCATCTATTTCTTTTGTAAGTACCTGTGGCTGGCCCACGGTCAGTTCGTAACCTTCGCGGCGCATGGTTTCTACCAGTATGCTCAGATGCAATATACCACGGCCATAAACCAGGAATTTATCGGCATCATCTGTTTCTGATACACGCATAGCAAGGTTCTTCTCCAGTTCCTTCATCAGGCGGTCGCGCAGGTGGCGGCTGGTAACAAACTTACCTTCCTTACCATAAAACGGCGAGTTGTTGATGCTGAACTGCATATTCATAGTAGGCTCATCAATAGGTATGATCTCCAGTGCCTCTGGGGTTTCCCAATCGGCCACGGTTTCGCCTATCTGGAAGCCCTCAATGCCCACTATGGCGCATATATCGCCACACTGCACTTCAGGTACCTTTTTCTTGCCCATGTCCACAAACTCATACAGCTCCTTAACCTTGCTGCGCTGCATGGTGCCATCAACCTTGCACAGCATCACATTCTGACCTTCCTTCATCGAGCCCCTTACTATCTTACCGATAGCTATACGGCCGAGGAAAGAAGAATAATCGAGCGATGTAACCTGCATCTGCACCGGGCCATCTACTACTGTAGGGGCCGGTACTTTCTCCAGTATTGTGTCGAGGAGTACATTAATGTTATCAGTCTGCGTGAGTGATGTATTGAACCAGCCATGCTTGGATGAACCATACAGGGTAGGGAAGTTCAATTGCTCCTCGGTAGCATCGAGCTGGAAAAACAGTTCGAAAACCGCGTCGTGCACCTCATCGGGGCGGCAATTGGCTTTGTCTACCTTGTTGATAACTACAATAGGGTGCAGGTTCAGGTTGAGCGCCTTCTGCAGTACGAAACGAGTTTGGGGCATAGGGCCTTCAAACGCATCTACCAGCAGCAATACGCCATCAGCCATTTTCAGCACGCGCTCCACCTCACCGCCAAAGTCGGCGTGGCCCGGAGTATCTATCACATTTATCTTAACGCCTTTGTAATTTACAGAGATGTTTTTTGCCAGGATGGTAATACCCCGCTCACGTTCCAGATCGTTGCTGTCCATTATCAGTTCACCGGTCTCCTGGTTGTCTCTGAAAACGTGCGTGGCGTGCAATATCTTATCTACCAGTGTTGTCTTGCCATGGTCAACGTGCGCGATAATGGCAATGTTACGAATATCCATAAAAAACCTCTCTTTTATCCGCCGTGGAGATCGGAAGAGCGTCGTGTAGGGAAAGAGTGT
>CAIVEH010000160.1 GCA_903904855.1 uncultured Bacteroidota bacterium | reverse complement strand
TATGGAATTGGAAAGGGAATACCAGCAATGGGTAAATTCGCATCCATCTCCTGAATCATCAGGCGAAGAAAGGACAAAAGAAAAACAGCCAACTGTAAATTGCCAACTGCCAACTGAAACGCTACTGCCTACTGAAAACTGCGCATCGGAAAGTAGGGTGCAAAATAGGGTGTACCCAAAGGATAGCTATCTACATAAATCATTGCATATAAATGATTTACACCAACAACAAGACAAAAAATTATCCACAAACAAAAATAAAAAACAGGGTGTAGCCCCCGCCCCGCAAAACCGGAGAGAGCGCCGCCTCCAGCAAAGAAACCTCAAAACCAAAGGAAATAACAACAAAAGAAAATGATGGCCCTGACAAAAAAATCCCTGCCATGGGCAACTCCCTCAGAAATTATAGTAAATTGTTATAGTCGCCCTGAAGGGGCAAAATCCAAGAGCATAGGACAACGCCCAATGAAATCTGGCATCGCTTTTTAATACTTATTATAATTGGTACGTTGGTAATCCCGAAGGGATTATACGTTTATAGTAATAGATTAGGATATTTCTCCGATGCTGAAGGCATCGCATGTATTGATGGCTAAATAGGTTATTGGCTCAATCTGCCTGAAATCAAATTATTATACTCCGAACTGACGTAATATAAAGGATCAAGCCAGTGCCGGAGGTATTGTTCCCATCTCATCAAAACCAATCATCCGATTTTGATCAGCATCCCACACCTTGAGTTTGAGGCAGGCAATCATATCGCGTGGTTTGAGGGTAGTAACTTTTGCTTTCTGCAATTCAGGTATAGCAGCCATAGCCTCTGGCAAACGGTAAAAAGGAATTTTTGAATTGAGATGATGCACATGATGGAATCCGATATTGGCTGTAACCCATTGCATAAACGGATTCAGCTTCATAAAGCTCGATGACTCCAGTGCGGCATCGGTATAGGTCCAGTCGGCATTTTTACGGAAAATAACACCCGGAAAATTGTGCTGCGCATAAAACAGATAAGCGCCCAGCATCTGCGAAAGGAAGAAGGGGAGGAAAAATGTAAGGAAAAATGTAAGGAAGCTGAATTCAATCCATATGAATGCGCCTATAGAAAAATGCAATATCAGCACTACCAGTGAATCCCAGTGACGGCGGGGGCTGCTCAGAAACGAGGAAATACACATACCAAACATAAAGGTGGTGAAGTAGGCAAAGAACATATTTATGGGGTTGCGGATAGCAAGGTAAACCATCCGTTCGCTTTTGGTTGCATCCATAAATTTTTGTTTGGTCATAATAGGGAATGAACCAATACTGGCGCTGAATAATTTGGCGTTATGGTTGTGATGATGGTCGTGAGAGCGCTTCCAGATATTGGGTGGCGTTATCATATAAATACCAAATATGGTGAAAATGATATTGGCAACCCACGATTTACGAAGTATAGTGTGATGTTGATAGTCGTGGAAAATGATAAAGAAGCGGGCCAGCATCGCCGCTGTAGCTATACTGCAAATAATCTGCCCAAGCAGGTTATTATACTGAATGTACGCCTTGTCTTTATAACCCAGGTACAGGCCGCCGGCAATTGACCCGGCAAGCAAAAAAAATGAGGTAAGTGTATGCCACCAACTCTTCCACCTTATTTCTTTAGCAAAAGGCTTGGTAGCCAGAATCAGTTCTTTCCCAGTAAGCATAGGCAAATTTAAGGAACATTCAGAAATAATAAAAACAAGAAGATCATTATATCTGTTAAAATGTTGATTATTAATTTATTGACTGATAGAAACAAGTTATGGTTATATGTCGAATGAGGTTTACCAATCCCTTCTCATCAGCATAAAACGACAGGCAAGATAATAGATAAGACACCAGGCCATCGTACCCAGTACATAGGTTGACATCGACAAAGTAGTCTCGGCAGGCAATAATGCTCGGGCCATGGTAGCCCACGGCAGCGGCAGCAACTCATCGCTTGCCTGTAGCGGCAACAGGTTTCCATAAGGCTTCACTGTAAACCGGTTGATAATGCCATAACATAGGTGCTCCAGAAACAATGAATACATCAGAAACAACCCGATAGCCAATCCGCTCTTCCTGATCCATATAGCCAGAAAAACGCCAAACCCGAGGTAATCAACAGACAAGATAAAAAAATTGCCTACCTTATATAATTCACTCATTGAACCACTTAGCGAACGGGTATTTACCCACCCGAACAGCAAGCCAAGCAAGAAGAGATATATGGTGGCAAGCGCACTAATGGTCAG
>CAIVEH010000159.1 GCA_903904855.1 uncultured Bacteroidota bacterium | reverse complement strand
TTAACGCCGGATAAATATTCCAGGCAGTCGTCGTCTGTTTTAAACCGTTGGTGGAACATAATTGAATTCACACCTGCAAAGGTAATTCGCCTCTCCATAAGGCAAAGCTACATTATTGCGATCTAAACGCCTATACCTAATATTATAATTTAAAATCAGAAACAGCTCACGATTATACATAATACAACAATCGATTTTGACGTTATTGAGTCAACCCAACGAACCTCCCATTTCCATAAAACAAAATCCATTACCTTTGCCACCCAAAAAAAGGCCACATGCAGCAACTCCAGATGGTTGACCTCAAACGTCAATACCATAAGATTAAATCAGAAATAGACACAGCAGTATTGAATGTTATTGAAAGCACCGCCTATATCAATGGTCCGGAAGTGAACCATTTTGCTACTGAACTAGCTGCCTACCTTGATGTAAAGCATGTTATACCCTGCGCCAATGGCACCGATGCACTACAAATTGCGCTTATGGCACTGGGACTGAAACCAGGCGACGAAGTGATTACTGCTTCCTATACTTATATTGCTACTGTAGAGGTGGTTGCACTGCTTCGCCTCACTCCCGTTTTTGTGGATGTGGATTCTGATACATTCACCATGAATATTGATAGTGTGCGTAAGGCAATCTCACCTAAAACCAAGGTTATAATACCGGTTCACCTTTATGGCCAGGCTGTGAATATGGAGCCGCTGATAGCATTGGCAAAAGAACATAATATTCCGCTTATTGAAGATAATGCCCAGGCAATAGGTAGTTCTTATACCTTCTCTGATGGAACGGTTAAGAAAACCGGATCAATGGGCACAATAGGTTGTACATCCTTCTTCCCATCCAAAAACCTGGGTGGGTATGGTGATGGTGGCGCCATATTTACTAATGATGACGAACTGGCAACCACACTGCGCATGGTAGCCAATCATGGTCAGAACAAACGTTACTACCACGAAATGGTGGGCTGCAATAGCAGGCTCGACAGTATACAGGCAGCTATTCTGCGCATTAAACTGCGCCACCTTGATGAATATTGTGATGCCCGCCGTACTGCTGCTGATTATTACGATAATGCTTTTAAAAACAATCCTAAGATAATTACTCCCTACCGTGCGCCATACAGCCACCATGTATTTCACCAATATACCCTGCAGATGAAGGGCGTGGATCGTGATAAGCTTCAGCAGCAACTAGCCGAACGCAATGTACCAAGCATGATATACTACCCGGTGCCTTGCCACAAGCAGAACATGCTAAAGGAATACGGAACTGCCAATATGCACCTGCCAGTAACCGATATGCTGCAGGATTGTGTAATTTCACTACCTATGCATACCGAGCTTACTGAAGAAGAATTATCTTACATCACAAAGAACCTGCTGGAAGCAATTTCCTGAATTAATATTATATGAATGTAATTACTACCCCACTTGAAGGACTGCTTATACTGGAACCAAAGGTACATGCGGACGACCGCGGCTATTTTTTTGAAAGTTATAATATGCAGGTGCTTGCCAATGCATCGGGATATGACACACCTTTTGTTCAGGACAACCAAGCCCGTTCGGTAAAGAACGTATTGCGCGGACTGCATTACCAGAACCACCCCACCCCGCAGGCCAAATTGATACGTGTACTGGAAGGTGCAATCTGGGATGTGGCAGTAGATATCCGTAAAAACAGCCCAACTTATAAACAGTGGTTCGGACTGGAGTTATCGGCAGAGAACAAAAGGCAATTGCTGATACCTCATGGATTTGCTCATGGTTATGCAGTGCTTACCGAAACATCGGAAGTATTTTATAAGTGCGATAACTTCTACAACAAATCGGCTGAAGGAGGTATTTTTTATTCTGATCCGGAAATTGGCGTAGAATGGAAAATTAATCTTTCCGATGCCATCATCTCTGGCAAAGACCAAAATCAGCCTTTATTTAAGGAAGCGGTTAATAGTTTTTGAGTGGAAAAAACCTCAAAATAGCTGCCTGAAATCAGTCAGTTGCAACCTTAAGCAATAATGGTCTGAGTGTAATTTATTTAACTCATTTTACCCCTGATATCGAATTAATTCGGCAAGGTGAAATGTTTTAAAAAATTACGTTTGGCAGCTATATGGTTATTCCTATCTTTGCCGCACTTTTCAGCAAGCACAGCTTGTTGTATTCTCGTATTTCATTAAATAGTTATTGTATGTTTAAAACCGCACGCCTACTGGCTGCTTTCTTATTGCTCTGTTCCTGTGTTGCTATTGCCCAAAGCCAAAACGGTACCGTCAAAGGGTTTGTATATGATAAAAAGACGGGCGAACCGCTTATCTATACCAATGTTTCTGTGCTGAATTCGAAGAACGGAGTACAGACGGATATTAACGGTTATTTCTCTCTGACTTTGGCAGCCGGCAGTTATACATTAATGGTAACAGGCATTGGATATGATTCTGTCAATATAAATATTAACCTGTTGCCAGATGCAATTATTACCAAAAAAATCATGCTTGCCCAGCGGGAAATGGGATTAAAGGAAGTAGAAATTACCAGTAAAAAAACTGATAAAATAACCCATATCAATACGGGTGTAACCAATATCACACCCAGGGAACTGAAACTGTTGCCAAGTTCGGGTGGCGAGCCAGATCTGGCGCAGTTTTTGCAGGTAATACCCGGAGTAATTTTTACAGGTGACCAGGGTGGTCAGCTATACATCAGGGGCGGATCTCCGGCACAAACCGGCATCTACCTGGATGGAATTACCATTTACAGCCCGTTTCACTCTATAGGTCTTTTCTCGGTTTTTGAAACTGAAGCTATCAGGAATGTAGATGTTTATACAGCCGGTTTCAATGCACAATATGGCAACCGTACATCAGCAATTGTAGATGTGCATACCAAAGATGGCAATAAAAATGAATTGTCGGGCATAGTTTCAGCTTCGCCCATTATGGCACGTATTCTGCTGGACGGACCTCTGGTGAAATCAAAGAAAAAAGATAACAATGCAGGTATCACCTACCTTTTTACTGCTAAACACAGCTATTTTGATCAGACATCTAAATCAATGTATGGTAGTTTAGGTGAACCTTTCAGCAGCGGGCTGCCTTATAAATTTACTGATGTATTCGGTAAACTGACTTTCAGCGGCGATAACGGGAGCAAACTGAACCTTTTCGGTTTCAATTTCGATGATAAGGCGCATTTACTGAATGATTCGGACCATACAAATATTGCAGACTATCACTGGACTGCAACGGGTTTTGGCGGAACATTTGTGGTTACCCCAGGGACTTCATCAGCTTTGATTGATGGTAAGTTTGCGTATTCCAATTATAATATCAGCCTTGACCAGGTGAATGTGCCTACTGATACAGTACCACGTACCAGCCAGATCAACGGATTTGAAGCAGCCATCAACTTCACGTATTTCCTGCCTAATTACAGCCAGCTGAAGTATGGAGTGGATATCAGTGGGTTTCATACTGCTTTAAGTTACTATGGAGCACAGGGTATTGCAACGACTGAAAACCGTCAGAGTACCACAGCGGCCTTATATTTCCTCTTCAGGCATAATTTCAGCAGCCGATTCATTTTTGAACCGAGTATACGGTTCCAGTATTATTCTGAACTTAACAAGCTATCTCCAGAGCCACGTCTCGGACTGAAATATAATGCCAGTGATAATGTTCGTCTTAAATTCGCAACAGGGGTTTATTCACAGAATATTATCAGTACGAAGTCAGACCAGGACATTGTTAACCTGTTTACAGGATTTTTGCTTGCACCAGATCAGCAAATCAATAATGCTCATGGGCAACAAGTTAACTCGGCATTGCAAACTGCATTTCATGCGGTGGGTGGAATTGAAGTTGATATAAAAAGAGTGGAACTGAACCTGGAGCCATGGATAAAAGACTTTTTCCAGGTTGATGAACTGAACAGGAATAAGCTGCAGGTTGCCGACCCTGATTTTGTAGCTGCAAGTGGCATTGCCAAAGGGCTTGACCTTTCTGCTAAATACAGTTACGGCAGGGTATATCTGTGGTGTGCAATGGGTTACCAAAGTGTTAATTATACAGGCATTGATTCGAAGGGAATTATACAAACCTACCCTACTCCATTTGATACGCGTTTTAACTCCAACGTGGTGGCATCCTATACTTTAGGTAAGAAAAAAGATTGGGATGTGTCTGCCCGTTTTAATATTCATGCACCATTTCCCTTTACCCAGACCCAGGGATTTTATGAAAATGTTAACCCAGCCAGCAATGGCTTAACCACAAATGTTCTGCAGAAAAATGGTAATTTAGGCATAATTTATGCAGATCAGATCAATGGTGGTCGTTTATCATGGTATCACCGGTTGGATTTGTCGTTAAAAAAGAAATTTATAGTCAACAAAAAATCGAGCGTGGATGCAACTTTTGCCCTTACCAATGTGTATGACAGGCAGAATGTATTTTATGTAAACCGTATTACAAATGTTATTGTTTACCAGTTACCCCTATTCCCGAGTCTGAACGTAACGTGGAATTTTTAGTAACAAAAACCAAAAGATGCTGCAACCAAAAAAAAGGTTTATTCAGAGAGTAGCCGTAATGGCAGTCTGTTTGTTATCTTTTTTCCAATCACAAGCACAAGTACTGACACCCGAAGTATTACCAGGTAAATATTTAACCCAGGCTACTGAACAATTTGTTGAAGGTCATTATTCATTGGCTATCCAGTCGGCAAGAGATTACCTGGCTGCTACTTCTTTAAATAAAAACTCACAGGAAGGGGACATAAACGCTGACAAAGCGCGCTATCTGCTTGCAATGGCATTGCTGAAAACCAATGCCCCGGACTGCCAAGATTCGGCTGTAAATGAAATGAACAGCACGACACAACCGGCATACAAGCAACGCCTTGGTTACTCGCTGGCTCAGTATTATTTCAGGCAAAATGATCTGGTTAAAGCCATTGGCTTATATGAGACCACCGGCAGCGCCAATCTAAGTGAACAGGAAGTAGCTGAAGAAAAGTTTGAAATGGCCTACTGCTATTTCAACAGTAAGCAATTTGATAAAGCAGAACCATTACTGGTAGGTATCAAAGACAATCAGGATGGCAAGTATTACCTGGCAGGCAATTACTACTATGGCTTGCTTGTGTACAATAAGAATAAATACAAGGAAGCGTTGCAAAGCTTCGATCGCATCAAAGATGCAAAAGAGTATAAAACCGTAGTTCCGTATTACATAGCTGAGATATATTATTTTATGGGCAGCAGGGAAAAAGCCCTGAAGCTTGCTGATACTTTGATACGACGCACAGAAAAATCGTATTACGACAAGGAATTACACCTGCTGGAAGCCCAATGCCTATTTGAAGAGCAGCGGTATAAAGAAGCCCTGCCTTACTTTGATTTTTACTACAGTCAAACCACTAAAATAAGGAAGCAGGACCTTTATGAAATAGCCTATTGCAACTACCGCACGGAACAATGGGGCGCGGCTACCGATAAATTCAAGCTACTGAGCAGCACCAGTGATTCACTGGGACAAACGGCTATGTACCTGCTGGGAGATTGTTATCTGAAAAAAGGAGATAAAACGAGCGCCCGGAACGCATTTGGGATATGTGCCGATATGTCATTTAATCCCGGCCAGCAGGAAGCCTCCATGATTCTGTTTGCAAGGCTGAGCTATGAAAACGGATTTAATGATGATGCTTTGCGCCAGTTAAATTCGCTGCTGGCCGCATTCCCAACTACCCAGTATAAGGATGAAGCGAATACACTGATATCTGACTTGCTGGTGAAAACCAATAAATATGCTGAAGCACTCAAACACCTGAATGACGTAAGCAAAAAAGACCATACTTACCGGCTGATATACCAAAAGGCCACTTATGGCTATGGTGTTCAGGAATTCAGGAAAGGAGAATTAGACAATGCAATTCTGCACTTTAACCAATCGCTAGAGCACCCTGTTAATCCGGAATATGAGGCAGTAACCTATTTCTGGAAAGGGGAAATTAATTATCGTCAACGGCATTATAAAGAGGCTATATCCAATACCAAATACTTCATAAATAGCCCTGCAAACAAATCAATTATAACGCATATTAGTCCGCTGGCTACAAAGCAACATGCGTGCCTTAATATGGGTTTTGCTGCAATGGCCCTCGAAAACTTTACAGATGCTCAGGAATATTTTAGTGATGCCAAGGAAGAAACAGGCGACTCCTACACTGGAATTGTGGCAGCAGTAAGGCAGGCTGATGCGGTGTTTATGCAAAAAAATTATGGCCAGGCAATTAAATTATACGACAAGATAATAGCCAATGATACTTCGAATGCCGATTATGCCCGTTACCAGAAAGCAATACTGTTGGGCCTGCAAGGTAAAAACAATGATAAGATAGCGTTACTGCAAACAATAATTAATGGTATACCACCATCTACTTATGTAAACCATGCCCGTTATGAGCTGGCTGTTTCTTACCTAGAGGCAGACAAATATACACAGGCCCTTACTATTCTTCATGTTCTCACAGACTCTATAAAAGATAAGAGTTTTGCCCCACAGTCGCTGATGAAGAATGGGTTTGTATACCAGCAGCAGAATAAAAACGAAGAAGCTATTGCGGCCTACAAACGGGTAGTACTTGACTACCCGGCATCGGAAGACCGCATGCCCGCTCTGGAAGCATTGAAAAGCCTGTATATACAGAGTAACAGGCCCGCTGAATATTCCCGCCTTCTCAGGGAAAATAACCTGCCATCGGCCGACAGCAGTTCTATTGACTCTACGTATTATGCAGCGGCTGAAACACAGTTTTCAACCGGCAAATGGGAAGATGCCAGTGAAGGTTTTGATAATTACCTGAAGGAGTATCCCAATGGAATATTTGCGGTAAAGGCTCTTTATTACCGGGCAGAAAGCAAATACCAGCTTAAAAAATACAGCATTGCTATGGCTGACTACAAGCAAATTTTATCCAGCCAGCAGTGTAATGAATTCAGGGAAAACAGCGCACTCAAAGCAGCACGCATCGCATTTGAAACAAAGAACTTTACAGAAGCTAATGAATTCTACCTGCAGCTAAAAAACTGTTCCTCATCATTGCAGACAAAGGAACTGGCTATCGGCGGACTGATGAAAAGCGGTTTTTGGGGTAGCAAATACCCTGAAGCCCTTGCCTGGTCGGATTCAGTACTGGCAGAAACCGATGCTACTCCTGAAACTATTAATGATGCAATGTACTTTAAAGCAAAGTCGCTACAACAAACAGAAGCCAGCGATTCTGCAATTGTAGTTTATAAGCAGCTCAGCGCCAATAAAAATGGTGAGATAGCAGCTGAATCGAGGTACAGGATAGCAGAAATACTGCTGAAGCAGCGCAAATTTAAAGATGCAGAAGATGCGGCCAATGAAAGTATTCACTTGTCGGCCGGATACGATTACTGGATCGTAAAATCGTATCTGGTGCTTGCCGAACTGCTGGCAGAACAGAAAGACTATTTTAATGCAAAAGCCACGCTTCAGAGTATAGTCAAGCATACAAAAATTGAAGAGCTGAAAAAGGAAGCAAATAAGAAACTGGACGAGGTTAGTGAGTTGGATAAGAAACAAAGTAAACTATCGGACGAAAAATAATCACCATATGCGAGCTGGATATCTTTTCTTAATGGTATTGACCGGGTTAGCAACAGCTGCCTCAGGCCAGGTAAAAAAACCTGGCAAGGACACTGTTATGAAAGGCGCCACCATTGAGGTGATACAGGCTTACAAACCCGTAGTGAAGCAGGCACCAAAGCCCGAATGGGTGCCCCAGTTGCCTCCTCCTGACACCATTCACAAGGCCGAGATTTACGATGATGTACCACAACAGTCGCTTTTTTTCACCTACACATCAATGCCGCTGCATCCGCTTGCATTGGGAAAGGAAGAGCAGATAATACCCTTCCGTAATTATATTAAGCTGGGTGCAGGCAACTTAAGCACAGTTTATATTGATGCCGGAATCGGCGCCATTTATGGGAATAATTTCGAAACAGCCCTGCACCTGCATAGCCTTACCCAAAAGGGCAATATTATCAACCAGCGCACCGCACTTAATGGTCTGGAGTTTGAAGGTACAATGCACAATCGGTCCGGCGACCTGCATGTTGATGTGCAAGGCGAATCGAACAAATATTACTACTATGGCTACAATCATGATTTGTATAAAATCAGCGCAGACTCTGTAAAACAGCAATATAATCTGATAAGGGCAACTATAGATTTGCAGAGCAAAGGCGATAGTAATACTGCTTTTTCCTACCATCCAGCTATCAGCTTATCCGGGTTCGGTGCATTTCACAATACATCAGAAGTATCAGCAGGTTTCGATCTTCCCTTTGCTTATAAAATAGAGAACCACCTACAGGCACAGTTGTCGGTAAATGGAGCGCTCACCAGTTTCAAAATGGATTCCACCATCAGTAATAATTATGTGGGAATCCTGGCAGGCTTTGCATACAATAACCACCTTTTCAACGGTCATGCATTGCTAGGTTATGTTGCAGGCAAATACAAAAAGAATTATTTGCTCCCCGA
Organism: uncultured Bacteroidota bacterium; assembly: GCA_903904855.1. Classification (GTDB taxonomy): domain Bacteria; phylum Bacteroidota; class Bacteroidia; order Chitinophagales; family Chitinophagaceae; genus Nemorincola. Next base: position 1,666 of record CAIVEH010000159.1, on the reverse strand, counting down.
TATATTAGCATCATACCAGCTGCCCGAAACCAAGGTAGGTTTATTCGCTGGTGTTCAATCATCGTTCCGGCAAAACAGTTATGAGCAACTAACCTCTGAAAACCCTTATATGCTAAATGTTTACCCGAAATTACAATCCAGTAAGGGCGAATATTTTATCGGTATACAAGGCTCATACGGCGACCATTTTTCGTTTAATGGCCGTGTCAGTTACTGGGATTTCAAAAACCTGCCCACATTTCTCAATAATTTCAGCGACCAGAAACAGTTCATGGTTGCCTATGATACTAATGTAAACGCATTTTCTGTAAAGCTTGGGGCACGTTATAAGGAAGCCAACCTGTGGACTGCAGGCATAACCGCCGACTTCTACCATTACTCCAATGGCAGCCTGCCTTATGTGTGGGGAGCGCCTGCTACTACGATCAGAGGCGATGTATCACTGACATCGATCCCGAAACTGATACTTAATGCATGCCTGCAAATAGAAGGCGGCATCAATGCACAGGACAGCCATCTGCATAATATGAAACTCAATACTTTCGCAGATTTATGTGCCAGCGGAGAATACCAGATCATAAGTCGCCTGTCGGTATTTGCACAACTAAATAATATACTCAACAACAACTACCAGCGCTGGCTGGGCTACCAGGCCTATGGAATTAATGTATATGGTGGCCTGCGATTAAAATTTTAATATTCCAAAAATAACAGTGATAGAAAATATTTCCCGCTATCATTTTGTAATTTGCTAACTTTCCGAAAATATTTGGTTTCAAGAAGTGCTTTATAATGGATATAGGTAAATACATAGGATTATTTTTATTGAAAAACCAGTATTGTTACGTTCATGGACTGGGTAACCTGGAGTTGGTGAAACGCCCCGGCATTCACAATGGCAAGGAACTACAGGCGCCACATTATGAAGTAATAGTAACACTTGGAGGATCCATTGACGACAACCTGGCCAATTTTATTGCTACTAACGAACAGATAAGCATATCGAAAGCAGCCAATGCACTACGTGAATACAGTATGCAGGCCCGGACTGATATGGCCGCAGGCAAAGAAGTGCCCCTGCCGAACCTTGGCAGATTCATAGAGGAAAAAGGCAGAGTTAAGTTTATTACTGATGATAATTTCAGGTACACACCGGCAGGCATACCTACCATTAAAAACAGTAAGCAACTGGAAGAGCAGAATGCAAGGCCAGTGCATAAACCCACCTACCCTGCTCCACACAAGGCTGACTCACTCAACTGGAGTATGATAATACTGGCTACTATTCTTATACTGATAGTAGGTGGAGGTATTTATGCTATTTACCATTATACCACTAAAGACAAAAACACGAGTGAAATAAATATACCTATAGTCAGAGATACTGTAGTTCCTGCACCAAAACCTGTAGTGACTGATACCAACCAGGTGCATAAAGATACGATTGCAACACAACCTGCAGTGCCGGTAATGGACTCGCTGCAAACGTATCCTTTCAAAATGATAATAGGCAACTACCCTACTATGGCGAAGGCAGAGAAACGCCAATCGAATCTGAAGCTTAACGGCTACAAGGTGGATATACTGCCAAAAGATTCGGTTGACTTCCTGATCATTGCTACCATTAATTGCAGGGCTAAAGACACCACGCATATTACAGACTCAC
>CAIVEH010000158.1 GCA_903904855.1 uncultured Bacteroidota bacterium | reverse complement strand
TCACTTATTACGAGAACAATGGTTATCCTTTTGCTGCTGTTAAATTAGATTCCCTGAAAATAACCGGGAATTCCATTTCAGCCAGCCTCAACGTGAATAAGAATAAAAAGATCAGGATTGACAGTATCATCAACAAGGGGGATGCTAAAATCACCAATGTATATCTTTATTCCTACACCGGCTTGAAGCCGAATGACCTGTACAATGAAACGAAGATCCTGCGGATCAATACGAAGCTGAAAGAGCTCCCCTTCCTCAATATTAACAAACCGTTTAAAGTTACATTTGCTGACACGGGAGCAAAAATATTTTTCTTTGCTGATAAACGAAAAGCCAGCCAGTTCGATGGCGTGATCGGGTTCATGCCTAACAACCAGACTACCGGAAAACTTCTAGTCAGTGGTGAAGCACATCTGAAACTTCTCAATTCTTTTGGAAGGGGAGAACTGCTTGACATCAACTGGAGAAGATTACAGGAGCAAACGCAGGACCTTAACCTGAACATTGTCTATCCTTTCCTTTTCTCAACGCCTTTTGGCATTGATTATAAGTTTTATCTCTATAAAAAGGACAGCACTTATATTACTCTTCGGAATAACATAGGAATTCAATACATTTTCCAGGGGAATAATTATCTAAAAGCTTTCATCGACAATAGTGCATCCAACCTGATAAAAAACAAAGGACTGGATAATCTCACCACACTCCCACCCTATGCTGATATTACAACAACCCTTTATGGCCTTGAGCTGAAACATGAAGAGCTGGATTATATTTTTAACCCGAGAAAGGGATATCAGGTGAAGCTTTCTGCTGCCACGGGAACTAAGAACATCAAGAAAAATGACAATATCAGCCCGGCACTTTACGATAGTGTAAAACTCAAAACCACGCAATACCAGCTTGAGTCGAACCTGGGATTATTTATCCCCTTCTATAAAAGAAGTACGCTCTACCTGAACAACCGGACCGCTTACATCGGTAACCCGAATCTTTTTGATAACGAGCTTTTCAGGATAGGCGGACTGAAGACATTGAGAGGCTTTGATGAGGAATCCATCCATGCTTCGTTTTACAATATCCTACTCGTTGAGTACCGTTATATTCTGGAAAAGAACTCTTACCTGAATCTTTTCTGGAACGGCTGTTATTACGAAAAACGATTGCATAATTCTCATACCTCCGACATGCCTTTCGGGTTTGGTGCCGGTATCACTTTCCAGACCAAGGCAGGGATCTTCTCCATCAACTACGCGCTGGGCAAGCAACAGAACAATTCCATTGATCTTAAATCAGGAAAGATACATTTCGGGATAGTGAGTTATTTTTGAAAAGATTTAATAGATTCCTGTTCGGCGTAGGCTCCTGCCTACGTCGCTATTAAACCCAGATTACGCAATAGGATTTTTTCTAATGCGTAGCATTAGGTAAATTTGCAAAATGGAATTCGATATAAGCTATACCAACAAAGAGATTACGCCCTGGGGCGGAATGGTGCTTTTAAAGCAAATGATGAAGAAAATTGGATTAAAAGATGTAATATTATCTTGTCCAGATTTACCAATACCAAAATCCAATAGAGGATATTCTCCGATTACTATAATAGAAAGTTTTTTAGTAAGTATTTGGAGCGGAGCTAATCGTTTTATGCACACAGAAGTAACTCGACATGATAAGGCTTTAAGTAATATTTTTGCATGGAAACAATCCCCTGGACAGGATACCTACAAGCGATTTTTCAGCAAATTTACACAAGCGAAGAATCAACGAGTAAGTGATTATTTTTATACATGGATGTTTGATAATGTAAAATTCGATCATTACACCTTGGATTGTGATTCTTCTGTAATAACCAGATATGGAGAACAACAAGGTGCAAAGAAAGGATACAATCCTCAAAAGCGAGGCAGATTATCGCACCATCCTATTATGGCTTTTATATCAGATGTCAAATTGGTAGCAAATTTTTGGTTACGAAGCGGTAATACATCTTCAGGTGAAGGATTTGTAGCATTTTTAGAAGATACTTTTCAGAAACTTAAGAATAAAACCATCGGTTTATTGCGATTAGATAGTGGCTTTTACTGTAAAGAAATTCTTGATTATGTAGAACAAAAAGAACAACCGATCAACTATGTAATTGCCGTAAAGTTTTATGAGCCCATACAAAGAATGATTGCTGGAATAAACACATGGCTTACAATAGATGAAGGCATTGAAATTAGTGAAACCCAATACCAAAGCCAATTATGGGAAAAACCGAGAAGAATTGTTTTTGTTCGACAACGTATAAAAATACGCCCTAAAGCTGCTGGAAGAACATTAAAGTTATTTAAAGATGAGGAATTTTACAGACAATATCGTTATACTGCTTATGTTACAAATCTTACGTTGCCAGCGGTAGAAATATGGCGATTATACAGAGGACGAGGTGATGCAGAGAATAGAATAAAAGAACTCAAATATGACTTTGGGTTTGATAGTTTTAATCTAAAAGATTTTTATGGAACAGAAGCGGCCCTATCTATGGCAATGCTTGCCTACAATCTAATGGCTTTGTTTAGACAATTTATCCTTAATTCTAAAACACAACATACTTTATCTACATTGAGATATAAAGCTTTTGCCATTGGTGCATATTTTGAAAAAAATAAAGGTAGATATGTTTTAAAAATGGCCTTGCATCAAAAAAGAAGAGAATGGTTTACGGGGCTTTGGAATAATTCTAATGAAATTAATTTACCCTTCATTTTTTCTAATGCGTAATCTGGGTTTAATTTCAATCTGTGCAATCTGTGATGAATAGTAATGTAATTGTAGCAAATGCTACATGAATAGAATGACGAAGCAAATGCTTCGCCAAACAGAAAATGTTTTTTATAGTATCAGTAAATAAAAAGCACAAGTCACAGACTTGCG
>CAIVEH010000157.1 GCA_903904855.1 uncultured Bacteroidota bacterium | reverse complement strand
TGTATAAATAAAAAATTTATACGATGCATAAACGCGATTCTCATGTCCCCAAATGCTGATCAGGAAATACATCGGAACCAGCATCAGTTCCCAGAAAAAATAAAATAAAAACAAATCAAGGGAAAGAAAAACACCTGTGATACCGCATAATATCCATAAAATATTGAAGTGGAAAAATCCAACATTCACTTTTATTTCTTTCCAGGAGACAAGAACAGATAAAATGCCTAAGAAAAAAGTCAGTAATATCAGTAATAAACTCAACCCATCCAGTGCCAAGTGAAAGCTGATTCCGAAATGAGGGATCCAGTTTACATTATAATCCATCAGCCAGTCACTATTGCCTGTATCTGCACGATTCAGATAAAGTGAAATTGCCAGGATAAGATTGACTGATAAAGCAACCAGTGAAACTATGCGAGGAACCAGGTCATTCAATTTCCCTGTGATCCAGGCAATCGCACCACCGATCAATAAAATCAATATAAAATATAAGAGTATCATAAGTTAAACATTATAGTTAACATGAATACGATACCTAAAGCAAATGCCATCAGGTACCATCTTAATTTTCCACTTTGAGTTAAACTTAACAACCCGTTAAAGTAAAGTGTTAACGAGGCTATTCCTCCATTCAATAAATCAATAAAATCATTTTTATCTATTTCAGACAGCCAAACCACCGGTCTGACAAAAACAAAATTATAAAGCCGGTCAAATCCCCAACCTGTATAAAAAAAGTAACTTAACCGGTTGTGCTCGATCTTCCCTATAAACTTGTTTTTTCTATAATAGATCAGGTAAGCAAGATAAATGCCTGCCAGCGAGATAATAGCGGAAAGCAACTGAAATAACGGTTCAAGATTTCCTCCATGAGATAAAACAACAGCGGGCATCATTGTGTCGATCCATCCTGAAAAAAGCTGGAAATGCCCCCACGATTCTGGTAATTCGATGAATCCACTAATCACAGAGAATACAGAAAGGATGATAACCGGTATGACGATTAATTTGCCCGGCAGGCTTACAATTTGGGTTTTCATCTCACCGAAAAATGTTAAAAACAGCATCCTGAACGTATAAAGCGATGTTATAAAAGCTCCGGCTAACCCGGCTAACCACAGCATTATACTTCCATGGGCTGACGACCAGTCAAACCAAAGTATCTCGTCTTTGCTGTAAAAGCCAGCTGTGATCAAAGGCAAAGCCGCCAGAGAAGCCGAACCAATCAGGAATGTTATGAAAATCACAGGCATTTTTTTCCATAATCCGCCCATTTTAAACATATCGTGTTCCTGGTTTAATGAAACAATTACACTTCCAGCCGTCAGGAATAAAAGAGCTTTAAAAAATGCGTGGATCATAAAATGAAAAATAGCGGCAGACCATGCTCCGACACCCAATGCAAGGAACATATAACCAATCTGGCTGATGGTTGAGTAAGCTAGTACCCTTTTCAGGTCATGCTGGGTCAATGCGCTGAATCCTGCAACTAACAATGTAATGGCACCAATGATCGCAACCAGTGATAGTATAACAGGGGCCAGCATAAAAAGAACATGCGTCCTCGCAATTAAATAAACGCCTGCCGTAACCATTGTTGCAGCATGTATCAATGCACTCACCGGCGAAGGTCCTGCCATAGCATCCGGAAGCCAGGTTTGTAAAGGCAGTTGAGCTGACTTACCTAAGGCTCCTCCAAGAAGCAAAGTAGAGGTGATGACTGCTAATGAAGAACCGCTTGCCCATTTGAGTGTTGCCTGCTGCATCAGGTCATTAATATTAAGTGTAGCGAAATTTATAAAAAGGATAAAAAGCCCGATGATCATAGCGGTATCTCCAATACGCGTTACGATGAACGCTTTCCTGGCCGCATAACCGTTCTCAGGTTCTTTGTACCAAAACCCGATCAGCAGGTAACTACACAGCCCGACACCTTCCCAACCCATGTAAAGTAAAAGCAGATTATCAGCCAATACCAAAATCAGCATAGAGGCAATAAAAAGATTCATGTACGCGAAGAATCGCCGGAAACCTTCATCCCCGGAAATAAACTCAACTGAATATAAATGAATGAGAAAGCCAACAAACGTTATTACAAAAATAAAAACCAACGAAAGCGCGTCTAGCCTGAACGATATGTTCGCAATGAATCCTCCCGCATTCAGCCATTGCCAGAGAGTTACAGTCAACGCTCCACCCGCCGGAGGTAATGTTAGGAATTTGATCCCGGTAATTATTGTAACAAGTGCTGACAAACCAACTGAACCTGCGCCTAAGCAT
>CAIVEH010000156.1 GCA_903904855.1 uncultured Bacteroidota bacterium | reverse complement strand
TCAACTTTGAAAAAAGCAGCCTTCCGAATAGTTTTTTTGTTTGGTTATCCCATTGTCTCAAAAAAAGCGATGGGATAAGGGTAAACGCTGAAAGCCTTTCTGGTGGCTGATATAAATTAATTTCTGATTATCTCATCTTATCGCACATACATATCGGCCGACAGGTTATTATCCCAATTCGAAACTCAGTGCAAGCTCCGGTCTAAACCTGGCTTTTTCCAGACCCTTCAGCTTTGGTATCCTGATGCGTTGCGCGGGGTTGTGGGTGAGGAACACTAACACGGCGGAAATTTATGTTTTAAAAATATTAGTGGGGAAATTAATGGGAGAATATTATCTCGGAAGCGAGATTGCTTACGACCAGTGGTCCTGCGGCAAGTCTGGCAGAGTCTTTTTCGTTGGGATCTCATGGTGCAAGCTTTACAGTAACTGTTTCCTTTTCTCCCTTCGCCTGGCATTGGGCAGGTAAGGGGAGAAGGGAGGAGAGGAGATATAGCAGCGGCAGATAATTCATTCAAATGCAATTTACTGAAATGACTGATTTATAGGCTGATTTGAATTTCGGAGTCTGTTTAGTATGTTTGTATTTCAATCAAATCTTATCTCATGGCTGATGATAATGAAATCTTAACAGATATAGAAATTGAAATAGAATCCTCGTTACAGGAGATTGAACAAGCTCTATCCGAATTCAATATGATAAACGTGGAAGGAGAGCCGGCAGGACAAAATATACCGACGGAAATAAGGCAAGCGCAAACATTATTACCCATTTAATTGAATATTATAAGGAGCTATGCCAGCAAAGTAAATGAACAATTGTATGATCAAAGAAATAATAAATGTTGCCGGAAAATTTATTGAAAATATCAAACCACTTACATTAGCTAGTAAATCTACGTATAGATTGATTAAAGAAATAGGTTGTTTAGACAGTAGCATACAAATAAATGAGATAGACGTTTATAACGAACTATTAAAATGCCCTGAGTGTATAATGCAATGGGTAGAAGCATCAGGCAATCAAAAGGATGGTGATAGTTGGCATTTTGGAGCAAACACTAATGGAAAATATTGGGTCTCTCGTCTGGCAAATGAAAATGAGAATCGCTCTTACCAGCAGACAATATATACCGACGGAAATAAGGCATGCGCTAATTTTATTACGCATTTAATTGAATATTATAAAGAGCTATACCAGGAAGGTGTGTGATAGAGCTTAGATAGCAGAATAATATTGAAAATAAAATAAACACATGTTATCAATTTAATTGCATTACTAAAACCTGGTCATAAAGAATTTCGTCTTAACCTTATTTATATGATAAAGGGTTGCCGGGATTAGTGCAGCAAGTAAACTCGCATTGCCTGCCGTGCGCGAAGTTGTTGGTGAGGAACACCAACAAAGGCGGAAAATTTCGATTAGTATACATTATTTTATTTTTATAACCTTCGACCAGTGGGGAATTTACTAATGAATGTATTGGGAATTGTGTAATAATTGCCAATATTTTTCTCTTACTATATCATCAGTAAAGTGTAAATGGTTGTTATTCATTGACAGTCGTTTTACGATTTTAAATTCTGTACGACGATTCAATTTTCTACCAGAGGTATTATCATTACAATTTATTTCATTAGGCGCAACAGGAAATGAAGCACCCATATCTATAATATATATGTTTGATTTTTTAACTCCATTAGATGTAAGAAATGATTGGATGTATTCTGCTCTGTGTATAGTCAATACATCGAAACCTTCATAATGTTGGTTATCTACAACCTCCTTTGTATCAGTAAATGATGAAATACTTAAAATAATTGAATTATTTTTTCTTAATATATTAATGATGCTGTCTAACATAGCCACGGTTTCAGGTCTTAGAGTAGCTTTGTCAAAATCATAATAAATATTTTCTATGTTTATCCCCGATCCAAAATTCAATTCTGGATGTGAAGAGTATATGCTCTTATTGAAATTGTTATTCTTACTACTATTATAAATTAATTCCCCGTTCAGATAAAAACTAAATTCTGACCTACGGTTTAATTGCCTCCCTTCAGGATTATCTTTGAGATTTATTTCATTCGGAGATATTGTATTTGCGAATCCTAATCCTTTAGCTTTAACCCGTTCCCTAGCAATGCCACTAAGTTGAAAATAGTCAGATACTGACATTGCTCTTCGCTGAGATAGCGCTAAAGAATACTCTTTAAGTTCTCTGGAATCTCTATAGGAAGACACCTCTATTTTCAATGAAGTATCACGATTCATAGTATCCGCTATTGATTTCAGAAAAGATATATCTGCGGCGCTAAATGTTTCCTTTCCAGGTTCATAATAAATGGGTCTCAACAC
>CAIVEH010000155.1 GCA_903904855.1 uncultured Bacteroidota bacterium | reverse complement strand
GACTATGTGGAATTCAAAGATGTAAATGAGTTCCTACCCCGGCTTCAAGGCTTTGTTGAGCACATGAAGCAGTATTAACCAACATATCAAGAAGAGAGTATTAGTCCGTTATACACGAAAGTTTTTGAGTATGATGGCGGAATTGATGGACGCGCCAGACAATTACAGCTAATTACAATAGGGAAAGTAAGGAACATTCACTAAAGCGCTTCCCTAAGACTTCAAGGCATATTTTAAGGCATACTATTTTAATGGGCATAAAAAAGTAGGGTAAAAAAAAGAGCTGTACGTGTGTACAACTCTTTGATTTTCAGCTTGTTAAGCTGTCCGTGCCCCGAACAGGAATCGAACCTGCACATCCTTGCGAATACCAGATTTTGAGTCTGGCGCGTCTACCAATTCCGCCATCGGGGCTTTTTCTTTAGTCTAAGGTAGTTAGTATTTAGTCTAAAGTTTGTGTGCTCTTTATCTTAATCTCAAACTTCAGACTTTCGACTAAAGACTTTCGACTTCTCTAAAGGGCTGCAAATTTATCAATTCTTTCCTGAATCCGCAATAAGTATTTTTTACGGAAGTACTGATCCTTAATTTTTAGCAGCAATTCGTTGGTTTTATCGCCTGTTTCGAATTTATTTATGAGCAGTTTTGTAGCATCATCCCACAGTTCCAGTTGTTCATTCAGGCTGTTAATGGCCATGTTGCGGGCATCTTCGCTATGTTGTGGTTCGGCTGCGCTCACCATGACAGTTTCATATTCACTAACAGCCTCATTTATGTCCATCATCTCCATCAGAAAGGCTTTAGGCAGGGCATATTTTTCTTCATCCTCCAGCAAATGGTGCATTTTCAGGATGTAGGCCATAGTGGCATCTGGGTTCTTAAAGGTTTTATAGGCCTCATTGTTCATTGCCGACATCTGGAGTACTTTAGCCAGTTCGGCACCACCTGCCTGTGCAAACCTGTCGGGGTGGTACAAACGGCTCAGTTCGTAAAACCGGCTCTTTATTTCCACCTGGTCGGGATGAAACGTTACGGGGAGATGGTATAATTCGAAGTAATTGGTCATAAAAATTAATTTTTACATCACCCTCTCCTTTGGAGAGGGCCGTTGCGTGGCCTATCTTTGCACAAAATTACGAAAGATGCTCCGGATAGGCCTGTTAAGAGAAAGGAAAAAGAACCCCGATGAGCGAGTAGCTTTTACTCCCGCCCAATGTGCTAAAATAAATGAGGACCATCCTTATCTGAAAATTGTTGTGGAACCTTCTCCAAACCGTTGTTTCTCTGATGGCGAATACCTGGCTGAAGGCATAGAACTGAGCGAACACATGGACAAGTGCGATGTGCTGATTGGCATTAAAGAAGTACCTCCGCATTACCTGATCCCTGGCAAAACCTACTTTTTTTTCTCGCATACCAAGAAGAAACAGGCATACAATCAGCCGCTGATGCATGCGCTTATAGAAAAGAAAATAAGAATGATAGACTATGAATGCCTTACCTACAGCGATGAACAGCGCATACTGGGTTTCGGGCATTTTGCGGGGCTTGTAGGCGCTCATAACGGACTGATGACGTATGGTAAGAAATATGGCCTTTACTGGTTGCCGGGCGCTCATGAAGTAAAGAGCTATAAAGAACTGCTGAAGGCTTATGAACGCCTGCGACTGCCTAATATTAAAATTGTGGTTACAGGTTCGGGCAAGGTGGCATCAGGCTTACTGGAAGTGCTAACACAGCTGGATATTGAATCTGTGGAGCCGGCAGATTTTCTTACCCACCAATACGAATATCCGGTTTTCACCCATCTCACCGGCGCCGATCTTTATGCACGGAAAGACAATGACCTTTTTCACCGTGATGATTTTCATGCAAACCCGGAACATTACAAATGCCTTTTCAGCTCTTATGTGAACCAGGCAGACATACTCATGAATGGTATTTACTGGGAAGAAGGTATTGCCCGGCTATTCGACAAAGAAGACGTTAAGCGGCTCGACTGGCGCATCAGTGTTATTGCCGATGTAACATGCGATGCAAATGGCTCGGTGCCTATTAATATGGGGGCTTCAACAATAGCCAATCCGGTATATGGTATAGACCGCAGCACACTTGAGCAGACTGCTCCTTACCAGAAAACCAAAGATGTGATTGATGTAATGGCTATTGATAACCTGCCCAACGAACTGCCTTATGATGCATCGCAGTATTTTGGCAGCCACATGGAGAAATACATACTTCCTGAACTAATGAAAAAGGACAGCGATATACTACACCGTGCAACTATTTGTGAAAACGGGAAGCTGACGAAGAAGTATGAGTATATGGCGGAATATGCGTATACCCCCGGCCCCTAAAGGGGAGTGCTTAATGTTGTTACTTAAACTCAAGAACATTCATCATCTTTGATCGTGTTTTTAGGGTAGTTACTCCACTTATCACTTATCCACCTATCACTTATCAGCTTTCTTTCTCACTACAATCCATTCATCAATATTCACCTTAAAGGGAAGGTTGCCGATTTTTACTGTTGCTTTTTTGTCTTTTAGTTCTATCAGTGTACCTACCTGGTGGTTTTCTTTGTTGCGTACAAGGTCGCTTATCTTTGGTTTGCCGCCTGTTATTTCGTAGGCTTTATCGGCCTTACGTGCTGCTGCTGCATTGTTCTGGATTTGTTTCTTTTTGAACAATACATTTTCTGCTGCATTGATCACATCTTGTTTATTTTCGGTTTTTTTCCAGTCCTGAATGATCTGTTTGAACTTTCGTTCGGTATCTCTCAGGTAATCCAGTTCTTCTTTTTTTATCTTGTTCTGTAGTTGCAGTGTTGCATGTTGCTGCTTCAGTTTTTCCCTGTCGGTGAGCTCTTCATAATTCTTCTTCAGCTTATCATTTTCTCTTATCAGTTTGTCGAGTTCTTTCTCTTTATCCGTAAGCCTTACCGATTGCTGTTCGGTCTGGTGGAGCATCTTGTCGAGTTTGAAGTGCTCGCGCTGGGTTAGCTGCCTTGCCCGGTCAATTACCTTTGCTGGCAGGCCGCTGCGCTGGGCAATGGCAAAAGTATAACTGCTGCCGGGCTTGCCTATACTCAGTTTATAAAGTGGTTCCAGTTGTTGTTCATCAAACGCCATAGCGCCATTGAATATCCCGCGCACCTTGCCTGCCATTATCTTCAGGTTAAGGTAATGGGTGGTAATGATGCCCAGGGCATTTTTAGCTGCCAGATCTTCCACTATAGCCTCAGCAAAAGCGCCGCCCAGGTTTGGGTCGCTGCCGCTGCCGAGTTCATCGATGAAGAAGAGTGTTTTGCCATTGGCAAAGTCCATAAAATGCTTCATATCCTGCAGATGGGCACTGTAGGTACTCAGTTCATGCTCTATAGATTGTGTATCGCCTATCTGCACCATCAGTTGCCTGAAAATTCCCACCTCCGAGCTTTCATCGGCAGGTATCAGCAAGCCGGCCTGGCACATCAGTTGCAGCAGTCCCACGGTCTTCATTGATACCGTCTTTCCACCTGCATTTGGCCCGCTGATAATGAGTATCCGGTTCTGCCTGTCAAGTGTAAGCGTAAGGGGTATGGTAGGTTTCTGGCTCTGTTTGTTGCGAAGTAATAAAAGCGGGTGGTATGCCTTTATCAGTTGCACCATAGGGTGGGGGCTAAGCCGGGGCATATTGCCATTCATATCTGCGGCCAGCAGGGCCTTGGCCCTTATATAATCGTATACGCCACACAGATTATAATAAGCCTCAAGTACACTGGCATAAGCCGAAAGGTCCTTGGTGGCCTGTACCAGTATTCTGTGAATTTCCCTGCCTTCTGCCCGCTCCAGTGAAAATATTTCGATGTTCAGTTCAATAGTTTCTTCGGGCTCTATGAATACGGTTTTCTGAGTATCGCTTTCGCCATGCAGTATACCCTTTACTATGCGCTTGTATTCTGCAAGCACAGCCGCAGTGCGGCGCCCGTTCATAAAGCTCTCCGAAATGTCGGCCAGGTATCCTGCTTTGTTCAGCTTTCGCAGGACGGCTTCAAATGTCCGTCTTGATTCATACCTTGCCTTTCCCAGTTCAGATCGTATCGACATCAGTTCTTTCGATGCGGTATCTCTTACAATTCCGGTCTCATCAATGACAGTAGTTATGATTTCAGTGATACGTTTTTCATATTCTGTTTTTCCAGCGAGTTCATTCAGTTTGGGGAAAAGTTCATTGTGCTTTTTAAACCATTGCAGTATGTCCTTAATATTTAGAGCCAGTTTGTTAAATTCAAGCATCTGTTCGCCGGTAAGCACACCACCGGGTATAGAAAGCAGTTTTAATTCCTTGGAAAGATTACGTGTAAAATCGTTCGGGAAATGGTCATTGCCAATGATGATGTTTTTAAATTCATTGGTCTGCTGCAACTCCCGCTCCATATGCGAAAGCGTGGTATGAAACCGGATATTGGCTACCCGCTCACGCGCGGCATCGGTGCGGCATTTCAGCAGCAGCAATTCACTGATCTTATTAAACTCAAGGGCTTCATCGGCATGTGCCGGGTATAGTTGCATCATTTGTAAGCTATACTCATTTTAAAATTGTTGTGAGTTGAGTTGACGGAATTTTTTCTTGCATATCAGAGCAGATTTAGTAATGAAAGCGACATTGCAGAATCATCAATCTATCCGGATTGACTTTGTAAATAAGCCTGTGCTCATCATTAATTCTTCTGGACCAATAACCTCTGTAATTATCTTTAAGAGGTTCAGGTTTACCTATTCCATCAAATGGCTCCCTAAGACAGTCTTTAATCAGTTCATTTATTCTTTTTAAGATTTGCTTATCTGTTTTTTGCCAGTATAAATAGTCGTCCCACCCACGTTTGTTCCAGGTCAATTCCATTATTCTTCAATTAATGAATGTGTTTCATAAATACCATTTTCAGTATCCTTAATAGCATCCATTAATCGTTGATGATTATTTACAGTGCTTTGCAAATACTTAGTTTCCTGCCAGGAATTATATTCATCGAGAGATACCAGTACTACATTTTTATTATGTGCCCTTGAAATGACAACAACCTCCTTATCATCGCAGGCCTTATCCAGGTTTTCTTTTAAATTCTTCCTGAATTCCGAATAATTTACAACTGTCATAATAATCTGTTTAGGTACAAAATTACGTACAATATTTATTAATTTCTCCCCAAAACGAGCTCCTCCTTCAAAAATAGCCCGGTAAAACTTCCCTTAATCTTAGCGATATCCTCGGGCGTACCAGATCCCACCACTTTACCGCCACCGCCGCCGCCCTCAGGGCCCATATCTATCACATAGTCGGCTACCTTTATCACATCCATGTTGTGCTCTATCACCAGTATGGTATTGCCCCGATCCACCAGGCGATTAAGCACAGCAAGCAGGTGTTTTATGTCTTCAAAATGCAGCCCAGTTGTAGGCTCATCAAGTATATAGATGGTCTGGCCTGTATCGCGTTTACTTAATTCTGTGGCCAGCTTCACCCGCTGTGCCTCACCACCGCTAAGGGTTACAGCGCTCTGCCCGAGTGTAACATACCCCAGGCCCACATCCTGCAGGGTCTTTATCTTGCGGTGCAGGTAGGGCACATTTACAAAAAACTCCACTGCCTCATCTACAGTCATATTCAGCACATCCGATATGGACTTGCCTTTGTATCGTATTTCGAGGGTCTCCCTGTTGTAACGCCTGCCGTTACATTTTTCGCATTGCACATATACATCGGGCAGAAAGTTCATTTCTATCACACGCATACCGCCACCCTGGCACTCTTCGCACCGCCCACTTTTTACATTGAACGAAAACCGCCCGGCTGTATACCCCCGGATCTTGGCCTCCGGCACCTGGCTGAACAATGTTCTCACTTCATTGAAGAACCCGCAATAGGTAGCCGGATTGCTCCTAGGCGTACGCCCAATCGGGCTTTGGTCAATCTCTATCACCTTATCAATATGCTCCAGCCCTTCCACCTTTTTGTATGGCATAGGGGCCTGTTTGAAGTTATGATAGCAATGCTTGCCCAACAACGGATATATGGTTTCATTGATAAGGGTACTCTTGCCACTGCCGCTAACACCACTCACACAAATAAAGGTGCCCAATGGCAACTTAATGCTTACGTTCTTCAGGTTATTGCCGGAGGCCCCTTCAAGCGAGAGTTCTTTTCCATTTCCTTTTCTGCGTTCAGTAGGTACCTCAATATTCAGTGTATGGTTTAGGTAGCCGCTGGTTATGGTATCCATTTTTAGAATATCGGCAGGCGTACCCTCACTCACTATCCGCCCTCCATGCATACCAGCCGCGGGGCCAATATCTATCAAGTGGTCGCTGGCGAGCATAATATCTTTATCGTGCTCCACGACCAGCACACTGTTGCCGCCATCTCTGAGGTTTTTCAGCGCCTTAATAAGCCTTTGGTTATCGCGCTGATGCAGCCCAATGCTAGGCTCATCCAGTATATAGGTTATACCAGTAAGTTGCGAACCTATCTGGGTGGCAAGCCTTATCCGCTGGCTCTCTCCGCCGCTCAGTGTGCGGGTAGGCCGGTCGACAGTGAGATAATGCAGTCCCACATCCAGCAGAAAGTGGAGCCTGTCCCTAATTTCTTTAAGTATATCCTTGGCAATGGTTTGCTGTTTATTGCTCAGCCTTTCTTCAAGGCCGGTAAACCATTCCATCATTTCCTTTAGTGACAGCGCCGAGAGATCACTGATATTACAACCATCCAGCTTGAAGTAAAGGCTCTCTTTACGCAGCCTGGCGCCATTGCAGGCCGGACATTTATTCAGCTCCATAAACCCTTCAGCCCATGTTCTAATGCCCTCGCTGGAAGTTTCATTAAACCACCGCAGCACCATATTGATGATGCCCTCATAGTTGTGCTGAACTACCGATTCATGATATGTTTCGGCATCATCATTAACATAGGTAATAACTCCCTCCTCATTGCCATACAGCAGCAGGTTCAGTTGCTTAGCCGGTATGTCTTTTATGGGCTTATCAAGCGGAATTTTATTTTTCTTAGCCAGCGCTATAGCCATCTGGTAAGCCCATGCATCGCGCTCACTACCCAGTGGTGCTATGCCACCATCTGTTATGCTTTTATTCATGTCGGGCAGCACCTCGGCCATATTCACCTGGTATATATTGCCGAGCCCCTTGCACTTGGGGCAGGCTCCGTAGGGCGAGTTGAACGAAAAGGTATTAGGCGATGGCTCCTCATAACTTATCCCCGTCTCCAGGCACATCAGTGTTTTGCTGTATTGTGTTATTGCATTTGTCTCAGCATCGGCAATAAACATCAGGTCCTTGCCCATCTGAAGGCTCTTCTGTACACTCTGGCTCAGCCTGCTTTGCCCTTCTGCATTCACCGCCAGCCGGTCTACCACCAGTTCTATATCATGTATTTTGTAGCGGTCCAGTTGCATTCGCTCCTTCAGGTCTGTTACCTCGCCATCTATGCGTACCTTCAAATAACCCTGCTTCCTCAGTTGTTCGAACAGCTCGCGGTAATGCCCCTTACGTCCACGTACTACCGGTGCAAGCAAGAGTATTTTCCTGCCCTTAAAATTCTGCTGTATATGCGCCACTATCTCCTCCTCACTGAATTTCACCATTTTCTTGCCCGTATTATACGAGTAGGCATCGGCCACGCGTGCAAACAGCAGTCTCATAAAGTCATACACCTCAGTTACGGTACCTACTGTGCTTCTGGGGTTGCGGTTTGTGGTCTTCTGTTCTATGCTTATCACCGGGCTCAGGCCTGTTATTTTGTCCACATCAGGCCGGTCCAGGTCGCCCATAAACTGCCGGGCATAGGCCGCAAAACTCTCCATATACCGACGCTGACCCTCTGCAAAAATTGTATCAAAAGCCAGCGAACTCTTGCCGCTGCCACTGATACCCGTTATCACCACCAGCTTGTTTTTGGGTATGCTTACATCTATGTTCTTCAGGTTGTGCACGCGCGCTCCCAGCACCTCAATATTGCCCGCATCCGTTCTTTTATTAATCACTTCACTGCTCATTAAGTGCAATTTACGGGGGAAATTTGGGATTGGGTGTAATGGGGAATTAGGATATCCTTATTGGTGATGTTCTAATCGGTCAATGCCCTGCCAGGCAATAGCTTGTTTACTCAATTGATAAACAGTCGATGAAGTAAGCTTTATAATGATTACTCCAAAATAGTCACTGTTTTAGTAAAACAATGGAAGTAACCAAAAATTTAATCCTTGCATACATAATATTAGTGTAATAATATTATTTTTGAACCAAACTAAATTTTATATGCGCAAATTATCTATTCTGGTATTATCACTGTTGATAAGTCTCTTTTCAACACTGAATTCCTTTGGCTGGGGCAAAGAGGGCCATCATATGGTTGCTGAAGTAGCCTGGCGCAACATTAATCAGCACACACAGGAGATGGTAACCAAATATCTCAATGGGATAACCATTGATTCGGCCGCTACCTGGATGGATGATGTGAGGAGTGATCCTAAGTACAAAAATCAGGCCTCGTGGCATTATATAAATATACCCAAAGGCCAGGAATATGTAGCTGATCCGAAGGCAGATAATTGCATCAATGAAATTGGCATAGCCTACAACAATCTTAAGAACAGAAGCAAACTCAGTAACGAAGAAGTGAGATTTAATATCATGGTATTAATTCATCTCTGGGGCGATCTATCCCAACCACTTCATGTTGGTTATGGAGAAGACAGGGGTGGTAATATGGTTACGGTAACATTTAATGGCAAGGAAACTAACTTGCATTCATTATGGGATGGCGGAATTATTTATGACAGAAAAATAAAACTGGAAAATTGCCTGGCTCTGTATACCCATCTGATTGACAAGGAAAAAGCAGAGTATAAAAAATTCAATACCGTAGCGGCTCTTAAACAAGCGCGGGCATTTCTTCCCCAGATTTATGAATTTGAAGATGCAACAATTGATGAGGTTTATGCAGGGAAAAACCAGGCTGTCATAGAAAAACAAATTCTCACAGGTGGACTACGTTTGGCAGCTATGCTCGAAGCTGCTTTTAAATAGTTTTAATTCCGAAAAATACATATCCGGGCCAATACAATAATTATTGTATTGGCCTGTATTTTTTTATGCATCAATTTCCAGCACATAATCATTCATAAAGAACCCGTTCCCAATATCTATATCTTCATCACGGAAATGCCTGAAACCAAATTTGTTGTAAAAAGCAATAGCGTTTATATTATGCCGGTTTACATTGAGGCGTAACAAATTGCCTCCGGCTGATTTGATAGCTGTAAGTATATGCTGCACCATAATCTTTCCTGCTCCCATTCCCTGAGTTTCTGGCATCACATACAATTTATGCAGTTTGTATATTCCCGGCTCAATTTCTGAATAAGATGCAAACCCTACATGAAACCCATCATTGTCGCAAAGAATAAAATTATGCGCCATAACCTCCATTTGCTTTTTCAACTCATCAGGCGAGTAAAACAGTTCCAGCATATACTCCAATTGTTCCTCCCCAATAATCGGTATGTAGGTAGGTGGCCAAACCCTATTGGTTATTTCCCTTATCACAAGTATATCAGCAGTAG